>NZ_JAATJL010000001.1:316149-632299 GCF_011927905.1 Arthrobacter pigmenti
TCTGCTCTGGTACATGCACCGCAGGATCTCCCGCTCGCAGCGCCGCGGGGGCAAGGTCAGCCCGGTCAACGTTGTGGCCAGGCACGGGATCAGCCCCAAGGCATCGGTGGTCATCGTCGAGGCGGAGGGGCAGCGATTCCTCCTCGGGGTGACCGAGCAGTCCGTGAACGTGCTGCACACCAGCGACGCTCCGGCCGCGCTGACTGCGGTCCCACATGCAGAGAACGACGACGCCGCCACCGCCTTCGCGAAGGTCCTCACCCTTGCGTCCCGCTCGAGCGCGCAACAAACCCCCGCTGAGTGTGTAGATGATGGCGGAATAGCGTCCGCTAAGGGCGATTATCTCAGCACTCAACGTGAGGGTGGGCGCAGCACTGGCCAGGGTGAGCGCGGGCGCCGAGCCGCGCGAGCCGCACGCAACCCGCAAGGGCCGTCGTCGAACTCGCCTCTCGCGGGCTCAATCCTCTCCCCGGAAACCTGGAAGCAGACAGCCAATGCCTTCCGGCAGGGGCTGGGGTGAGAGTCCCGGTACTCCGGGCAGTATCCGTGCGCCGCGCAGTCCTGCTACTCGCGGGCGTATTCCTGATTGTCCTGCTCCTCGCGGCCAACGGTGCACCGGCTCACGCCGGCGTCGTCGAACCGCTCCCGCCCGCGCCGCCGGTTGACCCGACCATCCCTGTTGAGCCGGGGGAGGACGGGCTGTCCATCGACATCAACGGGATCAACGGCGGTCCGAGCGCCGCTGTCCTTACCCTCATCGGCATCACACTGTTGTCCGTGGCGCCGGCGCTCCTGCTGATGATGACCTCGTTCACCAAGATCTTCGTGGTCCTGGCGATGACCCGTAACGCACTGTCCCTGCCGTCGATCCCGCCCAATCAGGTGCTCGCGGGCCTGGCCCTGTTCCTGTCGCTGTTCATCATGGCGCCGGTGCTGACCGAAATCAACGACATCGCGGTGCAGCCCTACGTCAACGGGGACACCACCTTCACGCAGGCGCTGGAGGACGGCTCCGGCCCACTCCAGACCTTCATGCTCGCGCACACACGCGAGGAGGACATCGCGCTCATGACCCGGGCGGCGGGAATTGACAATCCGGTGGACCCGGCCGCCACCCCCCTCACCACCCTCATTCCGGCGTTCATGATTTCCGAGCTCCGTGCCGCCTTCATCATCGGGTTCGTGATCTTCGTGCCGTTCCTCGTGATCGACCTCGTGGTGTCCGCCGCACTCATGTCGATGGGCATGATGATGCTCCCGCCGGTCATGATCTCGCTCCCGTTCAAGATCCTGCTCTTCGTCCTGGTGGACGGGTGGGGGCTGATCATTACCGCGCTCGTGGGGAGTTATCGCTGATGGATACCAACGCCGTCCTCGACATCGGTCTCCAGGGACTGTGGGCTGCCGCGAAACTCTCCGCGCCGGTGCTTATCACCGCACTCGTGGTGGGATTCGCGATCTCGCTGCTGCAGTCCATCACCCAGATCCAGGAAATCACCCTGTCCTTCGTGCCCAAGGCAGCTGCTGTCGCCGTCGCACTGTTGATCTGCGGACACTGGATGATCTCGGAGATGGTGTCGTTCACCCACGAGATGTTTGAGCGCATCCCAGGCCTCCTCGGCGGCGGTTGATGGAGATTCCCATCAACCAGGGGTGGATCGAGGCCGTCATGCTGGCGGGCGTGCGCATGGTCGCATTCCTCGTCATTGCGCCGCCCTTCTCCTACAAGGCCATCCCGGCGCGCGTGAAGGCGATGCTCGCCGTCGGGCTTGCGCTCGCCGTCTCGCCACAGGTGACTGACACCTATGTGTCCCCGGGGACGGGTGGCTTCATCCTTGCGCTGCTGCTGGAACTCGTCATCGGTGCCGCGCTGGGTTTCCTGGTGCTCGTGGTGTTCTCGGCCATCCAGTCCGCGGGAAGCCTTATTGACCTGTTCGGCGGGTTTTCGCTGGCGCAGGGCTTCGACCCGCAGTCCATGGTCAACGGCGCCCAGTTCGCCCGACTGTTCCAGATCACGGCGCTGGCACTGCTTTTCGCATCGGACGGGTACCAGCTCATCATCGCCGGGCTGTCGCGCACCTTCGCGGCGCTGCCCCTCGGTGGTGCCATCGACCTCGCGGACCCGGTCGAGGCGATGACCACCGGCGTGACCCAGATGTTTCTCGCAGCAGTCCAGATTGCCGGTCCGCTGATCCTGGTCCTCTTCCTCGCTGACATGGGGTTGGGGCTGCTGACCCGCGTTGCCCCTGCCCTGAATGCGTTTGCGCTCGGCTTCCCGCTGAAGATCCTGATCACGCTCGGGCTCGCGTCCATTGTCTTCGTCATGCTCCCCGGCATCGTTTCCTCCCTGGTCGATGACGCCGTCCGGCTTGTGATGGGGGTGGGGTAGGTGTCCGAAACCTCGGAAGAACGGACAGAAGACGCCACCCAGAAGCGGATGAAGGAGGTCCGGTCCAAGGGCGAACTCTCCAAGTCCGAGGATCTCACCGCGTGGGTCGGCATGGGTGCGGCGGCCGCCATGATCCCGTCCACCATCGAACGCGCGGCCGACGCCGGCACCTCCCAGGTCTTCGCATTCCGTTCCGTCATCGAAAGCCCTGACCCCGAAGCTGCGCTCGCCGCCCTCGGTGCCGGAATGAATTCCCTCCTTACCGTCCTTGGGCCTTTCCTCGGCGTGGTCCTCGTGACCGTCCTCGCAACGGCCGCACTGCAGGGCGGGATCCACTTCCGCAAGGCCACCGGCAAGTTCGAGCAGTTCAACCTCGTCAGCGGCATCAAGCGCACGTTCGGCATGCAGGCGCTCTGGCAGGGAGCCAAGGCCGTCCTCAAGACCGCGGTAGTCGCCGTCGTACTGGTGCTGGTGGTGCAGGGGCTGATGCCGCTGCTCATGTCGGCAGGCGGATTGTCGGTTGCCGCGCTCCTGACGGCAGCGAACGACGGCGGTGCGGCGCTGCTCCGCTCGGCGGTCGCCGCCGGGCTGGTACTCGCCGCGCTCGACATCCTCGTGGTCACGCGGCGCAACCGCAAGCGCACCCGGATGACCAAGAAGGAAGTCAAGGACGAAAACAAGAACACCGACGGCGATCCGCTGATCAAATCCCAGCGCCGCGCACGCCAGCTGGCGATGAGCCGCAACCGCATGATTGCCGCGGTGGGAGGCGCCGACGTCGTACTCGTGAACCCCACACACGTTGCCGTAGCGCTGAAGTATGAGCCGGGCAAAGCTGCCCCGCGCGTTGTCGCCAAGGGCGCTGAACTCATCGCGGCGAAAATCCGTGAACAGGCCGAGAAGCACGGCGTCCCCATGGTCCGCGACGTGCCGCTCGCCCGCGCCCTGCACAGTACCTGCGAAATCGGCGAGGAGATACCGGTGGAGCAGTACAACGCCGTCGCCCGCGTGCTCGCGTTCGTCATGTCACTCAAAGCCAAGGGAGCCGCACGCGGTCTCCACACGCTCGCCCAACCCGGAGGAACACCAGCATGAACCGATCCCTGATGAAGCTCGGCGTGCCCATCGGTGTGGTGGGCATCCTGATGCTGCTCGTTGTGCCGGTGCCGGTGTTCCTGCTGGACCTGCTCATAATTGTTAACATCCTGCTGGCGCTGGTGATCCTGCTGACCACGATGTTCGTGAAACGCCCGCTGGACTTCTCGGTGTTCCCGTCGCTGCTGCTGGTCGCGACCCTGTTCCGGCTGGGTCTGAACGTCGCCTCTACGCGTCTTATCCTCGGGGACGGCCACGCCGGTCAGGTGATCGAGGCGTTCGGCCACGTCACCGTAGGCGGGTCTCTGGTCATCGGCGCGGTGATCTTCCTGATCCTGGTGGTCATCCAGTTTGTTGTTGTCACGAAAGGCGCCGAGCGTGTGGCCGAGGTCGGCGCACGCTTCACCCTTGACGCGATGCCCGGCAAGCAGATGGCCATCGACGCTGACCTCAACGCCGGCCTCATCACCGACACCCAGGCAAGGGAACGCCGCGCAGAGGTCTCCGCCGAAGCCGACTTCTACGGCGCAATGGACGGCGCCTCGAAGTTCGTCAAGGGCGATGCCATTGCGGGCATCATCATTATCATCATCAACATCGTGGGCGGCATCTCGATGGGCATGCTGCAGCGCGGGATGTCCATCGGCGAAGCGCTCAGCACCTACGGTCTGCTGACCATCGGCGACGGTCTGGTCACGCAGATCCCAGCGCTGCTGATGGCCGTCTCGACCGGCATGATCGTGACTCGCTCCAATGCCGCCTCCGACATGGGTTCCACCGCTTCCTCCCAGTTGGGCCAGTCACGGGTGGCGCTTCGGATTGCCGGCGGCGCGGCGATTGTCATGGGTTTCATCCCAGGGATGCCGATCCTGGCCTTCCTGGCTGTCGGCGGTGTGCTGCTGGTCCTCGCCCAGCGGATCAAAGCCAACGACGACGACGGCGCCGCCGCCTCCGCGGGCGAAGTCGAGACCGCGCCCTCGACCGACAGCACCGAGGATCTGCTTGAGCAGATGCGCGTGCATGCTCTCGAGATCATGCTCGCGCCGGACCTGGTCGATGTGGTCTCAGGGGCATCCGATGACCTGCTCGGGAGGGTGCGCGCGCTGCGCCGGAAGATCGCCGTCGAACTCGGTGTTGTGGTTCCGCCGGTCCGCACGCGCGACAATCTGGAGCTGCCGCCGTCCACCTACGTGATCCGGATCGCCGGCGTTGAGGCCGGGCGGGGCCAGGCACCGCGCGGGAAGGTTCTGGCGCTGGGGGACAACCTGGCCTCGCTGCCGGGGACAGCGACGGTGGAGCCGGTGTTCGGCCTTGCCGGGAAGTGGGTACCCGCCGAGCTCAGGCACAACGCGGAAATGTCCGGGGCCACGGTGATTGACCGGGTGTCCGTCCTGGTCACGCACCTCTCGGCCGTCATCACGGGGAATGCGGCGCGGCTGCTGACCCGCGAGGATGTGCGGGTGCTCACCGACGGCGTGCGCGCGGTGAATCCCTCGGCTGTGGAGGAACTCACGCCTGGGCTGCTCTCCCTTGCCGAGGTGCAGCGGGTACTGCAGGGGCTGCTGGCCGAGCAGATTCCCATCAACGACCTCGCCCGGATCTACGAGGCGCTCACCCTGCGGGCGAAGTCGTCCACCGATCCGGAGGGGCTCGTCGAGGCTGCCCGGCAGGCACTCGGCCCGGCGCTGACGGCCCAGTACCTGGACGGCGGACTGCTCCGGGTGATCATGATCGATCCGCTGCTTGAACAGTCCATGCTCGAGGGGCTGCGGCCATCCGAACAGGGGACGCAGATCCTGCTTGATGCAAACCGCACCGAGCGGATCCTCGCGTCGGTGAAGGACGCCGTGTCCCGGGCTGAATCGACGGGCCAGAACGCCGTCCTCGTTTGCGCACCCGCGCTGCGGCCGGCCATCCGGCGGCTTGTGGCGGGTCAGTCCAGTGGCCTGCCGGTGCTGTCCTACTCCGAAGTGACCAGCGCCAACGTGACCATCGAGACCGTGGGGGTGGTACGTGTCGCCGAGACTATTGCGTCTTGAGGGCGCAACGCTTGAGGAACTGCGCGAGCAGGTGCGGGCTCAGCATGGGCCAGGCGCGCAGATTGTCGGCGCCGAGCTGGTGACCGTCGGCGGCATCCGTGGGTACTTCGCACGGCGGCACTACGAGGTGACTGTCGAGCTGCCTGACCCTGAACCTTCACCTCAACGGCGGCGCGGGCGGCGGGCGGCGAGCGTGCCTGCGGACTCAGGTGTGTCCGGCGCTTCGGGGATCGACGCGCTCCTGCAACATGCCGAATCAGTCGAGGCACAGCTGCACCCGTCCGTGTCGACCGGAGGCGACCTTTTCGCCGCCCTCATGGACGACCTCACGTTCAACACCACACCGCCGCCCGCCCTGGTATCTGCCGAGCGGGTGCCGCCGCTGCCCGCGCGCCCGGGGGATCTCGCCGTCGTCGTCGGCCTTGGCTCTGATCCGCTGACCGTTGCACGCCAGATGGCTTCCTTCCTGGATCTGCCGGCACAGGCGGTCCAGGCCCACGACGACGACGGCGTGGCCTCCCACGCGCGGCTCGCCGCCACGGAGTTGCGGGCAACCGGTGTGCGAGGCGAATTCCCGGTGTTCCTCGTCCTGCAGCGTCCGCCGTCGGGCTTCGACGGGCCGGTGCTCGCCCGGCTAGAGGCGGACCAGGTATGGCTCGCCGTCGACGCCGGACGGAAGCCCGCCGATACCGCAACGTGGGCGTCCGAGGTGCGTACCGCCGTCGATGTTCATGGGCTGGCGGTTCTCGGGTCCGCACGTACAGCGACGCCCGCGACCGTGAACCAGCTTGGGCTGCCGGTCGGCTGGGTGGATGGGGCGCGGGCAGCGTCCCCGGTCCTCTAGCTGATGGTCCCCCCCCACCCCCCCCCCCCCGCGCATGGCAGCCGCCAGCGCCGCGATAGAGTGAACGGGTGCTGGTGCTTACACGCAAGGTTGGGGAGCAGATCCTGATCGGTGACGACATTGTCATCACCGTGCTCGATTCCCGGGGAGAGGGAATCCGGATCGGCATCGACGCGCCCCGCGGCGTCCCTATCCAGCGCGAGGAAGTGCTTCGGGCTGTGTCGGAGGCCAACGTTGCTGCCGCGAAAGCCGACGACGACGCCGAGGCTCGCCTCCGCGCGCAGTTGGGCCTTCCGAAGAGTTAGTCCTTCGCGGAGCCCGGCTCGTTCATCTTCCGGTTCATTTCAGCGCCGGCGGCGTCAGGTGTCACGTTGCCGCTCAATCCCATGCCGCGCGACTTCAGAGAACCCCCGAGCACATTTCCGTCACCGCTCATCATTCCTTTGAACCCCTGTTCGGCTACGAGCGCGGGATCGTCCTTCTCGCCGGCACCCACCTTGGTTTCTTCCAGACCCGCCCGTTCGAAGAACTCGGTGTCCGTCGGCCCGGGAAGGAGGGTGGTCACGGTGACGCCGGTGTCCTTGAGTTCGTTGCGCAGGGCCTGCCCGAACGATTGGACGAATGCCTTCGACGCACCGTAAACGGCCTGGAACGGCGCCGGCATTCGGGACACCACGGATGATGTGAACAGGATCCTGCCCTCGCCGCGAGCCACCATGTCCGAGGCAATCCGCTTGGCGAGTGCAACGGTGGAGACCACATTGAGGTCAATGAGGCGGAGTTCGTCATCAAGACTGTTCTCCAGGAAAGGGCCGCCGACGCCCACGCCTGCATTCAATACGGCAGCATCCAGCGGACGGTCCAGCGTGGCGACCGCCGCGTACAGCCTGTCGACGCCGTCCCGCTGTGCGAGATCGATCTCTTCGGGGTGAACGGAGCCGCCAAGCCCTTCGAGCCTTTGCGCGGCAGAGGTAAGCTCCGCATCTTCCGCGGTGATGACGACGTCGAAGCCGTTGGACAGGAACTGTTTCGCCAACTCATAACCGATTCCGCTTGAAGCGCCGGTCACGAGTGCAAGGGGTCGATTGGTTTCCATGGTGAGGTCCTCTCGAGAAGAATGGTAAGTATGCTTTCCATTCTTGCGTGAGATGGAGGTCAGCGAAACCCCTGCCGCTGTGACCGCAGTGGGTTCCGGGCACAAAAAGAGCCTCCTGCCAGAGTCGAACTGGCGACCTTCTCATTACGAGTGAGACGCTCTACCGACTGAGCTAAGGAGGCTAGTTTCGCGGGTAGATATACCCGTTCAACAAGGCACAACTGTATAAGAGCCTGAGCTCACCGGTCAAAATCAGCAGCGGACGCCGTCCTCGGGCAGGGTGCCCTCGATGAGGTAGCCGTCCACGATGTTCTCGATGCACTGACCGGAGCGACCATAGGCAGTGTGGCCCTGGCCTTCCCAGGTCACATGGACAGCGGATTCGAGCTGATCGGCTAGGGCGAGAGACCAGTCATAGGGGGTCGCCGGATCGCCGGTGGTCCCGATGACGATCATCGGCGCCGCACCCGGAGCGCTGGCAGGGGAGGGCTCGAGCACCGGCTCGTAGGCCCATTCCTCGCAGGCCAGCGCACCGTAGCTCAGGTACTCACCGAACACTGACGACGCCGCCTCCAGCGCTTCCGCTTCCTCGGCCAGCACCTCTGGCTCTGCAGGCATGGGGTAATCGAGGCAGTTCACCGCCGTGAAGGCGGCACCGGCGTTGGTGAGGTAATCGCCGTCGGGCTCCCGCTCAGCACTGAGGTCGGCGAAGCGGAGCATCTCGGTCGGATCGCCCTGCAGTGCCAGATCGAGCGCAACAGTCAACGCCGTCCAGCTGGCGCTGTCGTACAGGGGCAGTACAAAGCCCTGGAAGAAGGTGCCCACGGTGACAAGCCGTCCGTCGGCCGCCGTCATGGGACTTTGCTCAAGGGATTCGAACAGTTCGTCGATCACAGCGACGCCTTCCTCCACGTCACCGGGAAGAGGGCAATCGTTCTTCGTCTGGCAGTCCGCTACATAGTTCCGCAGCGCCTCATGGAAAGCTTCGACCTGACCGAACGTGATCTCCGAGGCGCTAAGTGAAGGATCCACCGCGCCGTCGAGCACAAAGCGTCCCACCTTCTCCGGATACAGCTCAGCGTAGGCGGCACCGAGCTGGGTGCCGTAGGAAAAACCAAGGTAGTTGAGCTGCTCATCGCCCACGAGCGCCCGCAGGATGTCCATGTCCTTCGCGGCACTCACCGTATCGACGTAGCCCAGCAGTTCTCCGGTGCGCTCCGCACAGAGATCCGCGTACTCCGCGGATTCGGCCTCAAGGACGGCCAGCGCTTCCGTGTCGGTGATGTCCGACGGCATGGTCTCAGCCCGGGCCTCGTCACGTTCTTCGTCCGTCAGGCACTCCACGGCAGAAGACCGGTTCACGCCGCGTGGATCGAACCCGATCACGTCGTAGGACTGCCGCAACCGGTCGCTGAGCACAAGCTCCGCCGAGTCCCGCACGAAGTTGAAGCCAGATCCGCCCGGCCCGCCGGGATTCACCAGCAGCGATCCCTGCGCATCACCCGAGGCGTCCATCCGGATCGCTGCAACTTCGATCGACTCCCGCTCCGGATCGCTGTAGTCGAGCGGCACCTCGACCGTGGCACAGGCAAACTCACCCTCACACTCCTCCCAGGCGACCTCCTGCTCGTAGAACTCCCGCAGCTCGTCCGGAACGTCCCCGATGGCTTCCTGCGGCGCGGTGGTCTGCCCCGTCTCCGGTCCCGCCGTGCAGCCGGAAAGCACCAGGCCAACGACGACGGCGGCAGCGCCAGCCAGCGCACGCCACGTGGAGCGGCGCTTGGGTTGGGAGTATGTCACGCGGAGAGTTCCTTTTCGGGCAGCAGGCTCACGGTCATCGCTTCGATGGCGAGCAAGGGGGCGATATTGGTTCCAACGATCCGGGTGCGCACTTTGTTGATGGCTTCGATCCGCGTCAGAGTCTGTTCGGGCGTGCCGTGCTCGGCGTAGCGTTCCAGCTCAGGGCGGAGCGGTTCGTTCACGAGGTGGCCGCCGGTGCCGAGCTGCAGCATCAGGACGTCCCGGTAGAAGGAGGTGAGGTCGGTAAGGGCGCGGTCGAAGTAGTCGTTCTTGGAGCGCTTGGCCCGCCGGGATTGATCGTCTTCCAGTCGTTTGACCTGTGAGCGGATTGCAGGTGGCATGGCACCTGACTCCGGCGCGCCGAGGGACACCAGCAGCGCCGCCTTCTCCTCGGCGTCGCGCTGTTCGAATGAGCTTTGCGCCTCGGCCTCCGCTAGCTTCACCAGCTCCGCCGCAGCCTTCATGGCACCGGCAATGTTTCGCAGGTTCAGCGGCAACCGGACAATCTGGTTGCGCCGTTCCCGCGCAGCCTCATCAGTGGCAAGCCGTTTGGCCACCCCGATGTGGCTCTGCGCAGCGCGCGCAGCGACTTCCGCGATCATGGGATCGATCCCGTCCCGCTGGACGAGCAGTTTCGTCACGGCATCCACCGGGGGGACCCGCAGGCTCACCGAGCGGCAGCGCGAGCGGATCGTCACGAGCACATCGCCCGGACTCGGTGCGCAGAGCAGCCAGATGGTGCGCGGGGGAGGCTCTTCGATCGCTTTGAGGAGCACGTTGGTGCTGCGTTCCTGCATGCGGTCGGCGTCTTCAACGATGATGACCCGCCACCGGCCGGTTGCTGGTTTGTCCTGCGCCTTGCGAACCAGTTCGCGGGCTTCATCGATGCTGATGGTGACCTTCTCGGTGGTCACGTTGGTGATGTCCGCGTGGGAGCCGGCCAACGCCGTCGTGCATGATTTGCACTCACCGCATCCCCGCTCATCGAGGGAAGGTTGGTCACACAAAAGTGCCGCGGCGAACGCGCGTGCGGCGTTGGAACGTCCTGATCCGGGCGGTCCGGTGAAGAGCCACGCGTGGCTGGGCCGCTCGGATGCGGCAGCGCGGCGCAACTGCTCGACTGCAGCGGACTGCCCGGTGAGGAAGGTCCACACGCTCATGCCAGCTGCTCCCGCACTGCGTCGACGATGGTGGCGGCGAGCGCGTCCAGCGGCTCGGAGGCATTCAATACGAGGTAACGGTCAGGATCCGACGCCACCCGGGCGCGGAACGCCGCACGGATCTGTTCATGGAACGCATCGGGCTCGGATTCCAGCCGGTCTTCAGCCGAGAGGGAGGAAGTACGCCGCCCCCGTCCCTCCGATGTGTCCACGTCGAGCAGCACGGTGAGGTCCGGTCGAAGACCCTCGACCGCCCACAGGTTGACCTCCAGCACCCTATCCACGCCGAGCCCACGCCCCACGCCTTGGTAGGCCACGGACGAATCAATATAGCGGTCACAAACGACGACGTTGCCCCGCTCCAGTGCGGGCATGATCACCTGGTGCACATGGGCGGCACGGGCGGCGGCGAAGATCAGCGCTTCGGTTCGTGGATCGATGTGTCCCTGCCCGTGATCGAGCACGAGGGAGCGCAGCTTCTCGCCGATTTCGGTGCCGCCAGGCTCACGCGTGCGCAACACTGTGTGGCCCTCGGCGGCGAGCACCTCTGCCAGCCGCGCCGCCTGCGTGGACTTGCCGGCGCTGTCTCCGCCCTCGAACGCAATGAACAAGCCACGGCTATGGCGGGTGGTCTGATTGGTCACCGCTTCAGCCTACCGACTTGCGCTGACAGTCCGGCGCCAGCGGACCCCGCCTGTGGACCATCTGCATCCAGCGGCCACTAATAACCACTTCACCCCCGAAACTTGGTCATATGTGGCCCCTCGATGCAGGAACACCCAGTTACGAGCCTTAACCTGATCCAATGACCGATCACGCGCACCTTGCCCCGGACACACTCACAGTGGCCGCAGGCCGCCCGCCGCGCGAACACGATTCCCCGGTGAACCCGCCGATCGTCCTCTCTTCCACCTTCCACGAAACCGTCCCACCCACGGGAGCCGACCGCATCTACGCGCGGATGTCGAACCCCACCTGGGATCCGTTCGAGGAAGCCCTTGCCGAACTTGAGGGCGCAACCCTCCCGGCCCTCGTTTTCGCATCAGGCCTTGGGGCTGCCGCGGCTGCGTTGTCACTCGTTCCAACCGGCGGCACGGTCGTCATCCCGCGGCACGCGTACGGTGGGTCGATTTCCCTCGCGCTCGCAGAAGAAGGGCGTGGCCGCCTCACCGTCAGGCAAGTGGATATCGCCGAAACAGATCAGGTCATCAAACAGCTCGACGGGGCCAGCATGTTGTGGCTCGAAAGCCCCACCAACCCGATGCTCGAGGTCGCCGAAACACACAAGCTCACGGAGGCCGCCCATCAAAAGGGCGCCGTCGTCGTCGTCGACAACACCTTCAACACACCCCTGGTGTGCCGGCCGCTCGACTACGGTGCCGACGTCGTACTCCACTCGGTGACCAAGTATCTGGCGGGCCATTCCGACGTCGTTCTCGGCGCGCTGGTCACATCGAGCGAAGAGCTGCGCACCAAACTGCAGACCTACCGCACGCTGCACGGAGCCATTTCCGGCCCGTTCGAAGTGTGGCTTGCCCTGCGCGGGCTGCGCACCCTCGCGCTGAGGATGGAGCGCAGTCAGGCCAACGCTCTGGAACTCGCGCAGCGACTGGCCAGCCACCCGGCGGTTCAACGCGTGCGTTATCCCGGGTTGCCCCAGGATCCCGGTCATGAACGAGCTACCGAACAGTTGAACGGTTACGGCGGGGTCGTAAGCATCGAACTCGAAAGCAGGGAAGCCGCCGATGCCCTCGTCGAAGGCGTCCGCCTCTGGCTCCCGGCCACTTCATTGGGCGGCGTCGAATCACTGGCGGAACGACGACGGCGCCAGCCCGGCGAGCCGCTGACGGTTCCCGAAGCGCTGGTGCGGCTTTCGGTCGGCATCGAGAATGTCGAGGATCTATGGGCGGATCTTGCCCAGGCGCTCTCCTCGACCGCTTCCACCCGTTAGGCTTGAACCGTGGACATTGTGTTGCAATCCGAGTTCTGGCTCTTCCGGGGGCTTGCCTTCCTCGCGCTCGGAATTGAACTTTGGGCGCTGGCTGACTGTGCAAAGCGCAAGGCCACGTCCTTTGAAGCGACCCTCAAGCGCACCAAGGGTTTCTGGCTCGGTATGACCGGTGGCTCCGCGGCTGTCGGTGCGTTCACCGCATGGTTCGGTGCCTTCGGGCTCTTCGGGATACTGCAACTCGTGGCCGTGATCGCAGCCTGTGTCTACCTCGCGGATGTGAAGCCGGCCGTGAGCGAAGTCCAAAGCGGCGGCTACGGATCCTGGTGACCTAACGCAGGTTTCACCGCGTCCCACGCCACGGTCACTTCACCGAGCCGCCAGCGCGAGGGTCCGTCGAGAATCGGCCAGTCTGCAGCACGCAGCGCCGAGCACATGCTCATCCAGCGTTGACGCATCCCGAAGGATGACAGAGGAGCTGCATCGAGCCACGCCCGGTTCAGCGCCTGAAGGTAATCAAAGACCCGTTCGCCGGGAGCGTTTCGGTGGATCAGCGCCTTCGGCAGCCGTTCCGCAACGTCGGACGGCACCGCGAATGCACCAAACCGTAGTGAAATGGTGAGCGAGACCGGCCCCGCAGCATCAACGGCTACCCATGTCGAACGGCGCCCGATCTCATCGCACGTTCCGTCCACAAACAAGCCGTCCGGAGCGAGGCGCGCCCGCACGCGCTCCCAGTGGGCAAGGTACTGATCCTCCCCATACTGCCGAAGGACGTTGAAAGCACGGACGATAACGGGGCGCCGCCCGGCAACCGGTATTTCGAACCCGCCCTGAACAAACCGTAAGCCTGGACGCTCGAGGGGGAGGGCAGCCCGGACACGTTCCGGATCGATCTCCACACCGAGGACCTCAACGTCGTCACGAATCAGCCGTAACCGATTGTGAAGTTCGACGGCGGTCACCGGGGAGGCGCCGTAACCGAGATCCACCACCAGCGGGTCTGACGCGGAGCGAAGCCGCCATGCCTGTGGCCCGGCCAGCCACCGGTCCATGCGCCTTAGCCGGTTGGGGTTGGTGGTGCCCCGGGTGATCGCCCCAACAGGCTTGGCGGGCTTCCTCTCAGGCACCGTACAAGGCTACGGCACCGGTAACAGAGTGCCTCCGCGGGTGTTTCACGTCGCGCAATACGGCAGACTGGGACCATGACTTCTTACAAACTGATTCTGCTGCGCCATGGCCAGAGCGAGTGGAATGAAAAGAACCTTTTCACGGGCTGGGTGGACGTGGCGTTGACGGAACTGGGCCGCAAGGAAGCCGTACGTGGCGGAGAACTGCTGGTCGAGCATGATGTCCTTCCCGACATCGTCTATACCTCCCGGCAGAAGCGGGCCATCATCACCGCGAACCTGGCACTCGAAGCGGCGGATCGAAGCTGGATTGACGTCAAGCGCGACTGGCGTCTGAACGAGCGTCACTACGGCGCGCTTCAGGGCAAGGACAAGGCGCAGACCCTCGCCGAGTTCGGCGAGGAGCAGTTCATGGAGTGGCGCCGCTCCTACGACACCCCGCCGCCCCCGCTGGAGGATTCCAGCGAGTTTTCACAGGTGGGCGATCCCCGTTACGCAGACCTTGGCGACGACGTTCCGCGCACCGAATGCCTCAAGGACGTCCTGGAACGCTTCCTCCCGTACTGGGAGTCGGACATCACTGTGGACATCAAGTCGGGCAAGACCGTCCTGATTGCCGCACACGGTAACTCACTGCGCGCCCTCGTCAAGCACCTGGACGGGATCAGCGACGGTGACATCGCGTCGCTCAACATTCCGACCGGCATTCCCCTGGTGTATGAACTGGACGAAGACCTCAAGCCCGTCAAGGCCGGTGGCACCTACCTCGACGCGGACGCCGCTGCAGCCGCCATCGAAGCGGTCGCCAACCAGGGCAAGGCCAAGCACTGACAAGCACTGGCTCTATCGGATTAACCAGTACGACGACGGCCCGCCTCCGAAAGGGGCGGGCCGTCGTCGTACTGAAGGTGCTAGTTGAGCGGCGCGCTCGGCTGCCACTCACCGGTTACGAGGTAGGTCACCTTGCGGGCAACGGATACGCCGTGGTCCGCGAAGCGCTCGAAGTAGCGGCTGGCGAGGGTGACATCCACCGTGGTGGGAGAGGAGGCGTCCCAATCGGCCGCCGCGATGGCCTTGAAAACACCGGCGTGCAGCTCATTGATGCGGGCGTTGTGGGCATACACCTCGTTGCTCAGCTCAAGGTTGCGGGTCTCGAGGAGCTCGGTGACCTTGGCGGTGATCGCGATGTCGAGTTCCGCCATCTCGGCGAAAGTGGGCCGGATGCTCTCAGGAATCACGTTGTCCGGGAAGCGCAGCCGGGCCAGTTGGGCGATGTGGCGGGCGAGGTCTCCCATGCGCTCCAGCGAAGCGCTCATCCGAAGCGCTCCAACGATCATGCGCAAATCACTCGCAACCGGACCCTGCAGGGCAAGAACGTCAATGGCGCGCTCATCCAGGTCATTCTGTAGGAAGTCAATGCGGGCGTCCGCGGCAATGACTTCCTGTGCCAACTCGGTGTCCGCTGACTCGAACGCGCTCGTGGCCTTCTGCATGGCCTCGGATACCAGCTGGGAGATCTCGATGAGTTCTTCGCCGATTTGGTGAAGCTCCGCCTGAAAAACCTTACGCACGTGGGCGTCCTTTCCCTTGAGGTGCTGAACGGGCGCAGATGCGCAGTCCTGTTCAGCACGTTTTCAGTTGCCCGCTACAAGTTACGCACCTTTAGGTGAACGTTAGTTGAACGACCGGTCCAATGCCACCGGATCAGCATGGCTCCGCCCAACCACGCCCTAAGCTAGTTTTGTGGATCCCGTTTTGCTGAGCCTCATTGCCGGACTTGTCGGCCTCGCCATCGGCGTTGCCGGGATGCTGGCCCATCGGCTCAGTGAAGCGCAGCGGCGAGCCCGCATGGACTCGGATGAGCCGGTATTGCCGAAAGGCGCCGCCGATGTCCTGTCCGTTGTCGGGCGCGCCTACCTCATTGTCGACGCGATCGACGGCGTAGTCCGTGCAAGTCCGGCCGCATACGCCTTCGGCCTGGTTCGGGGCCATACGGTTGTTCACCGCGAGCTCCTCGAACTGACGTCCCGTGTCCGCCGCGACGGCGTTATCGAGGAACGGCAGCTCGAACTGCCGCGAGGGCCGCTCGGCCAGGGCACCATCGTTGTGCAGGCACGGGTTGCGGCCCTGGGTGAGGAATACATCCTGATCCTGGCCGATGACCGCACGGAGATCACCCGAACCGAAGAGATCCGCAACGACTTCGTGGCGAACGTTTCCCACGAACTGAAAACTCCCGTCGGCGCCATCTCGCTGCTGGCGGAAGCGCTCGACGACGCCGCCTCCGATGAGGTGGCCGTACGCCGCTTCGCCCAGCGCATGCATAAGGAGTCCGGCCGGCTTTCAGCGCTGGTCCAGGACATTATTGAGTTGTCGAGACTCCAGGGCACTGACGTGGTGCGCCGAGGCAAGCCGGTGGACATCAACACCGTGATTACAGAGGCAGTGGACCGCAACAAGCTCCCGGCGGAGAGCAAGCAAATCGACATCGTCGTCGGCGGCAAAATCGACGCACCCGTGTACGGCGACCCCGATCTCCTGATGACTGCCTTCCGCAACCTCATCGACAACGCCATCCGTTACTCCCCGGAGAAAACGCGGGTAGGCGTCGGCCTGCGCTCTCGCGACGGCCTGGCCCAGGTGTCGGTCACCGATCAGGGGCTCGGCATCACTCCGGAGGAACAGGAGCGCATTTTCGAACGCTTCTACCGCATCGACGCAGCCCGCTCCCGGCAGACCGGCGGCACGGGCCTCGGCCTCAGCATCGTCAAGCATGTGGTTTCGAACCATGGCGGAGAGGTGACGGTTTGGTCCCAGACCGGGCAGGGGAGCACGTTCACGGTCCGCCTGCCGGAGATGGAGACAACTGACGACGACGTCGCCGCCGAGCCAGGCGGCGATGTCGCCGAAGGCGCCGGCAGGAAGCACGAAAGTGTGAAGAGTGCGAAGGGCATTGAACCCCAGAACCAAGGAGTGAAAGCGTGAGCCGCATCCTGATCGTTGAGGACGAGGACTCCTTCAGCGACCCCCTGTCTTACCTGCTGGGCAAGGAGGGCTTCGACGCCGTCGTCGTCGACAACGGTCTGGACGCGCTGACCGAGTTCGATCGCGCCGGAGCGGACCTGGTCCTGCTGGACCTCCAGCTGCCCGGGCTCTCCGGCACTGAGGTGTGCAGGCAACTGCGCCAGCGCTCCAGTGTCCCGGTGATCATGCTGACCGCCAAGGACTCGGAGATCGACAAGGTTGTGGGACTCGAGCTGGGTGCGGACGATTACGTGACCAAGCCGTATTCCTCACGGGAACTGGTGGCAAGGGTACGCGCGGTGCTGCGCAGGCAGGCCGAACCCGAAGAACTGGTTCCCAGCACCGTTGCAGCCGGTCCGGTACGCATGGACGTCGAGCGCCATGTGGTCAGTGTGAATGGCGAGCATGTGTCACTGCCGCTCAAGGAGTTCGAGCTGCTGGAAATGCTGCTGCGCAACTCCGGCCGGGTGCTGACCCGCGGCCAATTGATTGATCGGGTGTGGGGTTCGGACTACGTCGGCGACACCAAGACACTGGACGTCCACGTCAAGCGGCTGCGCGGCAAGATCGAACCGGACCCGTCGACGCCGCGGTACCTCGTGACAGTGCGCGGACTGGGCTACAAATACGAGCCGTGAGGTCTAGAAGAAAACAATAGGCGTCGGTCATCGTGACCGGCGCCTATTTTCGTCCTGCCTCTAGTGCTCTTCTTCCTCGGCTACTTCTTCAGACGGCGAAGGCTCAGGAGTAAATCCGCCCGGAACGTATTCGCGGTATTCCTCCAGCGTTCCGTCCAACACCGGTACCCGGAAGGTCTCGCTTTCTGAGTTCACCGTGAACTCAAGGTCAACCAGGGCGCCCGGGATCTCACTGATTCCCTGAAGCGTGCCGTCGTCGTCGACTTCGTCCTCGAAGACGTACTTTCCCTCAGCCGGGATGGTGATCTGCGAATTCTCGTTCTCGCCGTCAATGGTGACCTGGACGGTGGAATCCGATTCGTTGAACAGGGTGCCCAGAAGTGTTCCCGGCTCGCCCTCCTCGGAGGTGATGATCAGGACGTTGCGCAGCAGGACCGGGCCCACGCGCTCCACGATTCCATCCGAAGCGGAGTACTGGATGGTGGTCGCCTGCAGGCTGGTGGCGGAACAGCCGGTGGCTCCAAGGAGAGCCAGCACAGCGGACCCGGCTACTGCCAGCTGTACTCGTTTCTTCGGGGCACTCTTCACGGCACTAACTCCTGAGGGTATGGTCACGCTGACCGATGGACTTTCGCTACTGGACAGCCTATCGGCATCGGGCGAAGTTTACGGACTCGGTACTCCCCGCCGGGTGACCTGCAAGCATCTAATGTGCCCTGAGTCAAGAGCGGAATCATAGCTAATTGATCGCCGTTCGCCCCGCTGACCTGCGAAAACGCGTAATGGGCGTGTCGTTTTCGTGATAAACTGATCTGCGGGAAAGGGGATTATCCACATGGTTTTTGAGGTCGGCGAAACAGTTGTTTACCCTCACCACGGCGCAGCGAAGATTGAAGAGATCAAGATGCGCACTATTAAGGGCGAAGAGAAGATGTATCTCAAGCTCAAGGTGGCGCAGGGTGATCTGACCATTGAAGTTCCAGCAGAGAACGTTGACCTCGTAGGGGTACGCGACGTAGTGGGCAAGGAAGGCCTGGAGCACGTATTTGACGTACTTCGAGCCGAGTTCACTGAAGAGCCCACTAACTGGTCGCGCCGCTACAAGGCCAACCTTGAGAAGCTCGCTTCGGGCGATGTCATCAAGGTTGCCGAAGTGGTTCGGGACCTGTGGCGCAGGGATCACGATCGCGGCCTGTCAGCCGGTGAGAAGCGGATGCTCGCCAAGGCCCGCCAGATTCTGATCTCGGAGCTTGCTCTGGCAGAGAAGACGGACGAAGAAAAGGCAGCCACCGTACTCGACGAGGTACTGGCTTCCTAGCCACAAAGATCAGGGACTGCGAAGGCGGTCCCTCTTCTTTTGTCGGCTCGTTTGTCTGCTTGGATTGTCGGCGCAGCGCCGACGGCCCCGAGCAGTCAACGGTCTGCGCAACCTCTGCCGCGCCTCGCGTAGGGTAAAGCTGTGTCTGCAGATCCTTCCCACGTCGGAGTTGTGCTCGTCGCTGCCGGAGCCGGTCAGCGGCTCGGCCGGGGAATGCCCAAGGCCCTGGTGCGTTGCGCGGGGCGAACCCTTCTTGAGCACGCGCTCGAGGGCGTTCTTGCCTCCGGCGTCTCGCACCATGTCTGCGTAGTGGTCCCTTCAGGAGATACAGAGCTGCGCGCGATCATCGATAGCCTGCCGCACGGTACAGCTACGGTCACGGCGGTCGACGGCGGGGCAAGCCGCCCTGAATCCGTCCGGGCGGGCCTCGCCGGACTGACCGAAAGCATTCAGATCATCCTTGTTCATGACGCCGCGCGTGCCCTCACCCCGCCGCAGGTCTTCCGCTCGGTCGTGAACGCCGTCGCCGGGGGCGCCGCCGCCGTCGTGCCTGGAATTCCGGTACCCGACACCATCAAAGTGGTGGACGAAGGCATCGTGACGGCGACTCCCAACCGTGCGTCGCTGAGAGCCATCCAGACTCCCCAGGGGTTCGACGCCGCAACCCTTCGGAATGCGCATGCCCACGCCGGGGTGGCGGAGAACGTCACGGACGACGCCATGCTGGTCGAGTCCCTCGGCATACCGGTGCTCGTCACGGACGGCGACCCACTTGCGTTCAAAGTCACCAGACCGCACGATCTGATGCTCGCCGAAGCACTCGTGCGGCAGGCAGAGGAGGTCAATCGGTGAAACCGGCGATGCAGATTCCACGCACCGGCATCGGTTTCGATGTCCATGCCTTCGCTTCCGAGGATAAGCCGCGTCCGTTGTGGCTGGCCGGGCTCGAGTGGCCGGGTGAGCGAGGCCTGGCCGGCCACTCCGACGGCGACGCCGTAGCCCACGCCGCCGCCGACGCCCTCTTCTCGGCGTCCGGCACCGGCGATCTCGGCACCAATTTTGGCATTGACCGCCCCGAATATGCCAGAGCCTCCGGAGTTACCCTCCTAATAGAAGCCGCCCGCATCGTGCGTGAAGCCGGTTTCGAGATCGGCAACGTCGCCGTGCAGCTGGTCGGAAACCGGCCGCGGTTCACCCCGCGCCGGGAGGAGGCGGAGACCATCCTGTCCGGGGCCGTGGGGGCGCCCGTGACCGTATCCGCAACCACGAGTGACGGCCTGGGTTTCACCGGCCGGGGCGAGGGTATCGCGGCGATCGCGACCGCCGTCGTCGTCTGCGTTTGACGGGATATCCCACCGGGCGGACGGGAGAGTCACCCGCCACCGCTCATTCGGTAGGCTAGATCGGTGAGCCTGAGATTCTATGACACCGCAACCGCAGAAGTCCGCGAGTTCACGCCGCTCGTCGAGGGCGAGGCACGGGTTTACTACTGTGGTGCGACGGTGCAGGGAATGCCGCACGTGGGCCACGTCCGCTCGGCGATCGCCTTTGACCAGCTGACCCGCTGGCTCGCCATCCGCGGCTACAAGGTGACGGTCATCCGGAACGTTACGGATATCGACGACAAGATCCTTGCGAAGTCGAAGGCCTCCTTCGAGGCGCCGGACCCGGACGGCGTGCCCAACGAGCAGTGGTGGGCGCTGGCGTACCGCTATGAGCAGGAGTTCCTCAAGGCGTACGACACCCTCGGCGTACAGCGTCCCACGTACGAACCTCGTGCCACCGGGCACATTCCCGAGATGCACCAGCTCATCCAGCAGCTCATCGACCGTGGCCACGCCTACCCAGCAACCGATGACTCCGGGGATGTCTACTTCGACGTCCGCTCCTGGCCCGCGTACGGGAGCCTGACGCGGCAGAGTATCGACGACATGCAGGCAGCGCCGGACGTCGAAGCTCAGTTCAGCAGCCGTAAGCGCGATCCCCGCGACTTCGCGCTGTGGAAGGGATGGAAAGAGGGTGAACCGCGGTCGGCGGCGTGGCCGAGTCCCTGGGGGGACGGGCGCCCCGGCTGGCACTTGGAGTGCTCGGCCATGGTCACGAAGTACCTTGGCGCCGAGTTCGATATCCACGGCGGCGGCCTTGACCTGAGGTTTCCGCACCACGAGAACGAGATGGCGCAGTCGCGGGCTGCCGGCCACCCGTTCGCCCGATTCTGGATGCACAACGGCATGGTCACGTACGAGGGCGAGAAGATGTCGAAGTCTATCGGCAACACCATCAGCCCGGCCGAGATGCTGCAGCTCGCGAGCCCGCGCGTAGTCCGATATTACCTCGGACAGGCGCAGTACCGCTCCATGCTCGACTACCGGCCCACTTCACTGCAGGAGGCCGCAGCGGCGGTTGAGCGAATCGACGGGTTCCTGGACAAGGCTGCCGCCGTGGAAGCGGACTGGAACAACCTGCCGGCAGCGTTCGTCGAGGCGATGGATGATGACCTCAACGTTCCCCGTGCCCTCGCCGCCCTGCACGAGGCAGTGCGCGCAGGCAACTCCGCGCTGGCGGCGAAGGACGACGACGGCGCAGCCCGGGCGGCAGCGGCGGCGCGGGCCATGACCAGCGCGTTGGGGCTCGACGACGCCGGCGCGGATACCTCATCAGGGACCGGTCCCGAACACGCGGCTCTCGATGCTCTGATACGGAGCCGATTGCAGGAGCGAACCGAAGCACGTGCCGCGAAGGACTGGGCGCGCGCGGACGCAATCCGCGACGGGCTGGCGGGGGCCGGCGTCGTCATCGAGGACTCGGCGGACGGGGCGCGCTGGAGCCTTGCACGCGACTGAGTCCGTCGTCGAAAGCTGCCTGAAAGGGCGCAAGGCCAATCCGCGTAAACTGGGAGCAAGCAAGTCCTCTAACTGAAGGTGTATTCCCCATGGCCAACCACGGACGTCCGGGTGCTGTTCGCAAGCTCAAGAAGGGCCCCACAACCGGCACTGGCGGTCACGGGAAGAGGGCGTTGGAGGGCAAGGGGCCCACGCCGAAGGCTGAGGACCGCACCTACCATAAGGCGCACAAGAACAGGCAGCTATCAGAGCGTTCAGCTGCGAAGCGCCTGGGAACCAAGGGCAACGGGCCGCGAGGCAGCAAAGGAAAGCCGGGCGAGGAGTATGTGACCGGCCGCAACGCGGTCGTTGAAGCCCTTCGCGCCGGCATCCCCGCGAAAGCCCTGCACGTTGCAATCCGGATTGACGTGGACGACCGCGTGCGTGAATCGCTCAAGCTGGCCACCGAACGCGGAATCCCGCTGATGGAGACCGGCAAGCCGGAGCTGGACCGTATGGCGGACGGCTCGGTCCACCAGGGGCTGATGCTCCAAATTCCGCCGTACGAGTACGCCGACGGCCTCGACCTCGCACGCGAGACGCTCGACAAGTGGAAGAAGGGTCACGTCAGCCAGGCGCCACTGTTCGTAGCGCTCGATGGCATCACCGATCCCCGCAACCTCGGCGCGATCATCCGTTCCGTCTCGGCGTTCACCGGTCACGGCGTCATTGTGCCTGAGCGCCGTTCCGTCGGCGTGACGGCGACCGCCTGGAAGACCAGCGCTGGAGCCGCGGTACGCGTTCCCGTGGCCCGCGTCGGCAACCTGAACAGCACCCTGAAATCCTTCAAGGACCAGGGGATTTTCGTTCTCGGGCTCGACGGCGACGGCGACACCTCCCTTCCTGAGCTGACTCTCGGCACGGAGCCTGTCTGCCTCGTGGTGGGCTCCGAGGGAAAGGGCCTTTCCCGGCTGGTAAGGGAGAACTGCGACCAGATCGTTTCCATTCCGATTGACTCCGCCATGGAGTCGCTGAACGCATCAATGGCGGTAGGCATCAGCCTGTACGAAATTTCCCGGCAGCGCGCAGCCGGCAGCCGTTAGCCGAGGCCCCGAAGTTCATGAGCCTTTCCATACCGGTTACTGAAATCTCACAGGCGTTTCCCTTGGGCGTCCGTCGGCGTGCTGGCGCGCTGTTCAACGTGGCGGTGTATGCCCCTGACCTTGAGTCAGTGGAAGTGCACTTCGAAGACGCGCAAGGCGAATGGAACGTCGTCGTACTTCCGGATATTACTGACGGTGTACACCACGGCCTGGTGGAAGGTATCGGTGAATCGGGCCGGTACGCTTTCTGGCCCGCCGGCTCTCCGGCCCCCGGCACACCGGGGACCGCGCAGCTCCTGCTGGACCCGTACGGTCGCGCAATAGATACCGTGCAGTTCGATGAGCAGCCGGTCTACTTCTCGGTCGTCGTCGACGCCGCGTTCGACTGGGGACATTCCGCCCCGCCACGCACGCGCTGGCGCGACACCGTGATCTACGAGGCCCATGTCAAGGGCCTTACCCAACTCCACCCGGATGTACCGGCCGAACTACGGGGCACGTACGCGGGGCTCGCCCACCCCGCGATGATCGGGCATCTGAAGGATCTCGGGATCACCGCCGTCGAGCTGTTGCCTGTCCACTTCCACGTCGACGAGCCGCATCTTGGCCCGCTGGGACTTACCAACTACTGGGGCTACAACACGCTTGGATTCTTTGCGCCGCACGCGGAGTACGCGACGGCGACCGCGCGGAAGGCCGGGCCGAAGGCCGTACAGGACGAACTCAAGGGGATGGTCAAGCTCCTTCACGAGGCCGGCCTTGAGGTGATCCTCGACGTCGTCTACAACCACACGGCGGAAGGTCCCCAGGGTGGGCCAGCGCTGTCCTGGCGGGGATTGGGTGAGAAGCAGTACTACCGCCATCACGACGACGGCCGGTACCTTGACACCACCGGCTGCGGAAACACCGTGAACTTCGCGGAACCGCGCGTGATCGAGTTCGCGCTCGACTCCCTGCGTTACTGGGTGGAGGAGTTCGGTATCGACGGATTCCGTTTCGATCTCGCCGTCGCGCTGTGCCGGGATGAGAACCATGCCTTCACCCCGCGGCACCCGCTGCTCATCGCGATGGCGGCCGATGCGGGGCTGAAGGGCGTCAAGCTCATCGCTGAACCGTGGGACGTCGGCCACAACGGTTGGCAGACCGGAAACTTCCCCCAGGGCTGGGCGGACTGGAACGACCGCTTCCGTGACACCGCCCGCGACTTCTGGCTGGCCGACCACGCCGCCCTGACCGACGGGCGGCGCGGCGGTACCGTGGCGCGGCTGGCCAGCTGCCTCGCCGGCTCGGCTGACGTCTTCGCCCGGTCGGGCCGCACAGCGGTCTCCTCCATCAACTTCGTCACTTCGCATGACGGCTTCACGCTCGCTGACCTCACCGCCTACAACCGCAAGCACAACGAGGCCAACGGCGAAGCTAACCACGACGGGCACAATGACAACCGCAGCTACAACCACGGTGTGGAGGGTCCCACCGAGGATGAGTCCATCCTGGCCGCGCGGGCCCTTACCGCCCGGAACCTCATGGCCACCCAGTTGCTGTCCCTGGGCGTTCCGATGATCACTGCCGGGGACGAGTTCGGCCGCACCCAGCACGGAAACAACAACGCCTACTGCCAGGACAATGAACTGGCCTGGCTGGCATGGAACAACGACGACGACGCCCGCACCATGTGTGATGCCACCCGCGCACTGCTGCGGATCAGGCGGGAATTCCTGAGTCACCAGCCAGCAAGCTACCCGAGCCGCGAGGACAGTTCTTATCTTCTGTGGTTCAACGCCGAAGGTGAACCGATGACGCAGGAGCAGTGGTCCGATCCGGCCAATCGCATGGTGCAGTTGCTGCTTGGCTCTCCCGACGGCGTCCTGGATGGGCTGGTGGTGATCAACGGACATCTCGAAGACCGCAGATTCGTCCTTCCCAAGGCCGCCGCACTGAAGAAATTCGGTGTGTTCGATGACCTGAACCAGATGTTCAACCTCCGCTTCACCACTGCCGCAGAGAACGCGAAACGCCGCGGTGCCCGCCTCCGCGTTGGGGAAACGGACACCGCGGCGGCCAACTCGATAACCGTTTACCGGGGTTAGGCGTTCACCACCAGGCCAAGCTCGGCGTTCGAAGCGAGGCTTTCGTGCCTCGGCAGGATCCGGACGGTGTACCCGAAGGACCCGGAGTGGTCAATCAGGATTTTCCCGCTGAACAGGAACCTGCCCCGCCCCAGATCCTCTGCCACGTCCAGATCAGCGACGGTGATTTCGCTCAGGTCGTCATTCTCGGATGCGCGGCCGTACGCCACCTCCACGCGGACGTCGTCCGGGCTCAGGCTGCCCAGCGAAAGGTAGGCGTTCACCGTGAGCGAGTCGCCGATCTGCGGGTCCTCGGAAACTCCGAGTGAATCGACATGCTCAACCTGTACGGCGGACCAGCCGTCCTTGATACGGGATCGCCATGAAGCGGTGGCTCGGGCTGCGCCGTAGTTGTCCTGCCGGGTTAGCCGGCCTGAGCGGCAGGCGGGCTGGTACAGCTCACGGACGTAGTCCTGAAGCATGCGCTCGGCAGAGACCGCGGGCCCCAGCTTCGCCATGGTGTGCTTGATCATTGCCACCCACTGGTGTGGCACGCCGTCCGTGGACGGCTCGGACGGTCCTGCCGCACCGGCTGCAGCCCGGATGGTGCCGTAGAACCGTGGTGCCACCTGCTCCTCGATGAGATCGTAGAGCGCGGCCGCTTCGATGTCGTCGCGTTCATCTGCTGTGGCACCGTTGTTGGCGGTCGGGATCGCCCAGCCGTTGTCGCCGTCGTACATCTCGTCCCACCAGCCATCCAGGACGGAGAGGTTCAGCCCGCCGTTGATCGCCGATTTCATGCCGGAGGTGCCGCAGGCTTCGAGCGGCCGGAGCGGGTTGTTGAGCCAGACATCGCATCCGGGGAACAGGGTCCGGGCCATTGCGATGTCGTAGTTCGGCAGGAAGACGATCCGGTGGCGGACTTCGGGGTCGTCGGTGAAGCGGACGAGGTCCTGGATCATGCGCTTGCCCTGCTCATCCGCTGGGTGTGACTTGCCTGCGATCACCAGCTGGATGGGATTGGTGGGATGCAGGAGCAGTGCCTTCAGGCGATCGGCGTCGCGCAACATCAGGGTGAGGCGCTTGTAGGTGGGCACCCGCCGGGCGAATCCGATGGTCAGCACGTCCGGGTCCAGAACGTTGTCGGTCCAGGCGAGTTCGGCGTCGGCCGCTCCACGCTTCTTCCACGATGCCCGCAAGCGGCTGCGGACGTCGTCGATCAGGTTGGAGCGCATGATGCGGCGCAACCGCCAGATGTCGGCGTCCTCGACGTCGTACACCCGCGCCCACTGCGGGTCCAGCACCGATTCCGCACCGAAGTTCTCCTGGGCGAAGTCTGCGATTAGCGGATCCACCCAGGTGGGCACATGGACGCCGTTCGTCACAGAGGAAATCGGAACCTCCCGTGCGTCGAAGCCCGGCCAGAGGCCGGAAAACATTTCGCGGGATACTTCACCGTGCAGCTGTGCCACGCCATTGGCACGCTGCGCGAGCCGCAGCCCCATGACGGCCATGTTGAACTTCGCGGAATCGCCGCCGTCGTAGTTCTCGGCACCCAACTCAAGGACACGTTCGGTGGGCACCGAGGGCGCCAGCCCGGCGTCGAAGAAGTGCTGGATCTGTGCACGTTCGAAGCGGTCGATGCCTGCGGGTACGGGTGTATGGGTGGTGAACACGGTCGATGCGCGCCCGGCGGTGAGTGCTTCTTCCCATGACATCGGGTTCTCGTTGGAGGGATCCATCAATTCCCGGATCCGCTCGATCCCGAGGAAGCCTGCGTGGCCTTCGTTTGTGTGGAAGACCTCCGGGGCCGGCGTGTCGGTGAGGCGCTGGAAGATTCGCAGGGCCTTGACACCGCCCATGCCGAGCAGCAGCTCCTGCTGGAGCCGCTGGTCCCCGCCGCCGCCGTAGAGCCGGTCGGTGACGTTGCGTGCGGCCTCATCGTTCCCGGCGACGTTGGAGTCCAGCAGAAGCAGCGGTACGCGTCCGACGTCGGCACGCCAGATATGCGCCCGAAGCTCCCGGCCGTTGGGGAGCGGCAGAACCACGGTTGCGGCGCTGCCGTCATCGTCGCGGAGCAGGGTCAGCGGGAGTCCGTCGGGGTCGAGGACGGGGTAGGTTTCCTGCTGCCAGGCGTCACGGGAAAGGGACTGCTTGAAGTAACCGGCCTGGTAGAGGAGGCCCACGCCTACCAGGGGTACACCGAGATCGGATGCGGCCTTGAGGTGATCGCCGGCAAGTATTCCGAGGCCGCCGGAATACTGGGGCAGTACGGCGCTGATGCCGTATTCCGGGGAGAAGTAGGCGATCGATCTGGGAGCGTCATCGCCCAGGGACTGGTACCAGCGTGGTTCCGAGAGGTAACGCTCGAGGTCCTCGCCAAGCTCCTGAATGCGGGTTACCAGCAACTCGTTGGCTGCGAGCTGCTCAAGCTGCTCGCGGGTGACGGAGCCAAGGAACTGCACCGGGTCATTGCCGCTTGCCTGCCACGCCTCGGGGTCGATGTCGTGGAAGAGGCGGGCTGTGGGGAGGTGCCAGGACCAGCGTAGATTGCCGGCGAGTTTCCCTAGCGGTGCGATGTTCGATGGCAGAACGGTACGGACAGTAAATCTACGGATTGCCTTCACCATCGGTACGTTAGCGCACATTGCGCAGGTGTAAAGGCTGACCCGGCGGAATTACGTAAGCGCTTGCATTGTGACGCACGCCATATCGTGTACGGGAGGCATTCGCCGTCGGAAGTTCGGCGCGCGGCCCTACCGCGGGAACGCGTTTGAGCCGCCTGAGGCAATATCCAAAGGCAATAGGTCAGTTGCCTTAGCAATCTGCCCCAATAATCGATAACGTCTAGTCTGTGACCACTTCGAGCGAGGCGACACGTACAAGGGCAGGCGCATCCATGGATGCAGATCTGAGGTTCGGACGGATTCCAATCACGAGGGTTTCTCCCGTGGTCGAGGGCGGAAGGTTCCCAGCGAAGGCCATCCCCGGTTCGGACATCGTGGTCGGCGCCACGGTTTTCCGCGAGGGCCATGACCAATTGGGCGCTTCGGCTGTTCTTCTGAATCCGGATGGCTCGGAAATCCAGCGGACACGGTTAACGCCGCTGGGGGCGGGAACCGATCACTATGAGGGACGGCTTCGTCCCGGGAGCGTTGGGCTCCATACGTTTGTCATCGAGGGCTGGGCCGACCTTCACGGAACCTGGCACCACAACGCAACGGTGAAGATTGCTGCCGGGGTGGATATTGAGCTCATGCTGGAGGAAGGGGCCGTGCTATTCGCGGACCACGCATCGGCCCGCCCCCGCGATGAGGCGAAAGTCTTCCGGAGCGCCGCGGATCGACTGCGGGACACCGAGCTGCCCGTCGATGAACGGCTGGCTGCCGGGGAATCGGCTGAGATCCTGTCGGCGATTCAGCGGGAACCTCTGCGGGCCCTAGTGACGCGCTCACCGGAATACCCCATCCTTGTTGAGCGTGAAGCCGCCGGTCGCGGCTCCTGGTACGAGTTCTTTCCCCGTTCGGAGGGCGCAACCTACGATCCGGCGTCGGCGCGATGGACGTCCGGCAATTTCAGGACAGCCTCCGAGAGGCTTCCGGCGATCGCGGAGATGGGTTTCGACGTTGTCTACCTGCCGCCGATCCACCCCATCGGCACAACCCACCGCAAGGGCCCAAACAACACGCTGAACGCAGGTCCGGGTGATCCTGGTTCACCGTGGGCCATCGGTGCCCCCGAGGGTGGCCATGATGCTATCCACCCGGACTTGGGTTCTTTCGATGACTTCAACGCGTTTGTAAACCGGGCTGCTGAACTGGATCTTGAAGTAGCACTGGATCTCGCGCTGCAGGCTTCACCGGACCACCCGTGGGTGACCGAGCATCCGGAATGGTTCACAACCCGCGTTGACGGCTCCATCGCGTACGCGGAAAACCCTCCCAAGAAGTACCAGGACATCTATCCGATCAACTTCGACAATGATCCGGCCGGCCTGTACCAGGAGGTCCTGCGGATTGTGCTGCTTTGGGTCAGCCACGGCGTCCGTATCTTCCGTGTCGACAACCCGCACACCAAGCCCGTCCAGTTTTGGGAGTGGCTGATCGCTGAAGTCAACAAAGAGCACCCCGAAGTGGTGTTCCTGGCGGAGGCGTTCACGCGTCCGGCGATGATGCACGCCCTGGGCCGTGCGGGCTTCCAGCAGTCATACACCTACTTCACCTGGCGCAACACCAAGGAAGAACTGGAGGAGTACTTCACGGAGGTCAGCAGGGAAACACCGGCGTTCTTCCGCCCCAACTTCTTCGTCAATACACCGGATATCCTGACCGAGTACCTTCAGTACGGTGGTCCGGCCGCCTTCAAGATCCGTGCCGTGCTCGCATCGCTGGCCAGCCCGTTGTGGGGTGTTTACTCCGGATACGAACTCTACGAGCACGTTGCACGTCCCGGCGCTGAGGAGTACATCGACAATGAGAAGTTCGAGTACCGTCCCCGGGATTACGCTGCTGCTGCGGCCCAGGGCCGCAGTCTTGCGCCCTTCCTGACCAGACTCAACGAGATCCGCCGCGCGCACCCTGCACTGGGGGATCTGGAGAATCTGACGATCCACACCAGCACAGACCCGGCCACCATCGTGTTCTCCAAGCACAAGGACGGCCTCGGTGAGGACGGCTCGGACAAGGACACGCTCATCGTCGTCGTCAATGTCGATCCCCATAGTGCGCGGGAATGCACCGTATCCCTTAACCTTGAGGCCTTGGGCCTCGGGATGCGCGGCCGGAACGAGGACGCCACCTTCTGGGTGGACGATCTGATCACCGGTCAGAGCTGGCAGTGGGGGGCCCACAACTACGTCAGGCTGGACGCCCACGTGGAGCCGGCACACATCCTTTCCGTCAGGAGGAAGCCCTAGTGGCGAACCCGTTTCAACTGAATGCACCGGGCCTTGCACATGACCCGCACTGGTACCGCAAGGCAGTGTTCTACGAAGTATTGGTCCGCGGGTTCGCGGACGCCAACGGTGACGGTTCGGGCGATTTCACGGGCCTGATCGACAAGCTCGATTACCTCCAGTGGCTGGGCGTCGACTGCCTGTGGCTGCCGCCGTTCTTCAAGTCGCCTCTACGCGACGGCGGATATGACATCGCGGACTATTACGACGTCCTCGACGAGTTTGGCAGCCTCAGCGACTTCAAGCGCCTGGTGGCGGAGGCGCATGCGCGCGGTGTCCGTGTAATCATCGACCTTCCGCTGAACCATACGTCGGACAAACATCATTGGTTCGAGGAGTCCCGGAACGATCCTGACGGACCATACGGCGATTTCTACGTCTGGAGCGACACGGACGAGAAGTACCAGGACGCCCGCATCATCTTCGTCGACACCGAAGAGTCCAACTGGACCTTTGACCCGGTGCGCCGTCAGTTCTTCTGGCACCGGTTCTTCAGCCACCAGCCGGACCTGAACTTCGAGAACCCGAAGGTCATCGAGGCGTTGTTCGATGTCGTCCGTTTCTGGCTGGACCAGGGAATAGACGGCTTCCGTGCGGACGCGATCCCGTACCTCTTCGAGGAAGAGGGCACCAACTGTGAAAACCTGCCCGCCACGCACACGTTCCTCAAGGACCTCCGTGCGATGGTGGATGAGAACTACCCGGGCCGTGTGATCATCGCGGAGGCAAACCAGATGCCGGAGGAAGTTGTCGAGTACTTCGGCGACGACGACGGCGCGGAGTGCCACATGTGCTTCCACTTCCCGATCATGCCACGGCTGTTCTATGCACTGCGCGACCAGAAGGCGGGGCCGATCATCGAGACTATGGCCGAGACCCCGGCGATACCGTCCGGGGCGCAATGGGGAACCTTCCTTCGGAACCACGATGAGCTCACGCTTGAGATGGTCACCAACGAGGAACGCGAGGCGATGCTCGGGTGGTACGCACCGGATTCACGCATGCGGGCGAACATCGGTATCCGGCGTCGTCTTTCGCCGTTGCTGGATAACTCCCGCGCTGAAGTCGAGTTGATTCATGCGCTGCTGTTGTCGCTGCCCGGAAGCCCGTTCCTGTATTACGGGGACGAGATCGGGATGGGTGACAACATCTGGCTCGAGGATCGCGATGCCTCCCGCACGCCGATGCAGTGGAACCCGGACCGGAATGCCGGGTTCTCCACCGCCGATCCCGGAAAGCTCTACCTGCCGGTGGTGCAGTCGCTGGTCTACCACTACAACCACGTCAATGTGGAGGCGCAACTGGCGAGTTCCAGCTCCCTGCTTCACTGGATGCGGCAGATGCTCGCGGTTCGCCGTTCCCACCCGGCGTTCGGCCTCGGTGCGTACCGGAACGTGCCCACGGAAGCCGAGCCGGTTCTGGCATTCATCCGTGAAGTTTCCGAGGGTAATGCCGAGGGCGAGCAGCCGGAGATCATTCTGTGCGTGTTCAATCTTTCGCAGCACCCGGTCGCCGCCAAGCTGCATCTCCCGGAGTACTCCGGGCGCGGTTTGCGGGATCTCTTCGGCGGCACACCGTTCCCGGCCTTCGGGGAAGACGGCAATCTCACGCTGACGCTCGGCAGCCATGACTTCTATTGGCTGCGGCTACGCTCGGCAAGTTCCAACATCGCGTCACCGCACACTGAAGCCATCCCCGTGATCCCTATTTCGGAGGCAGTTAAGTAATGGGCACATCGACGCCATCCCTTCCAGATCTCCTTTCGGCATGGATGCCCAGGCAGCGCTGGTTCCCGGCAAAGGGCAGGGACATCTCCCTCAACCGGGTGGGCGGGATCAAACTTGAGGACCCGGCCGGTGAGGTGGGACTCGAGGTTCACTTGGTGGCTGTCGAGTCTGGTCGGAGGCTGGATGTCGTCAACGTTCCGCTGACCTACCGTTCCGAACCGCTGGTGGGGGCCGAAGCCGCGCTCATCGGTGAAACGGAGCACTCCGAGTTGGGCCGCCGCTGGGTCTATGACGGCACACATGACCCGGTGTTCGTAACGGCCTGGATCGATCTGGTGCGCATGGAGGCCGCAACGGCCGACGGCCGTACCCAGGGCACGGCGTGCGGTGCTTTCGGAACCTCGCAGGTGTCCACGGGCCCGGCTGAGATCGCTGTGCTGACAGGTGAGCAGTCCAATACGTCTGTTGTGATCCCGTCCGCGGACACACCGATGATCGTGAAGTTCTTCCGCGTCCTGGCGGCGGGTGAGAGTCCCGACGTGCTGGTCAGCGCAAAGCTTACTGATGCGGGCTCCACCGATGTACCGCAGACTTTCGGATGGGTCATGGGAAGTTGGCAGGATGGCAGGGCCGAGGGCGAGTGGGTGAGCGGGCACCTGAGCGTGCTTCGCGAATTCATCGGAGACAGCAAGGACGCCTGGCGGAGCGCCGTCTCCGCGGTCGAGTCCGGCCGCTCGTTTGCGAAGGAGGCCTCTGAGCTTGGCCGCGTCGTTGCGCGCGTGCACACCCAGTTGGCTTCGGCATTCGGCAGCAGACAGGCAACTGCGGTTGAGACCGAGGAATTCCGGGAGTCGCTTGCCAGCCGTATCGAGTGGGCCTGGCGCGAAGCCGGTTCCTCAGTGGGGCCGCTGGACGCCGAGGTGAACTCCGTCCTCGCCGAAGTGACAGCCCTGGAGGGGCTGCCCGAACTCCAGCGCATTCATGCTGACCTTCACCTCGGTCAAATTCTCGCAACGAACGACGCCGGGTGGCTGGTTCTCGATTTCGAGGGCGAACCGCTCCGGCCCGCCGCAGAGCGGAGCGTGCCTGATGTGCCGGTGCGCGACGTCGTCGGCCTGGTACGTTCGCTCGAGTATGCCGCGGGTGTCGGTGTCCATGACGCCGCCGTGTCCGGCGGTGATGCCGAGGCCTGGGCGAAGGAGTCGGTCGCTGCGTTCCTCGACGGCTACTCAAGTGAAGCCGGAACCACTGTCGATCGTTCAGGGGCGCTGTATCGGGCGCTCTGGCTCGACAAGGCACTGTATGAGGTGGTGTACGAATTGAGAAATCGACCGGACTGGGTGGATGTTCCCGTGGCGGCCGTCCGTCGGATGCTGAAGGGTGCGGCTTCCACATCGGTGCAGTCACCTGTTGCGCAGTCGGAGCCCGCAGACGCTGCTTCTTCGACCGAACCCGCGAAGGCTACGGCGCCGCTAGGAGGACCGATTTCCGTGGATCCCGACATTCTGCAGCGCGTTTCCGAGGGGAGCTATCACCAACCACATGCAGTTCTGGGTGCGCACCTTGACCAGCACGGTCATGTGACCATCCGGACACTCCGCCGGCTCGCAGAGAGCGTGTCAGTGGTGACAGGCGCCGGCCGGGTGCAGCTACAGCACGAACATAACGGGATCTGGGTCGGTACTCTCGAAGCCGAGCGCGCCGGTCACGTCCCCGATTACCGGCTGGAAGTGATGTACGACGGCGAACCCCACGTCGTCGACGACGCCTACCGGTTCCTGCCCACGTTGGGCGAGATCGACATGCACCTCATCGCCGAAGGTCGCCATGAGACCCTGTGGACGGCACTTGGCGCGCACGTCCGCCACTACGCGTCCACGCTGGGTGACATCACCGGCGTCAGCTTCGCGGTGTGGGCGCCGAATGCGCAGTCCGTTCGGGTGAAAGCTGATTTCAATGGCTGGGACGGATCCGTCCACGCCATGCGCTCACTCGGAAGCTCGGGAATTTGGGAGTTGTTCGTGCCCGGTGCCGGAGCCGGGGCGTGCTACAAGTTCGAGATCCTTGGGCGCGATGGTCAGTGGCGGGAGAAAGCAGATCCGATGGCACGGGGGACAGAGGTTCCTCCGCTGACCGGCTCCCGCGTGGTGGAATCGCGCTATTCATTCAACGACGACGAGTGGATGGATGCACGCCCAACGAAGGACCCGCACAACGGTCCCATGAGCGTCTATGAAGTGCACCTCGGTTCGTGGCGTCTGGGGCTCGACTACAAACAGCTCGCTGAGCAGCTCGTCGAGTACGTTTCGTGGCAGGGCTTCACCCATGTCGAGCTCATGCCCGTCGCGGAGCATCCCTTCGGTGGGTCATGGGGCTACCAGGTCACGTCCTATTACGCTCCGACCTCGCGCTTCGGTCATCCAGACGATTTCAAGTATCTGGTGGACAAGCTCCACCAGGCAGGTATCGGCGTCATCATGGACTGGGTGCCCGCGCACTTCCCGAAGGATGAGTGGGCGCTGGCACGGTTCGACGGCGACACGCTCTATGAGCACGGGAACCCGCAGCTCGGTGAGCATCCCGACTGGGGAACGCTCATCTTCGACTTCGGACGACGCGAAGTCCGCAACTTCCTCGTTGCCAACGCGCTGTACTGGCTGGAGGAATTCCACATCGACGGCCTCCGGGTGGACGCAGTGGCGTCGATGCTCTATCTCGATTACTCCCGCGAGGACGGCCAATGGCAGCCGAATAAGTTTGGTGGCCGCGAGAACCTTGAAGCGATCTCCTTCCTCCAGGAGGTCAACGCCACTGCGTACAAGCGCGCACCGGGGATCGTCATGATTGCCGAGGAGTCGACAGCGTTCGACGGCGTCACCCGTGCAACCTCCCAGGGCGGACTGGGATTCGGCATCAAGTGGAACATGGGCTGGATGCATGATTCTCTCCAGTACATTTCGGAGGACCCGATCAATCGTGTCCACCACCACGGCAAGGCGACCTTCTCGATGGTGTACGCCTACACCGAGAATTTCATGCTGCCGATCAGCCATGACGAGGTAGTTCACGGCAAGGGTTCACTTCTGCGGAAGATGCCAGGGGACCGGTGGCAGCAGTTGGCGAATGTCCGCGCATACCTCGCATTCCAGTGGGCACACCCGGGCAAGCAGTTGATATTCATGGGAACGGAGTTCGCCCAGGAGTCCGAGTGGTCCGAACAGCATGGTCTTGACTGGTGGGTTTCCGACACTATCCCGCACAAGGGCGTCCAGCATCTCGTCCGGACGTTGAACTCCGTTTACACGGCCACGCCGGCGCTGTATGTCCGTGATAACGATCCTTCGGGCTTCCAGTGGATCGACGAGAACGACGGCGCCCACAACACCTTGTCTTTCATCCGCTGGGACACCCAGGGGAACCCACTGATCTGCATCGCAAACTTCTCGGGTGCTCCCCATGAGGGCTACCGGGTAGGGATGCCGTGGGCAGGTCAGTGGAAGGAATTGCTCAACACGGACGCTGAGGAGTACGGCGGCTCGGGCGTAGGCAACCTCGGTGTAGTTGACGCTATCGAGGGTGCCCACAACGGCTTGCCCGCATCCGCGAACCTGAGGGTGCCGCCGCTGGGCGTTCTGTACCTCGTTCCGGCCCAACCTTAGTCCGGCAATCGCCCCCGGATCCGGATTTACAGATCCGGCTGCGGGGTGCTAGAGTTTATATCCGCGCCGACCGATGATCTCGGATCTGGCCGACACAAACATCCCTCTGATCCAGATGAAACTTTGGATGCTGAGAGTTGCGTGTGGCGGGTGGATTTGACGGGGTGGGGTTTGGTGGGTAAGTTTGAAAAGTTGCTCCGGAGCGATGATGCGGCCTTGAGGGTTGTGTTTGGTGCTGGGTGCTTCTGTTGTTTGAGAACTCAATAGTGTGCCATGTTTGTTGATACCGATTGTTTTTTGATTGGTTGATTTGCTGGTCGTCTCACCCCTGTGGGGTGGCTGGTTTTTTGGCTGGTTTCAGATTTTGTGCAGCGTGGATCCTTCTTTTTCCGGGGGGTTTGTGTTGTGTTCGTATTTTTTTACGGAGAGTTTGATCCTGGCTCAGGATGAACGCTGGCGGCGTGCTTAACACATGCAAGTCGAACGATGATCCGGTGCTTGCATCGGGGATTAGTGGCGAACGGGTGAGTAACACGTGAGTAACCTGCCCTTGACTCTGGGATAAGCCTGGGAAACTGGGTCTAATACTGGATATGACTGATCATCGCATGGTGGTTGGTGGAAAGCTTTTGTGGTTTTGGATGGACTCGCGGCCTATCAGCTTGTTGGTGGGGTAATGGCCTACCAAGGCGACGACGGGTAGCCGGCCTGAGAGGGTGGACGGCCACACTGGGACTGAGACACGGCCCAGACTCCTACGGGAGGCAGCAGTGGGGAATATTGCACAATGGGCGCAAGCCTGATGCAGCGACGCCGCGTGAGGGATGAAGGCCTTCGGGTTGTAAACCTCTTTCAGTAGGGAAGAAGCGAAAGTGACGGTACCTGCAGAAGAAGCGCCGGCTAACTACGTGCCAGCAGCCGCGGTAATACGTAGGGCGCAAGCGTTATCCGGAATTATTGGGCGTAAAGAGCTCGTAGGCGGTTTGTCGCGTCTGCCGTGAAAGTCCGGGGCTTAACTCCGGATCTGCGGTGGGTACGGGCAGACTTGAGTGATGTAGGGGAGACTGGAATTCCTGGTGTAGCGGTGAAATGCGCAGATATCAGGAGGAACACCGATGGCGAAGGCAGGTCTCTGGGCATTAACTGACGCTGAGGAGCGAAAGCATGGGGAGCGAACAGGATTAGATACCCTGGTAGTCCATGCCGTAAACGTTGGGCACTAGGTGTGGGGGACATTCCACGTTTTCCGCGCCGTAGCTAACGCATTAAGTGCCCCGCCTGGGGAGTACGGCCGCAAGGCTAAAACTCAAAGGAATTGACGGGGGCCCGCACAAGCGGCGGAGCATGCGGATTAATTCGATGCAACGCGAAGAACCTTACCAAGGCTTGACATGAACCGGAACGGCGCAGAGATGTGTCGGCCACTTGTGGCCGGTTTACAGGTGGTGCATGGTTGTCGTCAGCTCGTGTCGTGAGATGTTGGGTTAAGTCCCGCAACGAGCGCAACCCTCGTTCCATGTTGCCAGCGGGTTATGCCGGGGACTCATGGGAGACTGCCGGGGTCAACTCGGAGGAAGGTGGGGACGACGTCAAATCATCATGCCCCTTATGTCTTGGGCTTCACGCATGCTACAATGGCCGGTACAAAGGGTTGCGATGCTGTGAGGTGGAGCTAATCCCAAAAAGCCGGTCTCAGTTCGGATTGAGGTCTGCAACTCGACCTCATGAAGTCGGAGTCGCTAGTAATCGCAGATCAGCAACGCTGCGGTGAATACGTTCCCGGGCCTTGTACACACCGCCCGTCAAGTCACGAAAGTTGGTAACACCCGAAGCCGGTGGCCTAACCCCTTGTGGGAGGGAGCTGTCGAAGGTGGGACCGGCGATTGGGACTAAGTCGTAACAAGGTAGCCGTACCGGAAGGTGCGGCTGGATCACCTCCTTTCTAAGGAGCGCCTAACAGCTTTTTCTGCTGCCTCGTTGTGGGGTGGTGGGGGTTGTCAGGAGTTAGCCCATTGCGCAGGCGTTTGTTCTGCGGTGGGTGCTCATGGGTGGAATATCAACGAATTGTGGTGGCTGCTGGTGCTGGCTGGGTTGAGTACGGATCTGTGTTTTCCTTTCCCTTTTGGGGTTGGGGTGCGTGGGTTGTGGAAAGGCGTGGTTGGTGGTGGTGGTTTCATCGTTTGGCACACTGTTGGGTCCTGAGGCAACAGGAGCCTGACCCCCTTTGGATCTCGCACGTTGTGTGGGTGTGGGGGTTTGGTTTGTGGGGTTTCTGGTTTTCCTGGGCATGACTTGCCTGCACTTGTTTGGCTTCCTTTTTTGGGGGTTGGGTGTGGGTGGTGTGTTTACTGGGGTTGTTGTTTGAGAACTGCATAGTGGACGCGAGCATCTTATTTTTTGTGTATGCACGCAATCGTCGTGGATGGTGATTCGTTGTTTCTGCCTGTGTGGTGGGGGTGGCGTGTTGTCTTCTGGTGTTGGTTGTGTGTGTTCGTCAAGTTTTTAAGGGCACACGGTGGATGCCTTGGCATCAGGAGCCGAAGAAGGACGTGGGAATCTGCGATAAGCCTGGGGGAGTTGATAACCGAACTTTGATCCCAGGATGTCCGAATGGGGAAACCCTGCTGCGCGTACTTGGTGCGACGTGGTGACCCGTATCTGAACACATAGGGTACGTGGGGGGAACGTGGGGAAGTGAAACATCTCAGTACCCACAGGAAGAGAAAACAATAGTGATTCCGTTAGTAGTGGCGAGCGAACGCGGATGAGGCTAAACCAGTGGTGTGTGATAGCCGGCGGGCGTTGCATCTCTGGGGTTGCGGGACTTTCCGTATCAGTTCTGCCGGGCTGGTGAAGTGAGTGCAGGCGTATAGGTGAACGGGTTTGAAGGCCCGACCGGAGTGGGTGAGAGTCCCGTAGCTGTAATGCGTGCTGCCGCTTGGAGAGTATCCCAAGTAGTACGGGGCCCGAGAAATCCCGTGCGAATCTGCCAGGACCACCTGGTAAGCCTAAATACTCCCTGATGACCGATAGCGGACCAGTACCGTGAGGGAAAGGTGAAAAGTACCCCGGGAGGGGAGTGAAATAGTACCTGAAACCGTGTGCCTACAATCCGTCAGAGCTTCCATCCATTTATGGGTGTTGGGGTGATGGCGTGCCTTTTGAAGAATGAGCCTGCGAGTTAGTGTTACGTCGCGAGGTTAACCCGTGTGGGGTAGCCGTAGCGAAAGCGAGTCTGAATAGGGCGATTCAGTGGCGTGATCTAGACCCGAAGCGAAGTGATCTACCCATGGCCAGGTTGAAGCGACGGTAAGACGTCGTGGAGGACCGAACCCACTTCAGTTGAAAATGGAGGGGATGAGCTGTGGGTAGGGGTGAAAGGCCAATCAAACTTCGTGATAGCTGGTTCTCCCCGAAATGCATTTAGGTGCAGCGTTGCGTGTTTCTTGCCGGAGGTAGAGCTACTGGATGGCCGATGGGCCCTACAAGGTTACTGACGTCAGCCAAACTCCGAATGCCGGTAAGTGAGAGCGCAGCAGTGAGACTGTGGGGGATAAGCTTCATAGTCGAGAGGGAAACAGCCCAGACCACCAACTAAGGCCCCTAAGCGTGTGCTAAGTGGGAAAGGATGTGGAGTTGCTTAGACAACCAGGAGGTTGGCTTAGAAGCAGCCATCCTTGAAAGAGTGCGTAATAGCTCACTGGTCAAGTGATTCCGCGCCGACAATGTAGCGGGGCTCAAGTACACCGCCGAAGTTGTGGATTTCAAACAATAATCTAGCTACCCCTTTTTGGGGGTTGTTCAGGTGTTTGGAGTGGTAGGGGAGCGTCGTGTGGGCAGTGAAGTCGCGGTGTAAACCAGCGGTGGAGCCTACACGAGTGAGAATGCAGGCATGAGTAGCGAAAGACGGGTGAGAAACCCGTCCGCCGAATGATCAAGGGTTCCAGGGTCAAGCTAATCTGCCCTGGGTAAGTCGGGACCTAAGGCGAGGCCGACAGGCGTAGTCGATGGACAACGGGTTGATATTCCCGTACCGGTGAAGAACCGCCCATACTGAACAAGGGATACTAACCACCCTAACCATCTCCCCGTGGTCTTCGGACCCAGTGTTGGTGGGGCGCGTGGGACCTGATCTTGGGAGGTAAGCGTATTAACAGGTGTGACGCAGGAAGGTAGTCGGGCCGGGCGATGGTTGTCCCGGTCTAAGGATGTAGGAGGGATCATAGGTAAATCCGTGGTCCTGGTTTTGATACCGTCTCTGAGACCCGATGGGCCCCACTTTTGGTGGGGATCCGATGATCCTATGCTGCCTAGAAAAGCATCGGCGTGAGGTTCTAACTGCCCGTACCCCAAACCGACACAGGTGATCAGGTAGAGAATACTAAGGCGATCGAGAGAATTATGGTTAAGGAACTCGGCAAAATGCCCCCGTAACTTCGGGAGAAGGGGGGCCCCAACCGTGAACCACACGTGCTGTGGGGAGGCGGATCGGGGCCGCAGAGACCAGGGGGAAGCGACTGTTTACTAAAAACACAGGTCCGTGCGAAGTCGCAAGACGATGTATACGGACTGACTCCTGCCCGGTGCTGGAAGGTTAAGAGGACCGGTTAGCACCCTCGTGGTGCGAAGCTGGGAATTTAAGCCCCAGTAAACGGCGGTGGTAACTATAACCATCCTAAGGTAGCGAAATTCCTTGTCGGGTAAGTTCCGACCTGCACGAATGGAGTAACGACTTCCCCGCTGTCTCAACCATAAACTCGGCGAAATTGCACTACGAGTAAAGATGCTCGTTACGCGCAGCAGGACGGAAAGACCCCGAGACCTTCACTATAGTTTGGTATTGGTGTTCGGTGTGGCTTGTGTAGGATAGGTGGGAGACTGTGAGACCCGGACGCTAGTTCGGGTGGAGTCATCGTTGAAATACCACTCTGGTCACTCTGGATATCTAACTTCGGCCCGTAATCCGGGTCAGGGACAGTGCCTGATGGGTAGTTTAACTGGGGCGGTTGCCTCCCAAAAAGTAACGGAGGCGCCCAAAGGTTCCCTCAGCCTGGTTGGCAATCAGGTGTCGAGTGTAAGTGCACAAGGGAGCTTGACTGTGAGAGAGACATCTCAAGCAGGGACGAAAGTCGGGACTAGTGATCCGGCGGCACATTGTGGAATGGCCGTCGCTCAACGGATAAAAGGTACCTCGGGGATAACAGGCTGATCTTGCCCAAGAGTCCATATCGACGGCATGGTTTGGCACCTCGATGTCGGCTCGTCGCATCCTGGGGCTGGAGTAGGTCCCAAGGGTTGGGCTGTTCGCCCATTAAAGCGGTACGCGAGCTGGGTTTAGAACGTCGTGAGACAGTTCGGTCCCTATCCGCTGCGCGCGTAGGAAATTTGAGAAGGGCTGTCCTTAGTACGAGAGGACCGGGACGGACGAACCTCTGGTGTGTCAGTTGTACTGCCAAGTGCACCGCTGATTAGCTACGTTCGGATGGGATAACCGCTGAAAGCATCTAAGCGGGAAGCCTGCTTCAAGATGAGATTTCCATACACATAACGTGTGAGAGGCCCCCAGCCAGACCACTGGGTTGATAGGCCGGATGTGGAAGCGAGGACTAACGACTCGTGAAGCTGACCGGTACTAATACGCCGATAACTTGACACCACACAAAACACATAATGCTACGCGTCCACTATGCGGTTCCCAACCAACAACCCCACCCCCCCCCAACCCAACCCACCACACGGCGGGCAAAGGCGGGGCCGGTACCCGGGGAAAAACCAACAACACAACTACATACACACAAGTTGTAACAACACAGACTTCCCACCCCCACAACCACCGAACACACCAGTAAACACGGTAAACACCCAAGGGGGACGGGAAAACGAGTTACGGCGGTCATAGCGTGGGGGAAACGCCCGGTCCCATTCCGAACCCGGAAGCTAAGACCCACAGCGCCGATGGTACTGCACCCGAGAGAGTGTGGGAGAGTAGGACACCGCCGGACAACCATTACAGAAGGGCCTCACCAACGCTGGTGAGGCCCTTCAACACTTAACCAGTGCAACACACAGCACTTGGGGTAGTGATGAGGAAGTTCTCGGCTCGGACGATTGGGGTAGCTGTGCTACTACGGCTGTCTTGGCCATCGTCTTGGCCATCGTCTTGTATGTTGGCGCGATGCTCGCGTCGGCGATCGAATAGAGCATGACAGAACCGGCAGGGTGACTGTCGTGCGCACCACCTTTCAGGTCCACCTACGCCTCACCGAGGTCCAGCTCAGCCTCTGTTTCAGGGGCGTCTTCCTGCCGAATGTACAGATCCGCCGTGAAACTCCCGGCCTCCCGGTCAAGCTTTGGCCTCCGAGACTTCACACAGTGAGGGATCGTCGAACACGGCATTCCTGGCGAAGGACCGAATGGCCTCCCCGTTGACCCTGGCGTCCCTACGAATCTGCTCCCATAACTCACCTCTTACTCCATTGCTGCATTTCACCGTCAGAAAACATCCTGACGGAATCAACGGGTCGGTGGACTCGAGTGCAACTGCCGTTGATCCACTGGTGAGTCGTTGTGAGAGGGGTGTCGGGCGCAAGTCAGGTCGCGAGAATGATCTCCACCCGAGCGCCCATAGTCCGTTCAGAGACCGCTGCACCATGAAGACCACCCTTCCTCAACCAGGCTGGAACGATCTCCTGATGGTGGCGCTCCATTGCATGGTTGCACCGCGGGACGTAGCCGCGTGTTGCAGATGCGATCTTAGACACGGTCCCGCACCGCAATGCTCACTGGCCGTGCCGCTGAACCCTCACGGAACACGACCAGCGTGTCACCCAACTCGGGCTGTGCTGGCTGTTAGGCGCCCGTAACCAGACGTCAGTCGTATGATCAGCATCACTCGACGGCGTCGAGTGAGTGTGGTCCCGGTTGGTCTCGTTGAGGGGCGAATCCGCCCGAGATCCGGCGTTTTTGCGCCCCGTCAGGGCCGATTTGCGGGGTGCCCTTACGGCGTGTAAAGTTTTCTGAGTCGCCGCGGCCGGGACGGGAAACCTGATCCGGCAAGTGCGGCTAATCCCAACAAAAATTTGACCTCGATGCCTCATGGCATAAAGGGTTGAATGGCGTTGTTTTCCAAGCCAACCTGATCCAATTGCCCGAATGGGTGGATTTGACGGGGTGGGGTTTGGTGGGTAAGTTTGAAAAGTTGCTCCGGAGCGATGATGCGGCCTTGAGGGTTGTGTTTGGTGCTGGGTGCTTCTGTTGTTTGAGAACTCAATAGTGTGCCATGTTTGTTGATACCGATTGTTTTTTGATTGGTTGATTTGCTGGTCATCTCACCCCTGTGGGGTGGCTGGTTTTTTGGCTGGTTTCAGATTTTGTGCAGCGTGGATCCTTCTTTTTCCGGGGGGTTTGTGTTGTGTTCGTATTTTTTTACGGAGAGTTTGATCCTGGCTCAGGATGAACGCTGGCGGCGTGCTTAACACATGCAAGTCGAACGATGATCCGGTGCTTGCATCGGGGATTAGTGGCGAACGGGTGAGTAACACGTGAGTAACCTGCCCTTGACTCTGGGATAAGCCTGGGAAACTGGGTCTAATACTGGATATGACTGATCATCGCATGGTGGTTGGTGGAAAGCTTTTGTGGTTTTGGATGGACTCGCGGCCTATCAGCTTGTTGGTGGGGTAATGGCCTACCAAGGCGACGACGGGTAGCCGGCCTGAGAGGGTGGACGGCCACACTGGGACTGAGACACGGCCCAGACTCCTACGGGAGGCAGCAGTGGGGAATATTGCACAATGGGCGCAAGCCTGATGCAGCGACGCCGCGTGAGGGATGAAGGCCTTCGGGTTGTAAACCTCTTTCAGTAGGGAAGAAGCGAAAGTGACGGTACCTGCAGAAGAAGCGCCGGCTAACTACGTGCCAGCAGCCGCGGTAATACGTAGGGCGCAAGCGTTATCCGGAATTATTGGGCGTAAAGAGCTCGTAGGCGGTTTGTCGCGTCTGCCGTGAAAGTCCGGGGCTTAACTCCGGATCTGCGGTGGGTACGGGCAGACTTGAGTGATGTAGGGGAGACTGGAATTCCTGGTGTAGCGGTGAAATGCGCAGATATCAGGAGGAACACCGATGGCGAAGGCAGGTCTCTGGGCATTAACTGACGCTGAGGAGCGAAAGCATGGGGAGCGAACAGGATTAGATACCCTGGTAGTCCATGCCGTAAACGTTGGGCACTAGGTGTGGGGGACATTCCACGTTTTCCGCGCCGTAGCTAACGCATTAAGTGCCCCGCCTGGGGAGTACGGCCGCAAGGCTAAAACTCAAAGGAATTGACGGGGGCCCGCACAAGCGGCGGAGCATGCGGATTAATTCGATGCAACGCGAAGAACCTTACCAAGGCTTGACATGAACCGGAACGGCGCAGAGATGTGTCGGCCACTTGTGGCCGGTTTACAGGTGGTGCATGGTTGTCGTCAGCTCGTGTCGTGAGATGTTGGGTTAAGTCCCGCAACGAGCGCAACCCTCGTTCCATGTTGCCAGCGGGTTATGCCGGGGACTCATGGGAGACTGCCGGGGTCAACTCGGAGGAAGGTGGGGACGACGTCAAATCATCATGCCCCTTATGTCTTGGGCTTCACGCATGCTACAATGGCCGGTACAAAGGGTTGCGATGCTGTGAGGTGGAGCTAATCCCAAAAAGCCGGTCTCAGTTCGGATTGAGGTCTGCAACTCGACCTCATGAAGTCGGAGTCGCTAGTAATCGCAGATCAGCAACGCTGCGGTGAATACGTTCCCGGGCCTTGTACACACCGCCCGTCAAGTCACGAAAGTTGGTAACACCCGAAGCCGGTGGCCTAACCCCTTGTGGGAGGGAGCTGTCGAAGGTGGGACTGGCGATTGGGACTAAGTCGTAACAAGGTAGCCGTACCGGAAGGTGCGGCTGGATCACCTCCTTTCTAAGGAGCGCCTAACAGCTTTTTCTGCTGCCTCGTTGTGGGGTGGTGGGGGTTGTCAGGAGTTAGCCCATTGCGCAGGCGTTTGTTCTGCGGTGGGTGCTCATGGGTGGAATATCAACGAATTGTGGTGGCTGCTGGTGCTGGCTGGGTTGAGTACGGATCTGTGTTTTCCTTTCCCTTTTGGGGTTGGGGTGCGTGGGTTGTGGAAAGGCGTGGTTGGTGGTGGTGGTTTCATCGTTTGGCACACTGTTGGGTCCTGAGGCAACAGGAGCCTGACCCCCTTTGGATCTCGCACGTTGTGTGGGTGTGGGGGTTTGGTTTGTGGGGTTTCTGGTTTTCCTGGGCATGACTTGCCTGCACTTGTTTGGCTTCCTTTTTTGGGGGTTGGGTGTGGGTGGTGTGTTTACTGGGGTTGTTGTTTGAGAACTGCATAGTGGACGCGAGCATCTTATTTTTTGTGTATGCACGCAATCGTCGTGGATGGTGATTCGTTGTTTCTGCCTGTGTGGTGGGGGTGGCGTGTTGTCTTCTGGTGTTGGTTGTGTGTGTTCGTCAAGTTTTTAAGGGCACACGGTGGATGCCTTGGCATCAGGAGCCGAAGAAGGACGTGGGAATCTGCGATAAGCCTGGGGGAGTTGATAACCGAACTTTGATCCCAGGATGTCCGAATGGGGAAACCCTGCTGCGCGTACTTGGTGCGACGTGGTGACCCGTATCTGAACACATAGGGTACGTGGGGGGAACGTGGGGAAGTGAAACATCTCAGTACCCACAGGAAGAGAAAACAATAGTGATTCCGTTAGTAGTGGCGAGCGAACGCGGATGAGGCTAAACCAGTGGTGTGTGATAGCCGGCGGGCGTTGCATCTCTGGGGTTGCGGGACTTTCCGTATCAGTTCTGCCGGGCTGGTGAAGTGAGTGCAGGCGTATAGGTGAACGGGTTTGAAGGCCCGACCGGAGTGGGTGAGAGTCCCGTAGCTGTAATGCGTGCTGCCGCTTGGAGAGTATCCCAAGTAGTACGGGGCCCGAGAAATCCCGTGCGAATCTGCCAGGACCACCTGGTAAGCCTAAATACTCCCTGATGACCGATAGCGGACCAGTACCGTGAGGGAAAGGTGAAAAGTACCCCGGGAGGGGAGTGAAATAGTACCTGAAACCGTGTGCCTACAATCCGTCAGAGCTTCCATCCATTTATGGGTGTTGGGGTGATGGCGTGCCTTTTGAAGAATGAGCCTGCGAGTTAGTGTTACGTCGCGAGGTTAACCCGTGTGGGGTAGCCGTAGCGAAAGCGAGTCTGAATAGGGCGATTCAGTGGCGTGATCTAGACCCGAAGCGAAGTGATCTACCCATGGCCAGGTTGAAGCGACGGTAAGACGTCGTGGAGGACCGAACCCACTTCAGTTGAAAATGGAGGGGATGAGCTGTGGGTAGGGGTGAAAGGCCAATCAAACTTCGTGATAGCTGGTTCTCCCCGAAATGCATTTAGGTGCAGCGTTGCGTGTTTCTTGCCGGAGGTAGAGCTACTGGATGGCCGATGGGCCCTACAAGGTTACTGACGTCAGCCAAACTCCGAATGCCGGTAAGTGAGAGCGCAGCAGTGAGACTGTGGGGGATAAGCTTCATAGTCGAGAGGGAAACAGCCCAGACCACCAACTAAGGCCCCTAAGCGTGTGCTAAGTGGGAAAGGATGTGGAGTTGCTTAGACAACCAGGAGGTTGGCTTAGAAGCAGCCATCCTTGAAAGAGTGCGTAATAGCTCACTGGTCAAGTGATTCCGCGCCGACAATGTAGCGGGGCTCAAGTACACCGCCGAAGTTGTGGATTTCAAATAATAATCTAGCTACCCCTTTTTGGGGGTTGTTCAGGTGTTTGGAGTGGTAGGGGAGCGTCGTGTGGGCAGTGAAGTCGCGGTGTAAACCAGCGGTGGAGCCTACACGAGTGAGAATGCAGGCATGAGTAGCGAAAGACGGGTGAGAAACCCGTCCGCCGAATGATCAAGGGTTCCAGGGTCAAGCTAATCTGCCCTGGGTAAGTCGGGACCTAAGGCGAGGCCGACAGGCGTAGTCGATGGACAACGGGTTGATATTCCCGTACCGGTGAAGAACCGCCCATACTGAACAAGGGATACTAACCACCCTAACCATCTCCCCGTGGTCTTCGGACCCAGTGTTGGTGGGGCGCGTGGGACCTGATCTTGGGAGGTAAGCGTATTAACAGGTGTGACGCAGGAAGGTAGTCGGGCCGGGCGATGGTTGTCCCGGTCTAAGGATGTAGGAGGGATCATAGGTAAATCCGTGGTCCTGGTTTTGATACCGTCTCTGAGACCCGATGGGCCCCACTTTTGGTGGGGATCCGATGATCCTATGCTGCCTAGAAAAGCATCGGCGTGAGGTTCTAACTGCCCGTACCCCAAACCGACACAGGTGATCAGGTAGAGAATACTAAGGCGATCGAGAGAATTATGGTTAAGGAACTCGGCAAAATGCCCCCGTAACTTCGGGAGAAGGGGGGCCCCAACCGTGAACCACACTTGCTGTGGGGAGGCGGATCGGGGCCGCAGAGACCAGGGGGAAGCGACTGTTTACTAAAAACACAGGTCCGTGCGAAGTCGCAAGACGATGTATACGGACTGACTCCTGCCCGGTGCTGGAAGGTTAAGAGGACCGGTTAGCACCCTCGTGGTGCGAAGCTGGGAATTTAAGCCCCAGTAAACGGCGGTGGTAACTATAACCATCCTAAGGTAGCGAAATTCCTTGTCGGGTAAGTTCCGACCTGCACGAATGGAGTAACGACTTCCCCGCTGTCTCAACCATAAACTCGGCGAAATTGCACTACGAGTAAAGATGCTCGTTACGCGCAGCAGGACGGAAAGACCCCGAGACCTTCACTATAGTTTGGTATTGGTGTTCGGTGTGGCTTGTGTAGGATAGGTGGGAGACTGTGAGACCCGGACGCTAGTTCGGGTGGAGTCATCGTTGAAATACCACTCTGGTCACTCTGGATATCTAACTTCGGCCCGTAATCCGGGTCAGGGACAGTGCCTGATGGGTAGTTTAACTGGGGCGGTTGCCTCCCAAAAAGTAACGGAGGCGCCCAAAGGTTCCCTCAGCCTGGTTGGCAATCAGGTGTCGAGTGTAAGTGCACAAGGGAGCTTGACTGTGAGAGAGACATCTCAAGCAGGGACGAAAGTCGGGACTAGTGATCCGGCGGCACATTGTGGAATGGCCGTCGCTCAACGGATAAAAGGTACCTCGGGGATAACAGGCTGATCTTGCCCAAGAGTCCATATCGACGGCATGGTTTGGCACCTCGATGTCGGCTCGTCGCATCCTGGGGCTGGAGTAGGTCCCAAGGGTTGGGCTGTTCGCCCATTAAAGCGGTACGCGAGCTGGGTTTAGAACGTCGTGAGACAGTTCGGTCCCTATCCGCTGCGCGCGTAGGAAATTTGAGAAGGGCTGTCCTTAGTACGAGAGGACCGGGACGGACGAACCTCTGGTGTGTCAGTTGTACTGCCAAGTGCACCGCTGATTAGCTACGTTCGGATGGGATAACCGCTGAAAGCATCTAAGCGGGAAGCCTGCTTCAAGATGAGATTTCCATACACATAACGTGTGAGAGGCCCCCAGCCAGACCACTGGGTTGATAGGCCGGATGTGGAAGCGAGGACTAACGACTCGTGAAGCTGACCGGTACTAATACGCCGATAACTTGACACCACACAAAACACATAATGCTACGCGTCCACTATGCGGTTCCCAACCAACAACCCCACCCCCCCCCCAACCCAACCCACCACACGGCGGGCAAAGGCGGGGCCGGTACCCGGGGAAAAACCAACAACACAACTACATACACACAAGTTGTAACAACACAGACTTCCCACCCCCACAACCACCGAACACACCAGTAAACACGGTAAACACGGTAAACACCCAAGGGGGACGGGAAAACGAGTTACGGCGGTCATAGCGTGGGGGAAACGCCCGGTCCCATTCCGAACCCGGAAGCTAAGACCCACAGCGCCGATGGTACTGCACCCGAGAGAGTGTGGGAGAGTAGGACACCGCCGGACAACCATTACAGAAGGGCCTCACCAACGCTGGTGAGGCCCTTCAACACTTAACCAGTGCAACACCCCACCCCAGCAAAAGCCGCTACCTACCCCCCTCCAACATCGCACGCCAACACCCCAGAACCACCGGTAAAGTCAAGGTATGAGCGACTTGTTCTCCCATGCGGATCCACTGCCTCCCGCGGACGACTCGGCTCCGGCAGCGAGGACCGTTGCGGTTCATGTTCCTGCAGAGATCGAAAGAGCCTGGGCTGGCTTCACCGAATACATCCATCTGTGGTGGCCGGCAGCTTACTCAGGGTACGGCGAGGGCACCCATGTTGCCTTTGAGGATGGTTTGCTCCTCGAAGAGAACGAGGAAGGCACGCAACAGGTATGGGCTCGAATACGCGAGACAGATCCACCCCGGATGCTCGAGCTTAGTTGGGTTCTTGCCGGAGATCCCACCCAGCCCACAAGAGTAAGTGTTCAGCTCGAATCGATTGACGAAGGCACCACGGTGACGTTGGTGCATGACGGTTGGGCTTCCGGAAGCGGCGGCAGCCTGCAGTACGAAAAGTACAGCGATTGGCAAGCCATCCTCGCACAGTATCGGCGGTTCATGGGCGGAGCCGTGTGAGTCTCTCCAAAGACCGCAGCCTGAACGAACAGCTCGCTGCCGAACTCAGGGGCATGGTCCATCCGTCACGAGTCCTCTCGGACGCGGCTTCGCTTGTGCACTACTCCCGCGACTTGGGGCCGTTTGAATCGGCGCCTATGCCAGCCATCGTCGTGCTCGCTGAAAGCGTGGAGGAGGTGCAGCACTCGGTGCGAGTGGCCGGGTTACGGAGAGTGGCAGTTGTTCCGCGCGGGGCTGGAACGGGTTTGTCCGGGGGCGCTATGGCGCTTCAAGGATGCATCATCCTCAGCCTCGAACGAATGAACCGCATCCTTGAGATCAGGCCAATGGACGAAATGGCCGTTGTCGAGCCTGGAGTGATCAACGCAGATCTGAACACAGCAGTCGAGCCGCATGGGTTGATGTACGCCCCTGATCCGGCAAGCCACCGTATTTCGACCATCGGCGGCAACGTTGCCACGAATGCGGGCGGACTTCGCTGCGCCAAGTACGGGGTCACCAGGGATTCGGTCCTCGCCCTCGACGTGGTGCTCGCCGATGGAACCCTCATTCACACGGGTCATGACACCTTCAAGGGAGTAGCTGGCTATGACCTGACTGCCCTGTTTGTCGGTTCGGAAGGCACACTTGGCATCATCGTCGGGATAACGGTCCGATTGAAGTATCTCCCCGTGCGGTCACGTACACTTGCCGCGTTCTTCGACGACGTTCCCGCTGCGGCGGCAGGGGTCCTGGCAATCGGCACGGCGCGAGTACAGCCAGCCGTCCTGGAGCTCCTTGACGGGAACACCTTGCAGGTCCTGGATAGCGCTTACGGTTCAAATCTTCGGCGCCGCGGCGGATCCCTACTGCTGATTCAAACCGACGGGTTCGGCGCAGAAGCGGAAGCTGAGGTCGTACGGGAGGCGCTGGTAAACCTCGGTGCGAGTGTAAGTGCCGAGAGTGGCGGCGAGGCTGAGAGATTGCTTGACCTACGACGGAACGCGCGAGGCGACGACGTGGAGGACGAGTTCCGGGTTGGCGAAGACGTCGCAGTCCCGCGATCCAAGCTTGTGCATTACGTCGCGGAGCTAGAACGTATGGCGCGGGACCACAACGTGCTGCTGAAAGTGGTTGCGCACGCCGGCGACGGCAACCTGCATCCGACGTTCTGGATCCGGACGAGTGAAGGCGACGCCGGCCTTGCCCGGCTGGATTCTGCACTGGACGAATCTATAGGCGCGGCGCTTGCGTTGGGCGGCACGATTACAGGTGAGCACGGTGTAGGGGAATACAAACTGCGCTGGCTGTCCTGGGAACAAGGTGCTGATCTGCAGCGTATCCAACGCGGGATCAAGCAGTTGTTCGACCCTCACGGCATACTCAATCCTGGTAGGGCAATAGCGTAGGGTCCTGACGCAGGCAGGCCATGCGGGAAGCGGTACGACAGACGGTCACGTGCAATCCCGGGGTATCTCTACCCGGCGGATAGACTTATCGCAGCTATGCCTCGTAGAACACGAGGCAACATACAGAATGGGGAAACCGACATGTCAGACAACACAACCGGCCGGCCCGGAGACCACAACGACCAGGACGACACCTCACGGTACCCCGCAGGGCAGCAGTGGCAGCAGCCGTCATCGAACGAGCCGGCGCCGGCTAACCAGTCCTACGGGCAGCCCTCCGGTTATGGCCAGCCGCAGGGAGCATCGCCTTACGGCGGACAGGGCGGCTACGGTGGCGGTTACGGACAGCCGGCGGAGAACCCCGGCAAGACGCTAGGCATCGTCGGTATGATCTGCTCGATCATCTGGCCGATCTCGATCGTAGGTTTGATCGTCTCGATCATTGCGATGGTCAAGTCGAAGAAGGCTGGCATGGGTAACGGCTTCGCGCTTGCCGGGATCATCATCGGCGCGATTGGCGTGGTCACCGGCATCCTTACAATCATTCTCATTATCGTCGGCATTAGCGCAGCGGCGGAAATCTGTAACGAGCTTGGTTCCGGCACTCACATCTACCAGGGCACCGAGATCACCTGCCCGTAGGTATGTCAGTTACGCGAAGCGCTCCTATGGTTCATTTCTAAGAACCATAGGAGCGCTTGGTTTAAGCCCATGAATGCTGCATTCCAGGTTCAGGAGTCATTGCTTCCGGTGATGATGTCCATAGTCTTGGTGTCAGCAGTGAGCATGATCGCGGCCTCGTCGCGACGGTGCCGCAGCACCGAGTCGAGATAGGACTGCACGGCTTCCGCAAGCGGCACGTTCCGGTCCTGCTTCTCGGACATGTACCAGCGGTGCTCCAGAACCTCGTGAACAACCTCCGCGGGCTCGAGCTTGCCGCCCAGCTCGCGGGGGACTGCCCGCACAATCGGCTCGAACACATGCGCAACCCATTGGTGTGCACTGATTTCCTCATCCACACCCGGGTTGTTATCCGCACGGTACGCGTCCATGTCATTGAGGAGTCGGCGGGCCTGGTTCTCCTGGGCGTCAATGCCCGTGAGGCGGATCAAGCGGCGGCTGTGATGTCCGGCGTCGACCACTTTGGGCTGCAACTGAATCTGGGACGTCTCGGAAACTGTCTTGATCGCATACTCTTCAACGTCGAAGCCGAGCTCGTTGAGCCGCCGTATGCGGGCGTTGACTCTCCATCGCTCACCGAGTTCAAAGGACTCCTGCTCAGTGAGTTCCGCCCACAACCGGCGGTAACTGTCCATGATGAGCTCGCTGGTGGCAAGGGGATCAACCTTCTCCTCGATGAGGCCTCCCTCGGCCAGATCCATGAGTTCACCGGCGATGTTCACCCGTGCGATCTCGAGGTCGTATTCGCGCTGCCCGTTGGACAGTTCCGGGTAGAGCTCACCGGTTTCCGCATCGACGAGGTACGCAGCGAACGCTCCGGCGTCGCGACGGAAAAGCGTGTTGGACAGCGACACATCGCCCCAGTAGAAGCCGATCAGGTGCAGACGGACCAGCAGGAGTGCTTGTGCATCGATGAGGCGGGTGAGCGTGTCCTTCCGCAGCATCTGGGAAAAGAGCGCGCGGTAGGGCATGGAGAACTTCAGGTGCCGGGTGACCAGCACAGGATTGAGGTCTGCGCCGTCGAGGCTCTTGCGGCCCGAAATGACTGCGACGGGCTCCACGCATGGAACGTCGAGACGCTGCAGTTTCCGCAGCATGTGATACTCATGACGGGCAATGTGTTCGCTGGTTTCCTTGACGGCGATCACGGACCCGCCCAGGTGCGCGAACCGGACGATGTGGCGGGAGATGCCTCGCGGCAGCGCCGCCAGGTTCTCGGCCGGCCATTCTTCCAGCGCGAGATGCCACGGCAGATCCAGCAACTCCGGGTCGGTGGCCGCGGCGAGGATATTGAGGGATCCGAGTGAACCTTCGTTGAGTGCGCTCCTGGACCGCGGTAGCTTTCCGGGCTGCTCGTAGTCTGTGGGCTCGTTGTGCCAGTTGGCTTGTGTCGAGTCAGTCATTGTGTGAGATGTCCTAACAAAGACGATGGCCCCCGTCGGTTGAGTTTACCGTCAACCAACAGGGGCCACCGCGTGAGCCTACAAGGCAGTCCGCTTGTGCTTAAGGCAAGTTACACGTGGTCCGCCAGGCGGAGCCCGTCCTTGGTGTCGAATAGGTGAACGTGGCCCTGCGAAGGCCGAACGAAGACTGTGTCCCCCTTCATTGGTGGGCGGCGCCCATCAACGCGTGCCACCATGTCATGGGTCTCGCCGTTGATCTCCGTGTGGCCGTAGAGGTAGGCGTCCGCACCGAGCTCTTCCACCACGTCAACCTCAACGCGGAGACCCTCTCCGGTGGGAGCAATCTCCAGGTCCTCGGGACGGACACCCAGTGAGACGGTACCGCCGTGCGCTGCGCTCAAAACCTCGCCGGGAACGGGATAAGTGATGTCGCCGAACTTCACGCCGCCGTCCGCAGTGGGCAGCTCCAGAATATTCATCGCGGGGGAGCCGATGAAGCCGGCCACAAACACGTTCTGGGGGCGTTCGTAGAGGTTGCGGGGAGTGTCGACCTGCTGCAGGATCCCGTCCTTGAGGACTGCAACGCGATCGCCCATGGTCATGGCTTCGACCTGGTCGTGGGTCACATACACGGTGGTGACTCCGAGGCGGCGGGTTAGCGATGCGATCTGCGTGCGGGTCTGGACACGAAGCTTGGCGTCGAGGTTGGACAGCGGCTCATCCATGAGGAATACCTGCGGGTTACGCACAATCGCGCGTCCCATGGCAACACGCTGACGCTGGCCACCGGAGAGAGCCTTGGGCTTGCGGTCAAGGTACGGCTCGAGGTCGAGAAGCTTTGCAGCTTCGCGGACGCGCTGCGCACGCTCTTCCTTGGATATGCCTGCGATCTTCAGGGCGAAGCCCATGTTGTCGGCAACGGACATGTGCGGGTACAGCGCGTAGTTCTGGAAAACCATCGCGATGTCGCGGTCCTTCGGCGGAACATCGGTGACGTCGCGGTCGCCAATGAGGATACGGCCCGAGTTGACGTCTTCGAGGCCTGCAAGCATTCGCAGGGAGGTGGACTTTCCGCAACCGGAGGGTCCAACGAGAACGAGGAATTCGCCGTCTGCGATCTCGATGTCGAGCTTGTCTACGGCGGGCTTCTCGGTGCCCGGGTACAGGCGCGTAGCCTGGTCAAACGTTACCGTTGCCATTTTTCTTTTCCTTTTCACGGGCAGGTACGTGCCCGACGATCCGTTGTGAATGGAGAGTATTCAGTTGTGGCGGCTCAGTCAGCAGGCCGAAATGCATCAACCGTGAACTGGGTCACAAGATGAAAGTATGGCACGAACTTACGCAGAGGCGCCAGCACGACGGAATGTGACCAGCTCCTGAAGCACATGAACAAGCTGTTCAGGTGAGGTGATGCGGTAGAGGGCAGCAGTTTCGCCTTCGCCTACCTTGATCCCCACATCCGGGGCTTTCAGGGTCTTGAATGCGTGCTCGTCGGTGACGTCATCGCCGGCGAAAATCACCGCTGTGGCGTTCGTCAGTTCACGCAGGCTTTGTAGACCCCTGCCCTTGTCCGCCTGGACGACAGAAAGTTCAAGCACGTTCTTGCCGTCAGAAAGATGCAGGTCTTCCAGCGACGCCAGCGCGTCCCGGGCCGCGGCGGTTGCCGCTTTGCCTGTCCCTTGGTCGGCCGTCCGGGTGTGGAGTACGACGCCGGCCGGCTTGAGTTCCAGCACGGTCCCGGGATGTGCGTCCACTACGTCCTGCACCGCGGCGGTTGCCCGGCGGAGGATCGACGCCTGCGATTCGGTAAGCTCAAGCGGCGCGCCGTCCGGCCCCGTCCAGGTTTCGGCGCCGTGGCTGCCGATAAGCAGGGTTTCCGGTTCGGGAGAGGCAACCAGCCGCAGGCTGTCCAACGCGCGCCCGGAGATGAGCGCCGTCGTCGTACGTGGTATTTGCGCCAGCTCCCGCAGTGCCGCCGTAGAACCGGGGAGTGCTCGTGCGTCTTCGGCGCGATCGACAAGCGGCGACATGGTGCCGTCGAAGTCGAGGGCAACCAGGAGGTGGTCGGTTGCCGCGGCGGTGGCGAGCGCCGAGAGCAGTTCGGGGCTCAGTGTCTCAGACAAGGACTTCCTCCCGGGTGCCGTTCTGGAGTTCGGAAAGGAACGCCTTGGACCAGCGTTCGACGTCGTTCTGCAGCACTTGCCGGCGCATGGTGCGCATGCGGCGGGTGGCTTCCGCCGGGCTCATCTCCAGTGCGGTGCGGATGGCCGCCTTGAGCCCGTCGATGTCGTGCGGATTCACGAGGATGGCCTGGCGGAGGGTGTCTGCAGCCCCGGCGAACTCGCTGAGCACCAGCGCGCCGCGGTTGCCGGTCCTTGCCGCAACGTATTCCTTGGCAACCAGATTCATGCCGTCGCGCAGGGCAGTCACGAGCATGACATCCGCAGCCAGGTACAGTGCCACCATCTCCTCGACCGGATAGCTGTGGTGGAGGTAGCGGATGGCGGTGTTCTTGATCGTGTCGTATTGGCCGTTGATGCGGCCGACCGACCCTTCGATCTCTTCGCGCAGCAGCCGGTACTGTTCGACCCGTTCGCGGCTTGGACTCGCCACCTGGATCAGGGCCGCGTCCTCGACCTGGACCTTTCCGTCCGCCAGGAGCTCCTCGTAGGCCTTGAGCCTGTGACCGATGCCTTTGGTGTAATCGAGCCGGTCGACGCCCAGGAGGATGTGCTTCGGATTGCCGAGCTCCCGGCGGATCTCACGCGAACGCTCAATGATGTCCGGCCGGTTTGCAAGATCGACGATGCGCTGCACGTCGATGGAGATCGGGAAGGCTTCGGCCCTTGAGATGTAGTCGTGGGCGCCGTCCTCGCCTTTGACCTGCACCTGCTGCTGCCGTACGGCCAGTCCGAGGAAGCGGCGGACGCAGCGCAGGAAGTTGCTGGCATCGCTTGGACGCTGGAAGCCGATCAGATCCGCCCCGAGCAGGCCCTCGATGACCTGGCGGCGCCACGGAAGTTGCGCGTAGATTTCCAGCGGCGGGAAGGGGATGTGGTTGAAGAAGCCGATTTTCAGATCGGGGCGGGCCTTGCGCAGCAGTTTTGGCACCAGCTGCAACTGGTAGTCCTGGACCCAGACCGTTGCACCCTCCGCCGCGATTGCTGCGGTGGCATCGGCGAACCGTTCGTTGATCTTGCGGTACGAGTCCCACCAGTGCCTGTGGAACTCAGGTGGAGCGATGACGTCGTGGTACAGCGGCCAGAGGGTGGCGTTGGAGAAGCCTTCATAGTAGAACTCGACATCGTCAGCGCTCAGCGGTACCGGCACGAGCCGCATGTTGTCGTGGTCGAAGGACTCGAGCGTCTCATCGGATGCGCCGTGCCAGCCGACCCACGCGCCGTCGGCCTTTTCCATTACGGGGGCAAGCGCGGTGACCAGGCCGCCAGGGGACCGACGCCAGGTGCCGTTGCCGCCGTCGTCGTTCACCCGGTCCACCGGCAGCCGGTTGGACACGACAATGAACTCGAACTCACCGTACGTGGTATCGCCTGATCGCATACTGTCACCCCTGAAATTTAGTAGCCCTACTGATGACTTTAGCCGGTCCCGCGGTTGGGGGACGGCCAGAAAGTCATCAGGGACGTCACCTAAAATGGTGGGGAAGCCCCACTGATACGGACGAGGACTGATGACGCCGAACAATTCCCAACCGAGCAAGGCCCAGCGCAAGTCGGAGGCACGCGAGCAGGCGCGGTTGATGCGGGAGCAGCAGGAACGCAAGGAGAAGCGGGCGTCATTCCTGATCAAGTGGGGTGTTGTGGCCGCGGTCGTGGCGATCCTAGTCATCATCGGCCTGATCGTTGTCGGCAACATACGCAACCAGGTGCCCGACGCCGGCTCGGCCCCGGCACACGGCAATGAATTCGGTGGGATCACGCTGACCTCTACCACCGACTTGGAGGAAACGTCGGTGGAGCAGGTGGATGTCGCAACCCTCCCCGAAGAGGCGAACCCGGCCGACCTGCCGCCGGGCGTCGCGGCATCCGGCCCGGACGAACCCGTACAGGTGGTGGCCTACGTCGATGTGAATTGCGTGCATTGCGCCAATTTCGAGCGGACCCATGCCGAGCAGGTCGAGTCGTGGCTGAATGAGGGTGCGATCACGTTCGAGTACCGGAATGTCGCCTACCTGGACCCGAACTCGCAGACGCAGTACTCGTCGCGGGGTGCCGCTGCGCTCGCCTGCGTCGCAGATATCTCGCCGGAAGCGTACTGGGACTTCTCCGTTGCGCTCTTCGGCAATTTCGAGAACGGTGAGCTGAACGACGGCGAGCTGGCGGAGATGGCTCAGGCCGCAGGATCGGCGGACATCTCGGGTTGCCTGGCTGAGAACACGTTCCGCCCGTGGGTGAAGTACACAACGCAGGCGGGAGAGGTTCACGGAGTTGGCGGAACCCCCACCGTGTTTGTGGACGGAGAGGAAATCCCTGACCCGGTCAGCGATTTCGCCACGGTCACCCAGGAGAAGATCGACGCCAAGAACTGATCCCGGAGCGCCGTCGCTGATTTCCCGGCAGCGGCGGCGCTGGGCTAACCTTGTGTAGCGCTGTTTTATGTACGACGACGGCGCCCGCTGGCTCAGCCAGTCCGCCTCCTTAGCTCAGTTGGCCAGAGCACCTGTCTTGTAAACAGGGGGTCGCCGGTTCGAATCCGGCAGGGGGCTCCATACACAGGCTTGGAAGTAGCCCGGTTGCGCTTCCCTCAGCTACCCGTCGCTCAGTCCGTTTCAAAGGCGCTTCACTTGGCTCGCTGGAACTATTCCTCGGCGAGCCGTTGTGCGAACGCCTCGGCGCGCAGCTGCTGCTCCGTCACAATCGTGCCCGGGAGGTGGCCGCCGTCGTCGATCATGGCGCGTAATTCTGCCACCGAATAGGGGTGCGGATGCCTTGAATGGGCCATGAAGTGGCAGTTGGGACACAGCGGGATGAGGTCAGCTACGGGGTCGAGCTCGTAGCTGACAGTGAGCTGCGCAGCCGGCACAACGTGGTGGACGTGAATGAGGTCCGTGGCTCGCTTACCGTACTTGACCTCGAAGTCGAATCCGCATGCCCGGCACTGGGAACCATGGTGGGCAACAGCCACCCGGGTGGCATCCGGGTCATGTTCGAATCGGTTGACGAAGGACCGTTTCAATGCCTGTGCCGGCAGCATGCCGGACGGTGGATCGATGGAAGCGCTCGCCGGTGCAACGTGCTCCGACCACAGTGTGCGCATCGGACCTTCGTACTCCGGCGGAAGGAGCTGCGTGGCAGGTGGCTTGCTCCAATTGACCTCCGGGACGGCCTGGAGCAATCGATGAATGGGAATGCCGTCTCCAAAGGGGAGCAAACAGTCGAGTTCAAGGAGGGCGTCACCAGCGCCGTCATTCGGATCGCTGGTGAGGATGCCGTGCCCGGTAACACCCCACCGGTGCGGATCGCCTTGGCCCAGGAGCCACGCGTCAGAGCGCAACGGCAGCTCGGCTAGGCCTTCGATCGTCCACTGGAGCACCAACCCGCCGGTCTCCTGAACGCGCTGGACCGCCCCGGGGTAGTGGCCGGGCCACCCCCGATGATCCGGCGACCAAGTGAGGACCACGGCAGTCATGACACCAAGTGTGCCACCATCGCAAGGCTGGACGGGAAGTATGCTCGGAGCATGGGGGAGACATCGACACCGCTAGCCGGCGCATTCTTTCGGATGGTTCTGTTCGGCGGCTTCGTTGGAGCGCTTGTGCCCGTCGGCATGCACATCATCACGACGTTCGGTTCGGCTTTTCCACACATTCTTACCGTGATTGCGCACTCTTGCATCGGCTTCTCCATCGGGCTCGTCGTGGCTGGATCAGCCGCGGGGCCGGCCGTTGGACTCCATACACTTGCCGCTACTAAAGCCCCAAAGCTTTGTATTCCTGGAGCGGCCCTCGGAGGCGCTGCAGGCCCAGTCATCGGATCGAGTCTCCTGTTCGGATTGCCCGTGCCCGGATTCCTGTCGGTACTCGCATGGGCGTTCCTCCTGGCCAGTGCTGCTCTGACGGCGATCTACTTCACGAAACCGCTGCGGTCGTCAAACGGCAGACAGGCGACTGACCGGCGCCCGATCGGCTAATCCCGCCCGCCGGTGCGGGCGCGCTCTGCGTCTGCGGCGAGTTCGGCGTCAACCTTTGCCTGCTTCGCCTTGGGGCTGAGCAGGCTGACGACGACGGCGGTCAGCAGGACTCCAACGATCACAGCGAGCGAAAGGTTGGTGTCAATTACGGGGACCCATCCGATGTGCTGGCCGCCGTTGATGAACGGCAGTTCGTTCTCATGCATGGCGTGGAAAATCAGCTTCACACCGATGAACGCCAGAATCAGCGACAGCGCGTGCTTGAGGTAGACCAGGCGCGTCATCAGCCCGCCGAGCAGGAAGTACAGCTGGCGGAGACCCATCAGCGCGAACAGGTTCGCGGTGAACACGATGAACGGGCTTTCGGTCAGGCCGAAGATCGCCGGAATCGAATCCACGGCGAACAACAGGTCGGTCAACCCGATCGTGATGAACACGATCAGCATCGGGGTGAAGACCTTCTTGCCGTTGACCACGGTCCGCACCTTGCCGCCGTCGTAATGCTCCGACATCGGCAGCACACCGCGCAGTTTGGCGATGATCTTGTTCTCTTTGTCCTCTTCCTCTTCACCGGAGTCCTTGGCCTGGTGGTAGGCGGTCCAGAGCAGGAACGCACCGAAGATGTAGAAGATCCAGGAGAAGTTACTGATCAACGCGGCGCCGAGGAGGATGAAGATACCGCGCAGCACCAGGGCGATGATGATACCCACCATCAGCACTTCCTGCTGGTACTTCCGAGGCACCGAGAAGCGGGCCATGATGATGATGAACACGAACAGGTTATCGATGCTCAAGCTGTACTCAGTCACCCAACCAGCCACGAACTGTTTCCCGAAGTCATCGCCGGCAATCAGGAACATGAGGACCGCGAACGCTGAAGCGAGACCAACGTAGAAGCCGACCCAGAGGCCGGCTTCCTTCATGGATGGTTCATGGGGGCGCTTCACTACGAGCAGCAAGTCCAACAGGAGCACAAGGCCCAGGACGACGAAGGTGCATATTTCGAAGGCAAGGGGCAGTTCAAGCACTGGGAAGTCCTCTCATAGACCAGGACCAAGTCTCTCCACCGCGAGCAGGCGCGGCCGCTACGCTCGGTAGACCTTCTGGATCTACGTATTGACGTTCGTAGCGCTGAGGGATACTCCCTTGCGTTCGGGTAAGCCTACAGTGTTGCCAACCAACCGCCGTCGTACCCGACCCTCTAACATGTCTCCGACGACGGCAGAAGGCTCAGGACCTCCTGGAGACGTGAATCCGGCAGCCAAAGCGCTGCGTTCCAGCCCGCGCGCCGCGCAGCGTCCACGTTCGCCTGATCGTCATCGATGAGACAAATTCGCTTCCCTGCGATGCCTATCCGCCGTTCGATAGTCCGGTAGAACTCGGGATCCGACTTCCTGCAACCCAGATCGGCGGCGTAGTGCATGCGGTCGAAATGATCCTGCAGGCCGAGTTTCTCCCATAAGTGCTTCGCTCGGTGATGCTCCTGCACGGTCGCCAGCTGGGTTGACATGCCAGTGGCACGCACTGCGTCGATGTCGGCGAGCAGACGGCGATCCAACTCCGAGTCGTTCGCGAACCAGTACTCCACGAAGTCGCCACAGGACACGTCCGGCGCGATGTCCGCTAACACCGGCCCTAGCCGCTCAAGGAGATCCGCCCGGCCAGTGACGACGTCCTCGAAATGCGTATCGAAGAACTCACGTTGGAGCTCGTCGGGATCGATCCCCAATTCCCCCTGCAACGTGGCATACCAGACACGCCCCGGCGGCTGCCGGATCAGGACGCCGTCGACGTCGACCATCAGCACTGTTGGCATGCTCACCACCCGATCACCCGCAACAGACAGCACACTTCCAACACTACTTAGCTACGGGCTTCAGCGTCGCCGACCATTCAGGGAGCTGGCGCCAGCTGAACGGCGTCGAACTTTTCATGGAACCGGTACATGAAGGCTGCCATGACGTCGCGGTTCACGGCGGTGTATGGCCGGAACTCCTGATTGTCGCCCACCGACCAGCCTTCGCTGACCTTCGATTCCGCGAGCCAGGCTATCTCCTTGTAAAAAATGTGGGTTGTTGGCACATCGACGAATGGTGAGCGTGCAGGTGGGGCGTAGTCATACTCGTTGAAACCGGCGAGCCTATACATGAAGACCGCCATCACGTCACGGTTCACCGGCTCATACGGGCGGAAGGACCGCGTTCCGTTCCGGTTGGCCCACCCCTCGCTGACCTTCGATTCCGCGAGCCAGGCAATCTCCTTATAGAAGACGTGGGTAGTCGGGACATCCGTGAAAGGTGACCTGGCTGGCGGGGCGTACTCCAGGCTGCCTGCGAGTCTGTACATGAAGCGCGCCATCACGTCACGATTCACCGCCAACAGTGGTCGATAGGTGGAGGTGCCGTCGTCGTTATTCCAGCCAAGGCTGATGTGCCTTGCCGCCATCCAGGAAATCTCACGGTGAAAGATCCGGCCCGCCCTCACATCGACGAACGGTGCGGGAACCGCCAGGGTATTCTTTGAGGTCGCGCTCGCGGCCCTGTATCCCGGCTTGGACCCTGTTACCTTCACGGACAGTACCGTGCCGATGTCGGCCGAGGTGACGTTATGCCGGGAGCCTGTTGCTCCGAAGATGGGGTTTCCTGACCGATACCACTGGTACCTGAGCGTTGCACCGGCTGTCCAGGAACCGGGGACAACATCCAGCGGGTAGCCGACAGCAGAGAACCCGGTGATGATCGGCGTCGGCGCCTCGAATGTCTTCAGCGACGCCGATGCTGCAGCAACAGCTGCCGTTCCGTCGACGAGCCCCGTGCCACACCCGAGGGCGCAGGGCACAGGCAGCGGACGAGCGCTCTGCTTCATCAGGGATTCGACCTGTGCCGGGGACAGGGCTGGATTCAGCGACAGCATGAGGGCGGCCGCACCGGCAACATGCGGCGCCGCCATGGAAGTGCCCTCCATCATCGCGTACGACTCAGAAGCCGGACCTGTGTCCCCGCTGTTCCAGGTCGACAGAATTCCGCCCTCATCACCGGTGACGAAGTCGCCGCCAGGGGCGCTGACATCCACGCCCGTGCCGAAATTCGAGTACAACGCTCGCGCACCGTCCCGCCCAGTGGCGCCGACACTGATAACGTTGGCGCAGTTCGCGGGAGCCACGTTCGCAACATTCTGATCCTCATTGCCCGCGGCCACAACGACGACGGCGCCCCGCTGGGTTGCCGTATCGATTGCCGACTGGAAAACGCCGTCACATGCGCCGTCTGCACCGAGGCTGAGATTGATAACCTTCGCAGGCGTCGGGTTAGCGGGGACGTTGGACACGGAACCGCCTGCCGCCCACACGATAGCGTCTGCAATATCGCTTTCCCAGCCCCCGCATGCGCCGAGGGCCCGCACAGGCTGGACCTTTGCACCGTAGGCAACGCCTGCAACACCTAAACCGTTGTTGGCTTGGGCAGCGACTATCCCGGCAACGTGCGTACCGTGCCAACTGGACGGGATACGCTCGGTGCCGTTTCCGGTGGGGACGTCGCACCAGTCTCCGGGGTCCTGGGGATTGTTGTCGCGTCCGTTCCCGTCCACGGCTACGTCGAGGTCCGAAACGAAGTCGTAGCCGCCGATCACGTTCCCGGCAAGGTCCCTGTGCGTGGTGATACCCGTATCAATGACTGCAACCCGCACGCCCGCGCCGGTCGAACGGTCCCACGCCGCATTCAGCCTCATACCGGCGATCTGATCCGACAGGTTCCACTGGTCCGGGTAGAACGGGTCGGTGGGCGTGGCGGCAGCCTTCACCCAGCGGTCCACTTCGGCGTACTCCACGTCGGGACGTGCACTGAGTTCATCGAGTACAGCCTGGGCCTGGGCGGGTGTCAGGTCTCCTCCCGCTGCAGTGACAGCGGCGCCGTCGACAGTTGTCTTCACTTCCGTCAGAGGCGTATGGGCGACCCTCGAGGCATCGAGGTACGCCTCCTGACGCACTCCGGCGTTCACTGCGCCGGCTCCCGCGAACTTCACAATAAAGCGGTCCGGATACTCCACGCCGTCGAGGGAAGTAGCCGATTCAAGCATTGTGAAAGAAAGCTCCGCGCCGGACGCAGGAACGGCGACGAGTGAGCCTGCGGTTACTGATGCGAGGACGAGCGCAGCTGCGGCTGAAGACAACCCACGGCGGGTACGGGAAACGATCACCGTTGAATCATGCCAGCGGGACCCACGGAAAACCCTATGTTTCGCCCTGCGCGACCCAAAGCTGATCCACTTCTGCGTTTCCGCTGAGGCTAGCGACAAATTCGCTGCATCAAGGTCTGTATCAAGCTGCGCGCGCCCATCCCACGGCATGTCCCCAGTCGCCGTGGTCTACGTCGATCAGTTCACCGTTCTCACCGCAGCAGAAATCGACGGGCTCGCCGTAACCTTCGCATTCCGGGTCGGTGCACTTCTCGGACAGGACGCCTGCGTACTCATTCCCGTATTCAAGCTCCCACTGGTCCACCTGGCTCATTGCCCATGCATTGCCCCGGAGGGCGAGTTCACGGAGCTCCTCGATGGTGTAGCGGTGGCCCTTCTCAGGGTGGCTGACAGTGCTTTTCGGCTGTGCTGATGTGTTCATGCGATCAAGGTACTGCCGGGCACCGACATTTTCGTTTGAACGCGTCTGGCGAGTCGGGAGGGCTACGAATTAACTGGCAGCAGCGCGGACTGCACGGCGATGATGTTCTGCCCGTACTTGGCGTCGTACGCGTCCTGGAGCGCGCCGTCGTCGTAAACGACTGTGACGAAGAGGTAGCCGTTCTCGACCCATGCGGTAAGCAGCTCTGCGTCTTTGGCCATGAAAAGCTCTTCCTGCAGACGGACCAGATCGGCTTCGTCTCCCACCCCGGGGCTTTCCTTGTCGGTTCGCGGGTCAACAGGTGCAGGCGGATCGTACAGGGACAGTGGAATCGGAGGCTGCGTCACGGTCAGGGCAGAGCCATCCCACGTTCCCTGGACGGCATAGGTACCCCAGGTGACACCACTCGCGCTTTGGGACTGCTCCACCGCGGACCAGTCCCAGCCGATAAGTTCCGGACCGGAACACTGCGGCGGGTACGACTCCATGACGCCGCCGAGACAGAACAGGGTGGGCCCGCCGTCCTTCGAGAGGACGGTTCCCTGGCCGATCAATTCCTCCGAAGCGGCAGGCTGCGGTTCATCGACGGTGCCGCCAGGAGTGGACACCGCGCCGCATCCTGTGAGGACCAGCAGGACGCCCAGAGAGAGGCGGCCTTTCACCACAAAGCCTCCAGATCAGCGTTCGCCGCCGCCAGCAGATGCTCCCTGTCATCGAGTACGTCAACCGGACGTTCACCGTGCAGGTACCCGTTGGGCGCGCACAGCCACTGCAGGATGTGCCTGTCCTTCCAGCCTGCGCTGAGGCTGATCCTGGCGACCTCGGCGATGACGGGCCTTACCGTTCGAGCTTCCCGATCGAATTGAAAGCCGGGGTACAGCACGCGTCCGGCCTTGGTGGCGACTCCCAGGATGCGGCGTTCAGCGGCCAAGCAGCCGGCTGGCGGCCACCCCGGGCCAAGCAGCAAATCTACTTCAGCAGCGCTCAGCAAACCGAACTCAAGTTCGATCGCCCTCCAACGGGCGCAGGCTGCACGTACCGAGCGTGAGTGCGCCTCAGGATGCGCAGTCGCCTCAAGCGTGACCCGGGCCGAGCCGCTTTTCATACGGCAAAGGTACTGCTAAGCGCAGTTCAAAAACACACTTGATAGACAATCGACACTGAAACGGAATATAGGACGGTCTTACCACGTGAAAATCACGACGACGGCGTGCACGCCTCACGCAACGCATCCACAGATTCAGCCGGAACTTCGTCCCCGGCGGCAGCAATTTCGCCCAGTGGTTCCGTAATCTCGGCGGGCACGCCGGCAGTCTCCGCAGCCGTCACCAGTCCGCCCAGCAGTTCCTTGTCCTCCACGCTGACGAGGCCATCCTCCACCAAGCCGCACACCTGCGACCGGACCTCATCAGCGGCGGCGTTGGCCACTTGCGACGCAGCATCGCTGGCAATGTCGCCGGCCGTCTCCTCGATCTGGTTGCAGCCCACCAGAATGGCAGCCGTGGGCACGAGAATGAGCAGTGCTGCTAGTTTCTTCACCACTCCAGTCTAGCCGGACCTGTGACCGGCCCTCTGGGGCTAGCGGTCGAGGTCCTCCGGTTCGAACTGGCTCAGCGGAGATCCACCAAAATTGGCGTCGTCGTCGCTGGCGTCAACCTCCTGATCGGTCATCGCATCTCCGAAATCGACATCCGCCGCGGCTTCCCCGATGGTTGGTTCCTCGGGCGGAACCTGCTCCTCGCCGTCGCGAAAGCGCTCCTCCTCGGTCTCGTCGCGCAGGCTCTGGTCGCTTTCCTCCAGGCCCTCGCCCTGGACGCCCGGCTCATCCTGCAACAGCGGATCCTGATCCCAGTGATCCGGATCGGTTTCTGCTGCCGTGGGATAGCTGTCCGGCTGGCCCTCCTGCACCGGATCCAGAGCCTCCGGCGCGATCGACTCATTAACGGCGTCGGGCTCTTCACTGACGACGTTCAGTTCCTCATCGGGAAGATTCTCAGTCATGACCGATCCTTTCGACGATTCCAGTTCAAGGGACATGCCCTAACAGTAAGCCTACTGAGCATCTGCGGTGGAAGCCAGCCGGCATGAGTCAGTTGTCCACGTGATCCCGCCAGCTGTGCTGCGGCTCGAATCCGAGCACGCTCCGCGCCCTGTCGATGGACAGCAGCGTCTCATGCTCGCCAACGTCCTTGACCACCTCCACAGTGGGAAAGACCTCGGCAGCAAGCGACGCGCTGGACCGGGACATCACTGTGTCGGCTGCAGCGATGATGAACCGGTCGAATCCCGGTCCGGCATTCTCAAGGGCCCGCAGCACCGCCTGGGCTCCGTCGCGTCCATCGATGTAGCCCCAAAGGTTCCATTTCCTCTGCCGTGGATCGTGATCGAAGGACGGGAACTCGGCGTAGTCTTCCGGGTTCATCACATTCGAGAAGCGAAGCGCAGTGATGCTGAGAGCCGGATCCCAGCGGGTCAGCTGAATGGCCATCTGCTCTTCCAGATGCTTCACCAGCGAGTAGGTGCTTTCCGGGCGTACGTCATACCGCTCATCGACCGGAATATATGGTGGGTCCTCGTCAAAGGGCAGTCCCAGGACGGTCTCGCTGGAGGCGTACACGATCCGCTTAACCCCTGCGCGCCTGCACGCCTGGAACACGTTGTACGTCGCCATCATGTTGTTCGAGAACGTGGCGGCATCCGCCTGCAGCCCCGGCGCCGGGATGGCGGCAAGATGTACGACGGCGTCAAAGCCTGAGTGCCTGTCATCCACGCCCAGCAGCGCGTCGACAACGTCGCCGTAACGCGTCAGATCGATCGACAGGAAACCGGGACTGCGCTCACCGTGGAGGTCGAACTCGAGGACATCGTGTCCGGCGTCGCGCAGCCCGACGACGACGCTCCGGCCGAGCTTTCCGCTGGCGCCCGTAACCGCGATCCTCACGCGGGACGCTTCTCGGGGGAGGTGGTCTTCGCAGGATCCCGTTCGGCGAGGTGTCCAATCGCGTCGTCGATCTTCTCCATGAAGGCGGGTTCAAGCGTGATCCCCGCCGCAGCGACGTTCGACTCAACCTGCTCAGGGCGTGAGGCGCCGATGATCGCGGATGCAACGTTGGGGTTCTGCAGCACCCAGGCGATCGCAAGCTGTGCCATGGTCAGGCCTGCTTCGTCGGCGACCGGCTGGAGCTTTTGTACCCCGGTCAGTACCTCATCCGACATCCACCGCTTGATCATGTCCGCGCCGCCCTTGTCATCGGCGGCGCGCGAGCCCTGCTCCGGCGACTGCCCGGGCTGGTACTTGCCGGTCAACACACCCTGGGCCACCGGGGACCATACGATCTGGGAGACGCCCAACTCCTGGGACGCCGGGACGACCTGATCCTCGATGACCCGCCACAGCATCGAATACTGCGGCTGATTGGAGATGAGCTGGAACCCGAGCTCCTTCGCCAGGCCGTGCCCTGCGCGCAACTGCTCCGCGGTCCACTCACTGACGCCGATATACAACGCTTTGCCTTGCCGGACGATGTCCGCGAAGGCCTGCATCGTCTCTTCAAGGGGTGTCTCATGGTCATAGCGGTGCGCCTGGTAGAGGTCGACATAGTCCGTCTGCAGCCTGGTCAGCGAACCGTCAATGGACTCCATGATGTGTTTTCGGGACAGTCCGGCGTCGTTATGCCCCTTTGGCCCGGTTGGCCCCCAGACCTTCGTAAAAATCTCCAGTGACTGCCGGCGCTCGCCTTTCAGTGCTTCCCCGAGGACTGTTTCGGCCGCTGTATTTGCATAGACGTCGGCTGTGTCGAAAGTGCTGATGCCGGCGTCGAGGGCCGCACGGACACACTGGGTGGCGACGTCGTTCTCCACCTGCGAGCCGTGCGTCAGCCAATTGCCGTAGGTGATTTCCGAGATTTTGAGTCCGCTGTTTCCGAGGTATCTAAAGTCCATGGTTTCGATGCTATCCATGCTGATCAACCGCGGTATAGGGCAGCGAAGGATGGGCCGGGCAAACGGCTACACTGAATCGAGTCCTGCCGGCCAGTTGTGATTGAGGAACATGGGTACGTTTACCGCGCGTTTTGCCACCGAGGAAGAACGGGGGAACTGGGATTCATTGGTCACCGCCAACCCCAATGGCGGCAATATGCTTCAGTCGGCATCTTTCGCCGAGGTAAAGTCGCATCACGGCTGGAATCCGTTGTTCGTCGTCTTCGAGTCGGCCGAATACTCCACGTACAACCTCGTCATTGAGAAGAAGGTGCCGCTTCTGGGCCGCTTCTGGTACCTGATCAAGGGGCCTGACGTAGCAACCCCGACGGACGTTCCAGCGGTCCTGTCCGCGCTGACCGAGTTCATCCGCCGTTCAAACCTGGCGGTCTTCGCTGTGAAAATAGAGCCGGACATCATTGACGACGACGACGTCCGCGCGGTCTTTGCCCGGGCCGGACTAGTGAAGACGTTCAATCTGCAGCCCAACGACTCCACTGCGATCCTGGATACAACACCGGAACCGAACCAGTTGTTGAGGAACCTGCACAGCCGAGGCCGGAATGCCGTGCGGCGTGCGGAGCGCGAGGGCGTCACGGTGCAGCGCATGGAACCGACGGATGAGAACTTCCGCACGATGTACCGGCTCATGACGCATATCGAAGACAGGTCCGCCGCCCGGTTGCGCTCCTTCGAGTACTATCAGCGGTTCTGGTCCAACTTCGTCTCGGCCGGACAGGGGCGGTTGTACTTCGTGCACGAGGAGGGCGAACCCTCGGTTGGCGCCTTCGTCATCAACTATGGCCGTAAGGGAACGTACAAGGACGGCGGGTCGAAGCCCCGGCGCTCGCAATACGGTGATTCGCATTTGCTCCAGTGGACGGCCATCACTGATCTCAAGAACGAACACGGCATTGTCGAATACGATTTCTGCGGCACGCCGCCAAGCGACAAACTCAAGGACAAGACCCACCAGCATCATGGGTTGGGACTGTTCAAGACCAGCTTCACCAAAACGGTGACGGACTTCGTAGGTTGTTATGACCTGGTGCTCAGTCCAATCAAGTACCGTGCGTGGCAGAAGCTAGGCGAACGCGTCCTGCGGCAACTGTACTGGCGGCGCCACCGCCAACCGTTCTACTAAACCGCTAGGACCTGCGGCTCTACACTCTGCGGCTCTACACTCTGCGGCTCTACACAAGGAAAGGGGTACCAGTGGCAGATGACACCGGCGAGGACAACCGCCGGAGCCCAAACACCAACCCTTCCCCGGTGGCCGAGCAGCTGCCGGTTGTGCCGAACGCGCCACGAGGGCCTGCGGGCGAGGTGTCGGAAAGGGGTGCGGGCAAGCCGGGCAAACCCACCGACAAGGCTCCCCGCAAGCACACCAACAAGGGGCCGGGCAAGGCCGCATCGAAAATCGCCAGGAAAACGGAAAGTGCGGCGCGGGTGCAGGCCAGCCCAACTGACGCGCTGCCGATTACGCCGCGTTCTGCCCGTCCGGACCGCTCCCACGTAGCAGCGCGCAAAGTGCTTCGAAGGCTGGTGCAGGGCGAAGCTCCGCCAACCCAGGCGATGAACCTCGTCGAGCGCCTCGCGGGCAGCCCCTACGCGAACCCCACCATCCAGGCGGGCGGCCCCGACGTCGGCGCACGCCGGACGCTCGATTTCGCGCTCAGTCTGGCCGAAACGATGTTCCGCTATGGCGCAGGCGCCCTCGAAGTCGAAACAAGCATCATCGCGGTCACAGCCGCGTTCGGGTTGGACAACATCGAAGTGGACATCACCAACCAGTCAGTGGTGCTGAACTACTCGGCGAAGGACCAGACCCCAACCACAGTCCTCAGGGTGGTCCGTTCCTGGACCAACAATTACGCGGGCCTCACACGGGTCCATCAGTTGGTGACCGAGATAGTGGAAGGCGGAGTGGACCGCGCCGAGGCTGTACGCCGCCTGGACGAGATCACCACGAAGCCCAAGCCGTTCCCCCGCTGGATGGTCACTGCGGCGTTCGGAGTGTTCGCGGCGGCCATCGTGCTGTTCATCGGTGGTGGGCCGCTGGGCGCATTGATCTCATTCGGCAGCTGTATCGGCGTGGACCTGCTGTCCCGTCAGCTGAGCCGCTGGCGGGTCCCCGAGTTCTTCGCTACGGCGACCTCCGCGGCCCTCGTGACGCTGACAGCCATGTTGTTCTGGTGGCTGAACGTGCCGATCGCGCCGGGTCTGGTGGTTGTGGGAGGGATCCTGCTGCTCCTGCCCACCGGCCGGTTGGTCTCCGCAACCCAGGACGCAATCAACGGGTTCCCGGTCACCGCTGCCGGTCGTTTTCTCTCTGCATTCCTAGTTTTCGCGGGCATAGTGTCGGGGATCGCCGTCGCACTGGTCATCGGCAACATCATCGGAGTGCCCGAACTGGATGTCACCTCCTCGGACGGGTCGCTTTACCCGCTGCCCGTCGTCGCGGTGCTGGTCTTCATCGCCGTCGCAATGATCTGCATTGCGGAGCAGACCGACATGGGGCTGGTGCTTCCAACCTCGCTGATCGGCACAGCGGGATTCCTGCTCTACTCCCTGGTGGTCGCACTAGGGGTCGGCTACCGGCTTGCGCCCGCCCTGGCGGCGGTCGTGATCGGCATGCTGGCCCGCGTTGTAGCGCTCCGCATGGGAGCACCGCAGTTGGTGGTGGCTGTTCCAGCGGTGATGTTCCTCTATCCCGGTCTCACCATCTTTCGGTCGATGTATGACCTCACCATCGAAGGCGACGTTTCCGGTGCCGGCGCGATCGGCCTTTTCAACGCCCTCACGATCATCCTCGCCATAGCCGGGGGAGTGGTTCTCGGCGACAACCTGGCACGTCCGTTCACCCGGAAGCTCAGTAGCAACGAGCGGCGCCGCAACCGCCGCCGCTGACGATCGGTCCGAATCAGGTGCGCAGCCAGTTCACCGGCGCGGCGCCCTGGGCCTGTAGGAGCGCATTGGCCCTACTGAAGGGGCGCGAGCCGAAGAACCCCCGCGCGGCAGAGAGAGGGCTGGGGTGGGCTGACTCGATGAGCGGGGTGGAACCGAGAAGCGGTTTGAGCTGCTGTGCTTCCCGTCCCCAGAGGATTGCCACCAACGGCTGGTGCCGTTCCGTCAACGCACGAACGGCGGCATCCGTCACCGCTTCCCAGCCGATCCGTCGATGCGAGCCCGTTTCACCGGCGCGGACCGTGAGGACCCGGTTGAGCAGGAGGACTCCCTCCTCGGCCCAGCCGGAGAGATCTCCCTGCGCTGGAGCCTGTGCGTCGAGGTCCGCAGCGAGCTCCTTGTAGATATTCACCAGACTGCGTGGGAGCTTCGTCTGCGGCGAAACCGAGAAAGAGAGCCCCACTGCGTGGCCGGGGGTGGGATAAGGATCCTGTCCCACGATAAGGACCTTTACGTGGCTCATCGGATAGGTGAATGCGCGCAGGATGTGGTCCGGGCCGGGCAACAGGTGGGCGCCATCGTGCTGCTCCGCCTCCAATGTCCGGGCCAGATGGTGCACGTGATCCTGTACCGGCGCCAGCGCTGCGGCCCAGTCCGGCGCCATGACGTCCGTCAGCCTTGCCGGTGCGGCGAACGGCAGTGCTCCGGTGTCTGTTGGCCCGGCCGGGTGGAATAGTGCGCCGTCGTCGTTCATTCCTCTATTTTGGCTGTTCAGGTTCCAATCGCCGAACCGTGCAGGGGAGAATGACAAGCATGTGATTCGCCTCTACCATGGACGAAGAAGTTGGGGCGGAAACAGCGGATTGGACGGTGTGTCGTGGGAGTACAGGGTGCGGCAGTGAAGGTGCAGAATGCCGAGGGGGCCGATGCCGTCAATGACACGCTGGGCGAGAGGGAACAGCGGATGCTGGAACTCGAGCGCCAGTGGTGGAAGTACTCCGGAGCCAAGGAACAGGCGATCCGGGAAATGTTCGACCTTTCGGCGACGCACTATTACCAGATCCTAAATGCACTCATCGACACCGAGGCGGCGCTTGCCCACGATCCGATGCTTGTAAAGAGATTGCGTAGACTACGTACAACCCGACAGCGCGCGCGTTCGGCGCGCCGTCTCGGAGTTGACGTCTAAGGCTACGCCCAACCACAGTTCAAGGATTCCTCAACACATGAGCCAGTTCCCCCGCGACGAGTTCGACAAGGTGCCCGAAACCGCCGCACGTCAGGGAGTGCACAGGGAACGGCTTGTACCGCCCCGATCGGGTGGACTGGCACTGAAGATCCTTGTTGGCCTGATGGTGCTGGCAGTAGGCTTTGCCGCCTACTTCATTTTCCCGCGGCTCGGAATCGGCCAGGCAAGCGAATCAGCACCGGAGACTTCCAGCGCGGCGCCGTCAACGCCATCAACGGAGGAAACCGCCAGTGCGGCTCCCAGCGAGGAGCCGAGTCCTTCCGAAGCGCCCACGCCGGAACCTACACCTGTTGAGACGGAGCCGGAGGCCGTCGTCGACAGGGCGCAACCCGTAGCAGTGCTCAACGCCACTACGGTTGCCGGCCTGGCCAGCACTGCGGCAGGGCGGCTGCAGACTGACGGCTGGAATGTAACCCAGATTGCTAACTGGGCTGGGCAGCCGGTGCAGAGTTCTCTCATCCTGTATAACGGGGAGGAGCAGCGTGCTTCCGCCGAAGAGCTTGGGCGAGTGCTCGGCATAACCACGGTCCAGGGCAACGCTGGTTTCTCCGAAAACATAACCGTCGTGGTTGGGCCCGGCTTCCAGTAATCCGGTCCGGTTAAGGATCAATAACATTCACTGTGTTCTGCATCACTGACGTCCTCAAGTGGGATTAGATGTATTGCAGCCCCGCCATCAACAGCAAGCGGGGGATCTACACAGTGGGAGAACAACATGGCGCAGGGAACCGTTAAATGGTTCAACGCTGAAAAGGGATACGGCTTCATCACCGTAGATGAAGGTGGAGCGGACGTATTTGTGCATTGGTCCGCGATCCAGATGGAAGGCTACCGCGCACTCGATGAGGGGCAGCGGGTGGAGTTTGAGATCGGAGAAGGGCAGAAGGGGCCGCAGGCTGAAGCCGTGCGGCTGGCATCCTGATCCGCACCTACGTTCCAGAACGACGACGGCGCGTTCCCCACACGGGGGCGCGCCGTCGTCGTTGTTTTCCCAACGCGAACAGCTTGCACTCACACCTCTAGAGTGCTAATTATTGACTTAGCACTCGAGCGTGACGACTGCTAAGGCGTCGCCTTTCGAGTGAACAAGCACCTTCTGCGGTGAGGGCAGAACCGGGACGTACAGAGATCATCCCGGTGAAGTCCGTCCGTCGCGGGCATCGCAGACCGGTAGCAGCTGATCAAGACCGTCCCCGAAAGGACCTAAGCCGTTATGGCCAAGATCATTTCTTTTGATGAAGAGGCTCGCCGCGGCCTCGAGCGCGGGTTGAACATCCTCGCTGATGCAGTCAAGGTAACGCTGGGCCCCCGCGGGCGCAACGTTGTCCTCGAGAAGAAGTGGGGCGCCCCCACGATCACCAACGATGGCGTGTCCATCGCCAAGGAGATCGAACTGGACGACCCGTTCGAAAAGATCGGCGCCGAGCTGGTCAAGGAAGTTGCCAAGAAGACTGACGACGTCGCCGGTGACGGTACCACCACCGCCACTGTGCTCGCCCAGGCCCTGGTCAAGGAAGGCCTGCGTAACGTAGCCGCAGGTGCCGATCCCCTCAGCCTCAAGCGCGGCATCGAGAAGGCCGTTGACGCTGTGACCGCCGAGTTGCTCGCCTCCGCCAAGGAGATCGAGACGAAGGAAGAGATCGCCGCTACCGCTTCGATCTCCGCAGGGGACCAGCAGATCGGCGACCTGATCGCCGAAGCCCTCGACAAGGTTGGCAAGGAAGGCGTCATCACCGTCGAGGAGTCCAACACCTTCGGTCTTGAGCTTGAGCTCACCGAGGGCATGCGCTTCGACAAGGGCTACATCTCCGGCTACTTCGTCACCGACGCAGAGCGCCAGGAAACGGTCCTCGAAGACCCCTACATCCTGATCGTCAACTCGAAGATCTCCAACGTCAAGGACCTCGTTGCCGTCCTCGAGAAGGTCATGCAGTCCGGCAAGCCGCTGCTGATCATCGCCGAAGACATCGAGGGTGAAGCCCTGGCTACCCTCGTGGTCAACAAGATCCGCGGCACCTTCAAGTCTGTTGCCGTCAAGGCTCCGGGCTTCGGTGACCGCCGCAAGGCTCAGTTGGCCGATATCGCCATCCTCACCGGTGGCCAGGTCATCGCCGAGGAAGTTGGCCTCAAGCTGGAGAACGCAACCCTGGACCTGCTTGGTTCGGCCCGCAAGGTTGTTGTCACCAAGGATGAGACCACCATCGTCGAGGGTGCCGGAAACGCTGACGAGATCGCCGGCCGCGTGGCCCAGATCCGTGCCGAAATTGAGAACTCCGACTCGGACTACGACCGCGAGAAGCTGCAGGAGCGCCTGGCCAAGCTGGCCGGCGGCGTTGCAGTCATCAAGGCCGGAGCCGCAACCGAGGTTGAACTCAAGGAACGCAAGCACCGCATTGAGGACGCCGTCCGCAACGCGAAGGCTGCCGTTGAAGAGGGCATCGTCGCCGGTGGTGGCGTTGCACTGATCCAGGCCGGTGCCAAGGCATTCGCCAACCTCAACCTGCAAGGCGACGAGGCAACCGGTGCGAACATCGTCCGCATCGCCATCGACGCCCCGCTCAAGCAGATCGCTTTCAACGCAGGCCTCGAGCCCGGCGTCGTTATCGAGAAGGTCCGCGGTCTTCCTGCCGGTCATGGCCTCAACGCCGCAACCGGCGACTACGAGGATCTCCTCGCAGCCGGCGTGAACGACCCCGTGAAGGTAACCCGCTCTGCCCTGCAGAACGCGGCATCCATTGCCGGGCTGTTCCTGACCACCGAAGCTGTTGTCGCAGACAAGCCTGAGAAGGCTGCTCCTGCCGGCGGCGGCGACGAGATGGGCGGCATGGGCGGGATGGGCGGCTTCTAGTCCCCATCCGTTCCCCGCGAACAACAAGAAGGAAGGCCGGTTACCCTGACGGGGTGACCGGCCTTCCTTCTTGGGCATAGCACGCTGTTCCGGCGGGTGCGGGACGGGCGAACCCGCCGGACATCTACGGCTCCGCGGTTCCTAGTGCATGAACATCCGCGCGTTGCTCGCCTCCGCCTCCGAGTACTGCTGGGTTGCCATTCCCAGTGCCTCATTGATGCTGGCCAGAGACTCTTCCACCTTGGCCTGGGTGGCGCGCCAGTCAGTGACGAGCTGCTGGAAGTTCTGCGAGGCCCGGCCCTGCCATTCGGACTCAAGCGAGCGTAGCCCGGACTGCATCGCATTCACCTCGGCCTGCAGCCGGGCAATGGTGTTCTGGACATCCGCGCTCTTGGCTGCCAGCGAATCGGTGTCGACGTGAAAGAAAGTCATTGTTCCTCCTGTGGTTGTACCCGTGTACAGCCGACGCTAGGGGAACGAACTTCTCTACGGGGCGCAGCGGTCAGGAATGTGGAAAACCAGCCGTGAAACGCTCGGCTGTGGAGGACTAGTAGGCCTTCGATTGAATCAGCAGATCGATGCCGTCCAGGATCCGTTCGAGCCCGAACTCGAAGGTCAGCTCTGGATTAGCCGTGGCGTTGTATGCCTCACCCGCAGCCTGGCCAACCCTGCCTGAGACGGGGTAGCGGCTTCCATCCATGATCTGTTCAAGGAGTGGGGCGTTGGTTTCCCACCATTGGAGGTCGCTAAGGCCGGTGCTCTGCTCTATCCGTTGCGCGTTGAGCCTGCCGCGGGCCGGCCCGGACACGAAGCCGACCACGAGCGCCACAATCTGGTCCATCTCGATGTCATCAAGCCCAATCCCTTCCACGGTACCGAGCTGCCACTCATAACGATCCGCGCTGTTTGGCCCGATCGGCGGACGGCTCGTGTCAACCTCCAACAGCCAGGGATGGCGCAGGTACTCGTCCCACTGAAGGCGAGCCATACGGGTGAGGCGCTCCCGTGGTGATCCAACGTGCTCCGGGGTGCCCTGTTCGCCCACCACCCAGTCGACCATCAGGTCGATGAGCTCGGACTTGCTCGGAACGTAAGTGTAGACGGACATTACGCCGAGTCCCAGCCGCTCCGCGATCCGGCGCATTGTGACGGCCTCGACCCCTTCTTCATCCGCGAGCGCGACGGCGGCGATCACGACGTCGTCCACGCTCACTTTTTGCTTCGGGCCGCGGCTGCCCTGGGGCTCGCCGAGCTGTTGGCGCCAGAGCAACTTGAGCGTGCGGTCCACGTCTCCCGTGCCGGTCGATTCGATTGCCATTCCCACTACCCTACCTTCTCCGTATGGTGTACGCTGATGATCCAAACTACGGCGTATGCCGTACGGAATTAAGGACGGTTATGAGCACGGAGAGTGCAATGACAGCTCAGGGATTACGGAAGCGCTACGGGGATACGCAGGCGCTGGACGGCTTCGATCTTGAAGTGCGCGCCGGCACCATCCACGGACTGCTGGGTCCAAACGGTGCCGGAAAGAGTACGGCTGTGAGCGCGCTCTGCACGCTCATAGAGGTGGATTACGGCACCGCGAGTATCGCCGGCCACGATGTGGCGACCGAGGGGCAGCTGGTCCGCAGCCGAATCGGGCTGGTAGGGCAGTCGCCGGCCGTTGATGAAGTGCTGGGCGGGCGGCAGAACCTGGTGTTGTTTGGGCGGCTGTTCGGGTTGCGCAAGTCCGCTGCGGTGGAACGCGCAGCGGAGTTGCTGGACCGGTTCGAGTTGACCCAGGCCGCCGAGCGCCCGGTAGCTACCTACTCGGGCGGCATGCGGCGCAGGCTGGACATTGCCGCCGGTCTCATCCGGCGGCCGGCCGTGCTGTTCCTCGATGAGCCCACGACCGGCCTGGACCCCCGTGGCCGCAATGAGGTGTGGGCGACCGTGCGCGAGGTCGCCGGCGAGGGGACCACCGTACTCCTCACAACCCAATACCTGGACGAGGCCGATCAGCTGGCAGACAGCATTTCGGTCATGGACGCAGGCAGGGTCATCGCCGAGGGCACGCCGGAAGAGCTCAAGAGGCAACGCGGCGGTAACAGACTGGAGGTGGTGATCAAGGACTCCCGCCGGCTGCAGGACGCTATGCAGGTGCTTGGCGGCGCCCTGGGAGTCCCGGCACGGGCCAGCGAAGGCGTCCGCACCATAACGCTCGAGGTCCCCGACCGCTCGACGGCCCTTCTCGCTGCGGTCCGCGCGCTTGACTCAGCCGAACTGGAAGCGGACGACCTTGTGCTGCGGCGTCCCACCCTGGACGAAGTGTTCCTCGCCCTCACCGAGACCGATCCGGCCCGATCCGCACGTATGGAGGCACAATGACTGACGTTACATACACGGGGACAGGCCTGATCAAAGCGCTGCGGGACGGCTGGATCATCACTCAACGGGATCTGCTCCACTGGGTGCGCCAGCCCGCGACACCCATCTTTGGGGTGATGTTCTCGATCATGCTGCTGCTCATGTTCGGCTTCCTCTTCGGCGGTGCGATCGAAGTACCGGGCGGAGGGAGCTACATCCAGTTCCTGTTGCCCGGAATGCTGGCACTGACGATGATGTTTGGCCTGGACGAGACCATGACCGCCATCTCCAGCGACGCGAAGAAGGGCATCACCAGCCGGTTCCGGTCCCTGCCCATCGGAAGCACAGCGGTTGTCCTCGGACGAAGCGGCGCCGACATGGCCTATTCAGCGCTCAACCTGGGCGTCCTCGTGGTTGGAGGGCTGCTCATCGGCTGGCGGATAACCTCGGACCTGGGCTCGGCAGCGCTCGCCGTCGTGCTTCTCCTCTGGCTGCGCTTCGCACTGTTGTGGGTAGGGATCTTCCTCGGCCTTACGCTGAGGAATGCGGGCGCGACGACGGCGGTGCAGGTTCTCATCTGGCCGCTGGGTTTCCTGTCGAACGTGTTTGTAGCGCCGGAGACCATGCCTGGATGGCTGGGTGCAGCAGCCCAGTGGAATCCGATCTCGGCAACCGCAACCGCGGCCAGGGAACTCTTCGGCAATCCGACCGGCGCGACCGGCGGCTGGCTCGCGGACCATGCGCTCACCATGGCGCTTCTCTGGCCGCTGGCCATCACGGCGATCTTCCTACCGCTTTCCGCGCGGGCATACCGCAAGCTGCGCAGCTAGCAGCGAGGGGTACCCGGGCGAGCGGAGCGAGTTTGGGGGAGCTGTGACGCGCTAGCAGCGAGGGGTACCCGGGCGAGCGGAGCGAGTTTGGGGGAGCTGTGACGCGCTAGCAGCGAGGGGTACCCGGGCGAGCGGAGCGAGTTTGGGGGAGCTGTGACGCGCTAGCAGCCGGCGCTATTCCGCTCCGGTGACCTCGTCCGTCCCTGCGGCGTGAGGTAGCCGGATCGACAGCGTGGCTCCGCCTCCGGGAGTTTCATCGAGGCGGACTGTCCCGTCATGCTGCGCAACAAGGGCGGCCACAATGGCGAGTCCGAGGCCGGTTCCTCCCGTTTCCCGGTAGCGGGAGGAATCAGCACGGTAGAAGCGCTCAAAGACCCGCGCCGCGTCGTCGTCGGAAATGCCCGGCCCATGGTCGCGCACCTCGATCACTGAATCGCTCCGGCCATGGATGACAGGTGCGACCCCCACCGCGATCTCGATGGGTGTGCCTTCGGGTGTATAGCGCAGGGCGTTGGTCATCAGGTTGGCCACAACCTGGCGCAGCCGCGCCTCATCGCCGACGGTCGGCGCGTGCCTGGCCTTGCCGCCGTCGAGGCCAATCACGCGGATGTCCCGCTCAGGGGCGATTGCCCGGGCGTCAAGGGCGGCATCGTTGCCCAGCACGAGCAGGTCAAGTGGCTGGGATTCGAGCGGGCGCTGCTCATCGATCCGGGCGAGCGTCAACAGGTCCTCAACGAGCTGCCCCATGCGCTTTGCTTCGCTTTCGATGCGGCCCATGGCGGCGCGGACGTCGTCGTCATTCTGTAGGGCACCATGGCGGTACAGCTCCGAGAAGCCACGGATGGTGACCAGTGGAGTGCGTAGCTCGTGGGACGCGTCCGCGACGAACCGGCGCATCTTCCGCTCCGAATCCATGCGCGCAGCAAACGCAGACTCGATATGCGCCAGCATCGCGTTCAGGGAGCGGGACAGCCGGCCCACTTCGGTGGCCGGCCGCTCCACCTCGACACGCCGCGACAGGTCGCCGGCGGCGATCGCCGCGGCGGTCTTCTCCACGCGGCTCAGCGGACGGAACTGACGAGTGACCGCCAGGTACGCCACCAGGGAAGCGGCAGCGATCGCGAAGAGACCCACGGTGAAGATGATGCGTCCCGCCTCGGAGACCGCATCATTCACGGACGTCATCCGCGTAGCCACCGCAATGGAGCTTTCGCCATCGTTGAGTGTGAAGGCGACTACGCGCCAGTCGCTCTCGCCCTGCATCCCGGGAACGGTGAAGCCGGATCCGCCCAGGGCCTTTACCTTCTGAAGGGTTAGTCGGGGAATGTCAGGGACATTGAGCTCAGAAGAGTGAGTGGTGCGGACGGGGAATCCCTCAGAGTCCAGCCAGACTCCGTAGAACCGGAAGAGATTCTGGCTGGCGTCCGACTCCACGCTTCCCATGCTGTAGGACACTGCCTGCGCGTTTGCTTCGATGTCCTGGTCCATCTGGGTGACCAGGCTGTTGCGAAGCAGCGAGATGGTGACGATTCCGGTGATCGCGACAGTGACCACCATGAGCAGGGTCATGATGGCGATGAGCTGCGTACGCAGCGACGCGGAATTCCAGTATCGAGACAAGGCTATGACGGTGCGGGATTACCGTTTGTCGGCGGTACGCAGGAGGTAGCCGACACCGCGTTTGGTCTGGATCAGCGCCGGCGCATCGGGATTCTTGTCGATCTTGCGACGAAGGTAGGAGATGTAGGACTCCACAATGGAAGCGTCCCCATTGAAATCGTACTCCCACACGTGGTCCAGGATCTGTGCCTTGGACAGCACCCGGTTGGGATTCATCATGAGGTAGCGCAGCAGCTTGAACTCGGTGGGGGAAAGGTCTATCACCTCACCGCCGCGACGGACCTCGTGGGCGTCGTCGTCCAGTTCAAGATCGTCAACGCGGATGACCGCGCCGTCGTCGTCAAGCGGCTGGGTACGGCGAAGCACAGCCCGGATACGCGCAACAACCTCATCGAGGCTGAAGGGCTTGGTGACGTAGTCATCGCCTCCGACGGTGAGGCCGGTGACCTTGTCATCGGTGTCATCCCGGGCCGTCAAAAAGACCACGGGGAAGTGGCGGCCGGCCGCGCGCAGGCGCCGGGTGACTGTGAAGCCGTCCATGTCCGGCAGCATCACGTCGAGGACGGCGAGATCCGGGTTATGGGTTTCTGCCGCGGCCAGGGCATCGCGTCCGTTGGCGGCAGCCACGACGTCGAACCCCGCAAAACGCAGCGAGGTGGACAGTAGCTCCCGGATATTCGGCTCATCATCGACTACAAGTAGTTTGGCTTCAGGTACCGACTTATTCACGGTTCCCAGTCTGCTCCCAGTAGCTGGGAGTTTTCTGGACGTATTCGGGGAGCTTGTGGACAGTCAACTGGTTATGTCTGAGGGATATCCGCAGCGTCCATGATCGTGTATGCATAACCCTGTTCTGCGAGGAACCGCTGGCGCTTGGCCGCGAAGTCCTGGTCAATGGTGTCGCGTGCCACGACGGTATAGAAGCGGGCAGCGCGGCCGTCACCCTTGGGGCGCAGCAACCGGCCTAGGCGCTGCGCTTCCTCCTGGCGCGAACCAAACGATCCGGACACCTGAATTGCCACCGACGCTTCCGGCAGGTCGATCGAGAAGTTCGCGACCTTGGACACCACCAGGGTGTTCAGCTCCCCGGCGCGGAAGGCGTTGAACAGGCGTTGTCTCTCCTTCACGGACGTCTCACCCTTGATGACGGGAGCGTCCAGCCGCTCGGCGAGTTCATCCAGCTGGTCAATGTACTGGCCGATGACCAGCAACTGCTCGCCCTTGTGCGATGCAACGAGCTTCTCCACTACGGAGTTCTTCGTCTCGGACGTTGCGCAGAGACGGTACTTGTCGCCGTCGTCGGCCATTGCGTACGCAACCCGCTCGTCGCGGGGGAGATCGACACGGACCTCCACGCAATCGGCGGGGGCGATGTAGCCCTGCGCCTCGATGTCCTTCCACGGCGCGTCGTAGCGCTTCGGGCCGATGAGCGAGAACACCTCGCCCTCGCGCCCGTCCTCGCGCACCAGCGTGGCGGTGAGCCCGAGCCGGCGGCGGGCCTGCAGGTCGGCGGTCATCCGGAAGATCGGCGCCGGGAGCAGATGTACCTCGTCATAGACGATCAGGCCCCAGTCGTTGGCGTCGAGCAGTTCGAGGTGGGGATACAACCCGCCTCGGCGGAGAGTGAGCACCTGATAGGTGGCGATCGTGACCGGCCGGACTTCCTTGACCGAGCCCGAGTACTCGCCGATCTCATCCTCGGTCAGCGACGTCCGCTTGAGCAGCTCATCTTTCCACTGCCGGGCTGACACGGTGTTGGTGACCAGGATCAGCGTGGTGGTGGAGCTGGTGGCCATCGCGGCTGCCCCCACCAGCGTCTTGCCTGCGCCGCAGGGCAGGACGACGACGCCGGACCCGCCCGCCCAGAAATTCTCCCTCGCTACTTTCTGGTACGGCCGGAGGGACCAGCCGTTCTCCTCCAGCACGATCGGGTGCGGGGTCCCGTCCACGTAGCCTGCGAGGTCCTCCGCCGGCCAGCCCAGCTTGAGCAGCAGCTGCTTGAGCTGACCACGCTGTGAGGAATGCACCACCACCGTCTCACCGTCGATCCGCGGACCGAGCAGCGGTTCGATCTTCTTGGCGTGCAGCACCTCCTCAAGGATCGGGTAGTCGTTGGTCCGCAGGACGAGTCCGTGCTGGGCGTCCTTCTCGAGGCGAAGGCGCCCGTAACGCGACATCGTCTCCTCGAGGTCGATCAGCAGCGCATGCGGGACCGGGAAGCGTGAATACTTCAGCAGGGTGTCCAATACCTGCTCGGCGTCCAGGCCCGCAGCGCGCGCATTCCAGAGGCCCAGCGGGGTGAGTCGGTAGCTGTGCACGTGCTCCGGTGCGCGTTCGAGTTCGGCGAACGCCGCGATGGCATGCCGCGCCTCAGTTGCCTGCTCGTGGTCCACCTCAAGCAGGATGGTTTTGTCGCTCTGGACGATCAGCGGCCCATTAGGCATCCGTCAAGCCCCTTCCACAGTTTCCACATCCATGATCCGGTGCACGGAAATTACGCGTTCAGTGTCTTTCTCGGGATCGATCAACCTTACGCGCCCACCCGAAACCGACAGTGGAACAAAGATCTGCCGGATCGAATTCCCGACGCTGTCCGCGAAACCCAGCCTGACCGGCTGCCTGGTCCTGATCGCCGTCCGGAGCGTCTCAAGTCCGATCAGCGCCTCGCTTTCCGCCCCGGAGGCAGGACCGGGCCGCGCACTGCCCCGCAACACTTGCAGTTGCGCGGCGGCGTCTTCATCGGTGAGAACCCAGGGATTGGTTCTGGTGGCGGGTAAGAACGACGACGACGACGGCGCGCCGCCGCCTGCCCGGACCGACGGACGCGGCACCGCACCTCCTTCGAGGGCGGGAGAGTAGCCGAGCTCCCTCAGCGCGCCGGACAGTTCGGCCGGGGTGGCCTGCGCCGTCACGACGGTCGGAGCCAGCTGGACGAGCCCAAGCGCCGCGGCTGCCGGATCTGCCAGCAGGGCGGTCAGTGCGGCGTCGTCGTCGCTGCGCACGTAACTGAAGGCCGGACCCACGCGCAGGGATCCATAGCGGGACGCAGTGTCCTCAACGAGATACCGCAGCGGCTGAGGCACATCGGTTGCCGAGTGCTTGTTCAGGAAAGCGAGAATCGACGCCGCGTCTTGTCCATCATCGAGCGCGTTCCGGATGGATTGTGCAGAGAAGCGGTATACCGTTGCCGGACCCTGTCCTTCGGCCGCAGCCAGCAGGGCGAGCTCGCGTGCAACCGGCGGTTCGAGATAACCCGGTGCGACGGCGGTCAAATCTGCTTGCAGCATGAAGTGGCTGAGCGGTTTGGGCAGGGCATCGCGCAGCGAGAGGAGGGCGTCATCGAAGCGTTCTTCTGCGACGGCGGCTCCCAACCCGGTCAGGGCTCCAGAACCGAGCAGGCCAAGATGTCCCATCTCGGCCAGGATTCCCGGCACCAGGCGGGCGAAGCGCCGTCGCAGCCGGGGCCGTTCCCAGGCGAGCAGTGTGATCAGTGCAGGTGCGTCCAATACGCACGCACCGCCGTCGTTGGCAGCCTCAGCCGAAAGCGACGCGGCGGCGACGAGCGTACGACGACGGACTGCCGGGGCATCCGTGCGGATTGCCTCGGAGGAGAGTGCATTCACCTGGCTGCCGGTCGGAAGTTTGCCACCGATCAGGGACGGGGCCCGTTCCAGGTCGAGCCACGCACGGACAAGCCTGGCCCACTGTTCGTCCCGGTCGATCGAGTGCCAGGCGCCGTCGGAGACCGCCACCCAGCGGGAACTGTCGGGATCCAGGACGATCAGCCGGGCAGCGGCACCCAGCTCGAGCAGCCACACCACCTGCTCGCGATCTGCCCGAATGGCGTCAGCCAGGCGACGGATCTCCCGTACGCCCACTCCACCCGTGCGCAGAGTCGTGACCGGGTTCCCGTGGATGACGGCGAGTAACTCGGTGAGGAGCCTCAGTGTTTCAGCCAGCGCGCCGAAGGCGGCGTTGTCGCGGAGGCTGAAGCGGACTGATTTGAGGCTCGGCACCGGGGGAGCGACCGGCAAAGCAGGAATGATGACGCCGCCGCGGGCCGCGATGCCTACTTCGCGGGGCAGTTCAACGTGGTTGGCATCCAGTCGGATCAACAGCCCACGCTCCAGCAGCCACTGCACGGGAGTTGCGGACATTGCCTCTGACGCGGGAGCCGAACCCACGGGTGACGCGGTGAGCTTCTCGAGCAGGGCGCCCGTTCGCTCGGGCGCCAGCCCTATTATGGTGTCCCAGCAAACGGCCAGCCCCGTTACAAGGGTGGCGGCGTCGTCGTCGGTGGTTGGTAGTCCGGGGAACCGGACGCCCTCTGCGCGAAAGGTCGCCACCCCGTTGTGTACATGGACGGCATATTCCGGATACTGCTGCGACAGGGCGGTTATGGGGCGCCCGAGGCCACCGGGGTAGGGTCCGAGTGCCTCTGTGAGCGTATCCAGGGGAAAGTAGGCGGAACGGCCTTTTGCTGTGCCGGTGCGAAGCAGCGCGAGCGCATGCAGGTGCGCAAGAAGCGGTTCCAGCGTCTTGGCCGTGGTGTTCGCGATGTACCTCTTCAACTGCGCGGCAGTGGTGCCCGTGGCGGCATCAACATCCGTTGCAAGCACCACGGTTTCGAGCACCAGCAGTTGCGGGGCGGTAAGGCTTTCCAGGGCGCGCTGCACGCTGACACGGGTAGAGGCGCGGGCAGCGAGGGCGGAGAAATCGGGAACCGGCGGGAGCACCACGTCCGGGCGCGCCGAGATCAGCTGCCGGAGTTCGGCATCGCTTCGGGAAGCCAGGTCCCGGGACAGGGCGCGGATGGCGGACACCGTATTAACGTTACTCGTACGTGGTGAGGGCGGCGTTGTAAGCGGATGAATTGGTCAGGACCGGCCGCGAAGGCGGAGGCCGAGAAGAACGTGGACGACCATCAGGACAAAGCCGAGCGGCAGGCAGACATAAGCCGTTGCGACGAATCCCGGCCATACCTCAGCGCCAAGGAGCGCAGTCAGAAGAACCGCGAGGAGGGCAAACAGGCCCAGAACGGCGAAGCCGACGGCGGCAATGAGCAAGACGAGACGCGCACCTCCGCCCCGTTCCCCGGCCGGGCGGCGGGCGTCGTCGTCGGCTGGTTGCGGCGTCCCGGGATTCTGTTTCATATTGCTTCCAGCGTACAAGAGCCCTCCGGCCCAAACCCGCCCCGAGCGACCGGTATCCTATTAAGGCAGACTTTCCCCCGCGCACGCCCAACCGAGTGAGCGGATTAGCCGGATACGCCGGCAGGTCCTGGACGCCACAGTGTGCGCAAGCAGTTCGAGAACGAGGTAATGACGTGCCTATCGGCAAGGTTAAGTGGTTCGACTCCGAGAAAGGCTTCGGCTTTTTGGCGACGGATGACGGCAAGGAAGTATTCCTTCACGCCTCGGCGCTCCCGGACGGGGTGTCCGAAGTGAAGGTCGGCACCAAACTGGAGTTCGGCGTCGCCGACGGCCGTAAGGGTCTCCAGGCCCTGTCCGCGCGAATTCTCGACGCGCAGCCATCGGTTGCCAAAGCCACCCGCAAGAACGCGGAAGACATGGCGGTCATAACTGAAGACCTGATCCGTCTACTGGATGACGTGTCCAATGGACTTCGCCGTGGCCGCTACCCGGACAAGTCCCACTCAGCCAAAGTTGCGGCGGTACTTCGCGCCGTTGCCGATGATCTGGACGTCTAGATCCAGTGAGCGAGTCCCCGGAATCATCCCAGGCATCAACGGAGACGGCAGTAGCGCAGCCGCCGAAGCGGAAACCGCTGCGTAAGCCTTCCAAGCCGGACGCCGTGTTGGCCGCGGCAGTCGATGCTGCCCGCAGCGCGGTGGAGCAGATTGCCGGAGATTCCGAAGTGGGAGCACATCTTGGCGTCTCCCCCGAAGCGGAGCGGCTGGTTACGCACCGGTTCTCCGCGAACGTTCCGGGCTATGCGGGCTGGCAGTGGTTCGCCACGCTTGCCCGGGTGCCACGCGGCAAGGACGCGACAGTCTGCGAACTGGGGCTCCTGCCCTCCGAAGATTCACTGCTCGCCCCGGACTGGGTCCCCTGGTCAGATCGCGTGCGGCCAGAGGACGCCGATCAGGCTGACGCGCCCATCACCGAGCCGATCGTCCCGGATACGGTGAGTGCTGCGGATACGCAGGCAGCAGAGGACGACGCCGAGCCAAAGACCCCTGGAGGCGAATCCCCAGTTGCCTAGCGAGGAGTGCACGGCAGAAAGGAAGGCGTCCTGATGGGCACGTTCCGTTCCCTGCACATCCACAACTATCGACTGTGGTTCATTGGCGCGTTGATCTCCAACGTGGGGACCTGGATGCAGCGCACGGCCCAGGACTGGCTCGTTTACGACGTCCTGACCGACCAGGATGCAGCGGCCATGGGCATTGTCATGGCGCTGCAGTTGGGTCCGCAGCTCTTCATGGCGCCCTGGGCCGGGTTGATCGCCGATTCCGTTGACCGGCGGAAACTCCTCATCGGGACACAGTCAGCCATGGCTGCCCTCGGCGTGGGCCTGGGCATCCTTGTAGTGCTGGGGATCGCCGAGCTCTGGCACGTGTATGCGTTCGCCCTCGCACTCGGGATAGTTTCTTCGATCGATGCCCCGGCTCGCCAGACGTTCGTGTCCGAACTGGTCCGCGATGACTATCTACCCAATGCCGTCGCGCTGAACAGCGCCTCCTTCAACGGCGCGCGCATGTTCGGTCCCGCAGTAGCCGGCCTGCTGACGGTGGCCGTCGGTCCCGGCTGGGTCTTCCTGATCAACGCCGTTACGTTCGGTGCGATGATCTTTGTCCTCGTCACTATCCGGCGGAACGAGTTGCGCGTCCTTGACCGCTCAGCGCCCGGCCGCGGGCGCATCCGGGCAGGCTTCCGGTATGTGAGGCAGCGGCCCGACCTGATCATGGTAATGTTTGCCATTTTCATTGTGGGTACCTTCGGCCTCAACTTCGCCGTCTACATCGCCGCCATGGCGCGGACGGAGTTCAACACCGGGGCGGGTGTTTTCGGGACCCTGTCGTCCATCATGGCGGTGGGTTCCGTGGCGGGTGCGCTGATGTCGGCTCGCAGGGAAGGGCCGAGACTTCGGTTCGTTTTCGGAGCAGCGGCAGCCTTCGGTGTGGCCTGTCTGCTCGCCGCACTGGCGCCGTCGGTCTGGCTGTTCGGCGTTGCACTGGTCCCTGTGGGCCTGTTCGCGCTCACTCTCATGACCAGCGCGAATGCTTATGTCCAGACCACAACAACGCAGGCCATGCGCGGCCGCGTCATGTCCCTGTACTTCGCGATCTTCCTCGGCGGCACGCCGATCGGCGCGCCCATTGTGGGTTGGGTGACCAATGCCTACGGGCCGCGCTGGGGACTGGTGGTTGCAGCGGCTTCCGGAGTGGTGGCAGCCCTGGCCGGACTGATCTGGATCTGGCGCTCGCACCGGATTACGGTGCGGCTGGTGCATCCCTCGCCGAGGCGGCTCAGGCTGACCCTGGCCGCCACGGCACGCGATACCGCCGATCGCAACGGCTAAGAGCGCTCCACGACGTAATCGATGCACTGCAGCAGTGCGGAGACGTCCTCCGGCTCGATTACCACGAAAGTGGCGATGCGCAGCTGGTTGCGTCCAAGCTTGCGGTAGGGCTCGACGTCGACGATTCCGTTGGTCCGCAGGACCTTGGCCACAGCCGCGGCATCAACGGAGTCGTCGAAGTCGATGGTTGCAATGACGTTCGAGCGGTCCGCCGCATTCGCCACAAACGGGGTGGCTACGCTTGATTGCTCTGCCCAGCCGTAAACGCGTCCGGCCGAGTCCGCCGTCCGGTTGGCAGCGAACTCGAGGCCGCCGTTGCTGTTGAGCCACTCCACCTGTGCGTTGAGGGTGACGAGCGTGGCCAGCGCCGGGGTGTTGTAGGTCTGGTTCAGCCGGGAATTGTCGATGGCTGTCTGCAGGTCGAGGAAGTCGGGGATCCAGCGCTTCGATGCCTTGATGCCTGCAGCGCGCTCCAGCGCGGCCGGGGAGAACAGTCCGAGCCAGAGGCCGCCGTCTGAAGCAAAGTTCTTCTGCGGTGCGAAGTAATAGATGTCTGCCTGCGCAACGTCCACGTGCAGGCCGCCTGCCGCGCTGGTGGCATCGATCGCTACCAGGGCGCCGTCGTCGACCCCGTCCACACGCTTAACCGGAGCCGCGACGCCGGTGGAGGTTTCATTCTGCGGCCACGCGTAGAAATCGACGCCGGGCTCCGCAGCCGGACTCGGACAGGTTCCGGGCTCTGCGGTGATGACGGTCGAATCCTCCAGGAAAGGGGCCTTGGAGGTTGCTGCGGCGAATTTTGAACCGAACTCACCGAATGAAAGGTGCTGTGCCTTCGCGTTCACCAAACCGAAGGAGGCAACGTCCCAGAACGCCGTGGAACCACCTACCCCGAGGATTACCTCGTAGCCATCGGGTGCCCGGAAGAACTCCGCTAGACCGGACCGCACGGAGCCCACCAGGTTCTTGACCGGAGCCTGCCGGTGCGAGGTACCCAGCAGAGTGGTACCCGCAGCGTTCAGTGCGTCCAGCTGCGCTGAGCGCACCTTCGAGGGCCCGGCACCGAACCGTCCATCCTGGGGGAGGAGTTCGGTGGGAATGCGGATATCGGCAGTGTTGCTCATGGTCGCTCCAGGACGGTCTTGGGCAATGTGGGGTCGAAAAACCATTCTGCACCAGCGCACACAGCGACAATGCATTGTGACCCGGGCTGGGCCTGGGCGCAGCATGGGAGCAGGCGTCGATGGGTTAACCTTGTGAGGCGTACGGATGAAGGCGGCAGCTCGGCCCGGGGCCGAAATAGACAGCCGGATCATCAACGCTCAAACTGCACCAGGGCCTAGGAGCTGAACCCGCATGACGGACCTCATCGACACCACAGAGATGTACCTGCGGACCATCCTGGAGCTGGAAGAAGAGAACATCGTTGCACTGCGTGCGCGGATCGCTGAGCGGCTGCGCCACTCCGGACCAACGGTTTCCCAGACAATCGGCCGGATGGAGCGGGACGGACTGGTGATCGTCACAGGTGACCGCCACCTGGAACTCACCGAACTTGGGCGTCGCAGGGCGACGGAGGTCATGCGAAAGCATCGGCTTGCCGAGCGGCTGCTCGCCGATGTCATCGGTCTCGACTGGGCGTATGTCCATGATGAGGCTTGCCGGTGGGAACACGTCATGAGCGAACGGGTTGAGCGCAGACTGTATGAACTGCTCGGTCAGCCCAGGGAATCGCCTTACGGCAATCCGATCCCGGGTCTTGAGGCCCTCGGCGGCGAGCCGCCCATTGCATTCACGTCGGGCGTGAGCAGCCTCACAGATGCCATGATGACTTACGCCCAGGGCTCCACAGTGACCCTGATGCGTCTGGCAGAGCCCATCCAGGTTGATCCCGAGCTGTTGACGCAGCTGGATGAGGGCGGACTGCGCCCCGGCGCAACGCTGAGACTGGAGGCGGTTGGAGATTACGTCTCTGTCCGTGTGCCAGGCGTCGAAGGCGCGCTGGAACTCCCACCGGAGGTCGCCTCACATGTATTCGTCGCCGTTCAGCCCTAAGTCTGATGCCGCTGAATAGGCGAAAGATATCCACATGTTGATAACGGAATGGTTACTTTTGCTTTAGCACCTCTATAGTGGAAAACTGGCGTTGATACTTCAGCGTTACCTAATTCGCATGCCTAACCCTGTCGGCGAATTCTGTGCTGAGACATGTGACAGGGGCGGAGGACCCACCAATCGGCCACGGCTAACCGTGACCTTGGGGTGAAGTTCACCAGTAACCATGGATGTGGCCGCGGGTGAGCCGAGTTTCTCATACTCGAATCCGACAGCTAACTTCGCAGGCAAAATGAGAGAGGGTCTCCTTGTCGAATACTGCTTCGGGGCGCCGCCGTGCCAGCACCCCGCTCGCTGAAGCGCGGCCTCGCGACGCCCACCGGCGTGAACGTGCCGAGCGGGCAGCAGCCCACGCAGCCGCCGGCTTAACAAGCGCTCCGGCTCCTGACCCAGCTCCGGCTTCGGCTATCTCCCCAAACCCGGCTCGTGTTGCTTCCAAGCCTGCGGCTCCGGCTCTGACTGTGCCGTCGGCTCCGGCTGTGACTACGCCGTCGGCTCCGGCCGTTACCCTGGCGCCGGCAGTTGAGATTGCCGGGGTTGCCATGCAGGAGTGCATGGGCACGCAGCACACTCGCCGAAGCGCCCGCGGCGGCTATACCGGGCCCGACACACCGATGAAGCCGCGGGACGCACAGCGCCGCGAACGACGCCGCAAGGCGGCAACCGCACGGCGGGATGTCTCCTTCACCGGTCTCAGCCAGAAAGTAGCCATCGCAGCTGCCGCATCGGGAATGGTGCTCACCGTCGCACTACCCACCACTGCGGCCGTCGCACCTGCCCAGATGCAGCAGGCGGCACACACCAGCCAGGACGCGGCGAAGCCCGTTCAAGCGGCCGCAAGCGCCGAAGTGACCTTTGATCGCGCGGCACTGCACGGGAAGTTCGATCCTGATGCCAAACTGGCCGAGATCGTGTCTGCGTCCGGCAGCGATATCGTTGCCGCAGAGTCCAAGGGTTCCCTCTCTGCGCCGTTGGATAACGTGCAGCTGAGCTCGCCCTTCGGAAACCGCATCAGCCCGATCACCGGTGCCGGCGAACTCCACACAGGTCAGGACATGAGCGAAGCGTGTGGCACCGCCGTGAAGGCCGCTGCTTCCGGAACCGTGACCTTTGCCGGGTGGCACGCCTATGGCGGCGGCAACCGCGTCGTCGTCGAACACGGCAACGGACTCAAGACCACGTACAACCACCTGTCCGCCATTGATGTCACCGTGGGGCAGGAAGTGCAGCGGGCCCAGTCGATCGCGCGCGTGGGAAGCACCGGCGCGTCCACTGGCTGCCATCTGCACTTTGAAGTCATGATCGACGGGAAAAACGTCGATCCGCTCGGCTGGCTCTAGGAAGCCAGGGCGCGTTTCGCCCCCGTTTATAACGGGCGACACACCGTTCCGTGATCGGAATGTGACATGCCCGCCGAACTCATGTACCGTCTAACTCGTGCCAAATCGCAGGGGGTTTGGCACCCTCGCGCAGATCGCCTAGCTCTGCCACTGCACGAGGTCCGTTCGCAACAATCGCATGGCAGGGGCGGGGGAACCAATTGCGGGCTTCGAAAGAAGCCCTAGGGGTTAAGTCGCAGGGTCTGAAAGGATCCACGGCCGGGTGACTCCCATCCGAATCCGACAGCTCACCTCGCAGGCGTAGGGAGAGGCAACTTAACGTGTCAAACAGCTCTGCGCTCGGACGCCATCGCGCGGTTCCGGCTCATACCAACTCGCTCGCAGCAATCTCGAAGGCTGTATCTTCGAACGCCGGATCCGTAGGACGCCAGGCAGCGGTTATCGTCGCAGCTTCCGGCCTCGTCCTTACCGCGGGCCTCCCGGCACACGGTGCCGCAGACGCCCAGCGCTCGGCACAGGCAGTCAAGACTCTGAACTCCATCTCCACTGAAGCGCCCGTCAGCGCCTCCGCAGATGCGGCAGTGACCTTTGAGCGCGCAGCCGTAGAAGCCGTCGCTGCTCCCGTCGAGGTAGCTCCCGTTGTTGCCGTCCAGGCCGATGTTGTAGAGGAAGCACCGGCTCCCGTCCCGGCCGCTGAGCCTGTTGCCGTAGAGGCAACCGTGGCAGCACCGGTCGAGGTGGAGGAAGCAGCCGTTGAGGCTCCTGAGCCCATCGAAGCACCATCGGCCAGTGGAATCGGCGCAGCGCTCGTCGGTTCGGCTTACGCCCAGATCGGTGTGTCGCAGGACTGCACCGCGATGGTTGAGAACGCACTGCGTTCAATCGGCAAATCCGTCGGCGACATCGCGCCGGGTGACTTCTTCGCATTCGGCTCGGTTGTCTCCTCGCCCGCGCCCGGTGACCTCGTCATTTCAGCCGGCCACGTTGCCATCTACGTCGGCAACGGTCAGGTCATTAGCGGTGGCTTCAACGGCATGAACACCGCTCTTCACAACTTGTCCGACCTCTCCGGCTACAGCTTCGTTCGCGTTAGCTAGAACCAGATCGACCTGGAGCTTCAACACATGACCCCGAATTCCCGCGCCACCATTGCGCGCCACCGTGCCGAAGTACAGCGGTCGGCCCACCTTTCCTCCATCGCCCGCGCCGTCAGCGACAATGCCGGCGGAGTAGGTCGCCAGGCCGCGGTCATCGCTGCAGCGTCCGGGCTTGTTCTCAGCAGCGGTGTTGCCGCCAACGCGGTAGAACTGCCCGCCGAGCGCAACGCAGTCACCAGCACCCTGGAGATTCAGTCCGTCACCGCCCCCGTTCAGGCGGCTGCCGACGCCAAGGTTTCGTTCAACAAGGCAGCTGTCAAGGCGGTTGCCGCACCCACGGTGGCCACCCCTGCAGTGACCCTGCAGGCTGAAGAGATCGTGGAAGCTGCACCGGCTGTTGTGGCTGAGGCTACCGTTTCCGAGCCGGCAGCTGCAGTAGAAGTTGCTGCCGAAACCGTAGCGGTCCTGCCGGAAGCACCGGCGCCTGTTGCTCCCGAGGTCTCCTCCGGCGTAGCAGCAACAATCGCAGCAGCAGCCCAGGGCCAGCTCGGTGTGATCCAGGACTGCACCCGTCTTGCCAGCAACGCCCTCGCTGCAGCAGGCATCAACTTCCACGGTTGGCCTGCAGGCTACCTTTCGCTCGGACGCACTGTCAGTGCCGCCGAAGCGATCCCCGGGGACCTCATCTATTACGCCGACGGCGGCATGGGTGCAGCGCACATCGCTGTGTACATCGGCGGCGGACAGGCTGTACACGGCGGTTTCAATGGAAACCAGACAGTTGTTGCTCCCGCGAACCTCGGTTCCGGACCGGTATTCATCCGCGTCGGAGGCTAGTCCAAAAGCTTTACACCAAAGGCCCTCTGCCACCAGGCAGGGGGCTCTTTGCGTGTTGCGATTGACGAATCCTTACGCCGACGGCTTACCCTTGCAGTGTCAATCCGAAGCACCTTCGCTGTAACTTCAGGGGCGTCCCGCAAGTTTCAGGGGATGGACGGCAAAGAGGAATGTGCATGCGCACTCTCGTTCTGAATGCTGGATATGAACCACTGGCGGTGGTGACCTTCCGCCGGGCGCTGGTGCTTGTGCTCACGGGGAAGGCCAGTGTGGTCGCTGAAGGAGATGACCCCGTTGTGGGCCCCACCGAAGTACTCTCGCGTCCCTCGGTCATCCTTCTCAATCGCTACGTGAAGATTCCGTACCGCCACAATCTCGTTGCGACCCGCCGCGGCGTGCTCCGGCGCGATAACCACTTATGCGCCTACTGCGGTAAGGCGGCCTCAACGATCGACCACGTGGTCCCACGGTCCCGCGGGGGTGAGGACAGTTGGGAGAATCTCGTTGCCTGCTGCCTCCGCTGCAACAACGCCAAGGGGGACAAGACTCTCGCGTCTCTCGGCTGGTCGCTGCGGGTGGTCCCCCGACCGCCGCGCGGTACCTGCTGGCAGATCCGCGAGCTGGAGAAGCCCTCGCCACAGTGGAGCGAGTTCCTTCCCGCCGATAACGCTGCGTGAGTGCTCCGGGCCCGCTGCCTGGGCGCGATCACACCCTTTTGTTCGACGCGGTCATCCTGAGTGGTGGACGGTCTTCCCGGCTTGGCGGGGTCCCGAAAGCATCCCTACAGATCGGTGACCGGAATCTCCTCGCCCTCACCTGTGAGGCGGCGTCGGCCGCCCGCCGTCTCCTCGTCGTCGGGCAGTCCACGCCGGGAATGCCGGGGGGTGTGGAGCTACTCCGGGAAGATCCGCCGTTCGGAGGTCCGGCGGCGGCGGTGGCGGCCGCCGTCGGACACTTGCGGTCCAGCCACGCACCGTGGCTGCTGGTGCTCGCCTGCGACATGCCGCGTATCGGCGAGACATTGCCGGCACTCCTGACAGGTGCGCGGGAAGCCGGTGCCTCGGTCCTGGCGCGCGACGGCGGCCGCGACCAGCCGCTGGCGGCGCTGTACCGCTGGAGTGACCTTGCATCCGCCGTCGATAGCGGGGCGTTAACGAATCTATCCATGCGCCACCTGCTTGCTAGGGTGCAATGGAGTGCAGTCGAGGTCCCCGCGGGCTCAACCCACGACGTCGATACGTGGTCCGACGCCCAAGAACTTGGGATCGAGGAGCCGTACGCGGACCAATAGCGAAAGGTTCACCATGGAGGATCGGGATCGCCTGCTGCGGCAGTGGAGTGAGCAGCTCATTGAGATGTTCGAACTCGACGGAACGGAGGTGGACGTCGACGCCGTCCTGGCTCTTGCCGGGAAAGCCGCGCATTCGGTGGTCCGGCCTGCGGCTCCGCTGACCACATTCATCGCAGGATATGCGGCGGGGATGGCGGTGGGGTTCGGGCAGGCGGACAGTGCAACTGCCCAGCGGTCGGCCATTGAGGCAGCGGGCGCGGCGTGCCCACCGACAGCCGAAGACGGGGAGCGCCAGTGACGAAATCGGGCAGGAACGTCGCCTGGGAAGAGGCGCTAAGGCTGGCTTTCCACGCGGCGACGCCCAAGCCCGCGCAAACGGTCAACCTCTCGGACGCACTAGGCCAGACCCTCGCAGAACCCGTGGTTGCGTTGCAGCCCATACCGCATTACGCATCCTCGGCCATGGACGGCTGGGCAGTGCAGGGTGAGCCGCCATGGAAGTTGGTCAGCCCCGAACCGGTCGACGACAGGCCGTGGCAGCGTGTACACGCGCACAAGACGTCCGGCTATGCGGACCTGGCGCCCGGCGAGGCCACTTTCATCCTCACCGGTGGCGTGGTTCCGCCAGGTGCCAGCGGGATACTGCGGACCGAACACGGAGCAGTCCGCGGCTGCACACTGACGCGGAACGATCAGGCCAGGCCGGACGAACCTGCCGATCAGGAGCATATCCGGCCGGCGGGTGAAGAGGCGCCGGAAGGAACCGAGGCCATTGCCGCGGGTTCCGTCCTGAACCCGGCACAAATCGCCCTTGCCGCCGTATGCGGTTATGACAATCTGCCCGTGCTGCGGGCTCCCCGCGTTTCACTCCTGCTGACCGGTGACGAAGTCATTGAGGCAGGCCTTCCCGAGCCCGGGCAGGTCCGCGACACTTTCGGGCCGCAACTCCCGGGACTGGTCACTATGCTCGGCGGGCACGTGGACACGGTGGCCAGGGTACGCGACGACCTCGACGACGTCGTCGCCGCCATCAGCGCGGAAGCGCTGGACGAGCTCTCCCTGGCCCGGGCATCGGGCGACGTATTGATCAGCACCGGCGGCACGGGATCCTCTGACGCCGACCACATCCGCCGTGCTCTCACCGTCCTGGAGGCTGATTTCATCATTGACGGGATCGCCATGCGCCCGGGCCATCCCACCCTCCTGGCAAAGCTGCAGGACGGCCGGTTCTTCGTTGGACTCCCGGGCAATCCACTGGCCGCGATGATGGCTTTGTTCACCGTGGCGCGCCCGCTCCTGGCCGGATTGCGTGGAGCGGCGTTCCCTGAGCCGCAGCGGGCGCTTGCCGGTGAGGATTTCGGTGCACTGCCCGGCCGGACGCGGCTCGTGCCGTACCGGAACAGCGAAGGGCGGGCGATGCCCACCGTGCATCACCGGTCGGGGATGCTCCGGGGCCTTGCCGACGCCGACGGCGTGCTCGTAATACCCGAGCAGGGGTGCCAGCAGGACGAGAACATCCCAGCGCTGCCGCTGCCCTGGTCAAGCTAGCAACGAGGGGTCCCCAAACGAGCGGAGCGAGTTTGGGGTAGTTGTGACGCGCTAGCAACGAGGGGTCCCCGAACGAGCGGAGCGAGTTTGGGGTAGTTACGACGCGGTAGCCTTCTCCAGCCGGATCACTACCGATTTCGACGTCGGCGTCCCACTGACGTCGGCGGTGGAGTCCAACGGGACCAGAACGTTGGTCTCGGGGTAGTACGCTGCCGCGCAACCGCGCGGAGTGGGGTACGCAACTGCACGGAAGTTCTCCGCCCGGCGCTGCACGCCGTCGTCGTACTCTGACACAAGATGCACCATGGAGCCGTCCGTCAGGCCGGCCTCCCGCAGATCCTCAGCGTGGACGAATACCACGCGGCGGCCGCCGCGGATGCCGCGGTAGCGATCGTCCTTGCCGTAGATCGTGGTGTTGTACTGATCGTGTGAGCGCAGGGTCTGCAGCAGCAGCCGCCCCTCGGGGACGCGCGGGTACTCGAGCTGGTTGCCGGTGAAGGATGCTTTGCCTGTTTCGGTGGGGAAGTGACGGTTGTCCCTGGGCCCGTGCGGGAGGATGAAGCCGCCGTCGTCAATCTTTTTCTCGTAGGACTCGAATCCGGGAATGACGGCGGCAATGTGTTCCCGGATCAGCGCGTAGTTGCCCTGCAGGGCTGGCCAGTCAACCTTCGGAGCGGATGCGCGGTAGGGGCTGTCCGGGCGGGAGAACAGGTGTTCGGCTAGCCCGCAGACAATCGCGATCTCAGAGCGGACCTCCGGGCCGGGGGGAGTCAGCCGCCCGCGGGAGGCGTGTACCGCGCTCATGGAATCTTCGACCGTGACCCGCTGGTCTCCCGACGCCTGGGTGTCGCGGTCAGTGCGTCCCAGTGCGGGCAGGATGAGCGCCCGCCTGCCGGTGATCAGATGGGAACGGTTGAGTTTCGTGGACACCTGTACGGTGAGCCGCGTGGTGCGCAGCGCGGCGTCCGTAACCTCGGAATCCGGGGTAGCCCGGACGAAGTTGCCGCCCATGGCCATGAAGACGCGCACGTTTCCATCCCGCATGGCCCGGATTGCGCCCACGGTGTCGTATCCGTGTTTTCTCGGTGATGAGAAGCTGAAGCGCGCATCGAGGGCGTCATGGAAGGCGGGCGGCATCCGTTCGAAGATGCCCATCGTGCGGTCACCCTGCACGTTCGAGTGCCCCCGAACCGGGCAGAGCCCCGCGCCGGGCTTGCCGATGTTGCCCTGCAGGAGAAGTACGTTGACGACGTCGCGGAGCATCGCGACCGAGTGCTTGTGCTGGGTCAGTCCCATAGCCCAGCAGACAATGGTGCCCTTCGCGGCGATCATGCGCTCGGCAACGGAGACGATTTGTTCGCGGGTGAGCCCTGTCGCTTCGAGGATGCTGTCCCACTCCACCGTGCGCAGCTGGTGCAGGTACTCGTCCAGCCCAAGGGTGGATTCGCGGATGAAGTCGTGGTCGAAGACGGTTCCGGTGGCTTCCTCGCGCTCAAGCAGGTGCTTGCCGATGCCCTGGAAAAGCGCCTGGTCACCGCCGATCCGGATCTGCAGGAAGTCATCGGCAAGCTGCGTGCCGCCTCCGAACCGGGAACCGAGCAGACCGCTGACCGTCTGCGGGTTCTCGAACGTCATCAGGCCCGCCTCCGGCAGCGGGTTGATCGCGACGATCTGTGCGCCGTTCTTCTTGGCCTTCTCGAGGGACGTGAGCATGCGCGGGTGGTTGGTGCCGGGATTTTGTCCTGCGATCAGGATGAGCGGCGCGGTTTCCAGGTCCTCCAGGGAAACCGACCCCTTGCCGATGCCGATGGTCTGAGTCAATGCCGAACCGGAGGACTCATGGCACATGTTCGAGCAGTCCGGCAGGTTGTTGGTGCCGATCCCGCGGACCATGAGCTGGTAGAGGAATGCCGCTTCGTTCGAGGTGCGCCCCGATGTGTAGAACACCGCTTCATCGGGGCTCTGAAGTGCCTCAAGTTCCTCCGTGATGATGCCGAACGCCTCGTCCCAGCTGGCCGGGCGGTAGTGGGTGCCGCCGTCGTCGAGCAGCATCGGGTGTGTGAGGCGGCCCTGCTGGCCGAGCCAAAAGTCGTCATGCTCCGACAGGTCGCTGACCGAGAATCGCTCGAAGAACGACGGCGGCACGGTCCGCTTGGTCGCTTCTTCGGCCACAGCCTTGGCGCCGTTCTCACAGAACTCGGCGCGGTGCCGGTTTTCGCCCTCCGGCCACGCGCATCCCGGGCAGTCGAAGCCGCTGACCTGATTCACGGCGAGCAGGGTCTGGGCACTGCGGACCGGACCCATCTGCTCCAGTGAAATCTTGAGCGCATGCGCCACTGCGGGCAGGCCCACCGCCTGCTTCTTCGGTGCGGCGGACTTGAGCCCAGCCTCATTGATGCCGTCTTTCGGGGCTCGCGTTGCCATTTGCCCTCACATCCTCGTGTTGGAGTCAACTAGTCTCATTCTAGGAGCAGGAAGGAGGCTGATGTGGCGCGAGTGACGGACCGGCGGCGGATTGTGCGCTTCCGGCTTGACGGCCCGCCGAGCCGTCGCGAGGACCGGCTGGCAGGGGAGGAGCCGCTGGAGATCCGGCTTGGAGCGCGCGCCTTCACGGTCACGATGCGCACGCCGGGGGAGGACTTTGACCTGGTGGCGGGATTCCTCGTCTCCGAGGGCGTGGTCAGCGAGCCGGGCGAGATCATCAGCCTGCGGTACTGCGCAGGCGTCGATGAACAGGGCCAGCAGACGTTCAACGTGGTGGAGGCCCAACTCCGCCCTGACGTTCCGCTCCCGGACACCGGGATGGAACGTCACGTCTATACCTCCAGTTCCTGCGGGATTTGCGGGACGGCGTCGATCGACGCGGTGCGGAAGTCGGCCCGCTTCGAGAAGCACGACGACGACGGCGCGGTGGATCTCGCGGTTCTCGCCTCGCTGCCGGAGCGGCTGCGTGCCGGCCAGAAGCTCTTCGACCGGACCGGAGGGGTCCATGCAGCGGGACTGTTCAGCCGGGATGGTGAGCTGTTGTGCCTCCGTGAAGACGTGGGCAGGCACAACGCCGTCGACAAGGTTGTGGGCTGGGCGCTGCGCGCCGGCCATCTGCCGCTGTGCGGGACCATTCTGCAGGTTTCAGGCCGCGCCTCGTTCGAGCTCGTCCAGAAGGCGCACCTCGCGGGGGTGCCGATGCTCGCGGCGGTGAGTGCGCCGTCGTCGTTGGCGGCTGATCTGGCTGAGAAAACGGGCATCACCCTTGTGGGTTTCAGTCGTGGAAATACGCTCAACTGTTACGCGCATTCTCACCGCATCCGCGCGGAATAGGCGATGCCCAGCCGGGGTTGCTTCAGAAGGAAGGCGCCTTTTCCACCCAGCGGACCGAAACTGTCCGTGACGGGTCCTATGGTTGAGAGCGACTAACGGGAGGCGATCCATGAGCATGGAAGGCGCGGCCTGGAGTTCCCTTTACCGGATCTCCTCCGCCAAGAACGGTAACAACAAGTTTTCGAAGGAGACGCTGAAGCGGATCCTCTCTTTCGCCGTGCCGTACAAGTTCAAGCTGGTGCTGTTCATTGTGCTTTCGGTGGTCTCCGCTTTCCTGGCAGTTGCCACCCCGGTACTTGCGGGGCAGGTGGTCGATGCGATCATCGCCGGAACCGGCGTGGAGACCATTGTGTGGCTCGCCGTCGTTATTGCGCTCGTTGCGATTGCAGATACTGCGGTCGGCCTGGCCACCCGTTGGTACTCCTCGCGGATCGGTGAGGGAGTGATCCTCGACCTGCGCACGGCGGTGTTCGACCATGTGCAGAAGATGCCAATTGCGTTCTTCACGCGGACCCGAACCGGCGCGCTGGTGAGCCGGCTGAATAATGACGTGATCGGCGCGCAGCAGGCGTTCAGCGGAACGCTCTCCGGGGTGGTCAGCAACCTGGTGGCGCTGATCCTCACCCTGATTGTCATGCTCAGCACGTCCGTTCTGGTGACGGTCCTTGCAATCATCATGTTGCCGATCTTTCTGCTGCCCGCCCGGCGGATGGGGCGACGGCTGGCGTCGCTGCGGCGTGAGGCGGCGGACTACAACTCGACCATGAGCACGCAGATGACGGAGCGGTTCTCGGCGCCGGGCGCCACGCTGGTGAAGCTCTTCGGTCGTCCCGATGAGGAATCGGATGAGTTCCGGGTCCGGGCTGCCCGCGTTCGGGACATCGGCGTCCGTACCGCGATGCTGCAGTTCGTGTTCTTCTCGGCGCTGATGCTCGTTTCTGCGCTTGCGCTGGCGCTCGTGTACGGGCTCGGCGGAACGCTTGCCCTGGGCAGAGCGCTGGACACCGGCGAGGTGGTGACCCTCGCGCTCCTGCTCACGCGGCTTTACGCCCCGTTGACCTCGCTGGCCAACGCACGCGTGGAGATCATGAGTGCGCTGGTGAGCTTCGAGCGGGTGTTCGAGGTGCTGGACCTGGACCCACTCATCAAGGAAAAGCCCGACGCCGGCACCATTCCAGCCGGTCCAGTTGCCGTTGAGTTCGACGACGTCCGGTTTGGCTACCCGTCTGCGGACAAGGTCTCGCTGGCCTCCCTTGAGGAAGTGGCAATACTGGACACCCGCGGCGGTGAAGAGGTGCTGCACGGCATCGATTTCCGGATAGAACCCGGCCAGACCGTGGCGCTGGTGGGCACCTCGGGCGCTGGGAAGTCCACCATCGCCCAGCTGCTGGCCCGGCTGTACGACGTCGACGAAGGCGCGGTTCGCATTGGCGGGAAGGACGTTCGCGATGTGACGTTCGAGTCCATGCGGCACACGCTCGGAATGGTGACCCAGGACGGCCATCTGTTCCACGAAACCATCGGTGCCAACCTCCGGCTGGCGCGCCCCGGCGCCACGGATGAAGAGGTGTGGGACGCCGTACGCCGGGCCCGCCTGGAAACCCTGATCAGGGCGCTACCCGATCAATTGGACACCATGGTTGGGGAGCGGGGCTACCGGTTGTCCGGCGGTGAACGCCAGCGCATGACGATCGCCCGGCTGCTGCTGGCCCAGCCCCGCGTTGTGATCCTGGATGAGGCCACCGCTGCGCTGGATTCAACCTCGGAGGCAGCGGTGCAGGCCGCCCTGAGCGAAGCGCTGGAGGGACGGACCGCGCTTGTGATCGCCCACAGGCTGTCAACCATTCGTAGTGCGGACCAGATCCTGGTGATCGAGGAGGGACGCATTGCGGAGCGGGGAACCCATGATGAACTGCTTACCCGTGACGGCCGCTACGCGGAGCTGCATCGCACGCAGTTCGCCGTCCAGAAGGCAGTTGCCCCGGATGAGCTGCCGGAGTCGCTCGACGCAGCCCTCACGGAGTAGTGGTGGTCGGTGCCCCTTCGCCGTCGAGCTTTGGCTCCTTACGCTCCTCCGGTACCCGCAACCGGGGGAGCGTGATGTTCACCAGCGGGCCCACCAGGAGCGCGAAGGCGACGGTGCCAACACCCACGGTTCCGCCCAGCACCCAGCCGAGGGCGAGCACTGAGACCTCGATCCCGGTGCGCACCTTCCAAATGGCCCACCCCCACCGGTGATTGATGCCGGTCATGAGTCCATCTCGTGGGCCTGGCCCCATCCGGGCCCCGATGTAGAGGCCGGTAGCTACCGCGAGGAGCAGCAGCCCTGCAGTGAAGAGGAGAACCTGCACCCACAGCTCGGTTTGCTGAGGAACGACGGCGAGAGCCACCTCAGCGCTCGGCCCGACGAGCAGGACGTTCAGAACAGTCCCAACACCCGGCTTCTGCCGGATGGGAATCCACAGCAACAGGACCGCCAGGCCAATCAGGTTGGTGGTCAGTCCAAACGGGATGCCGCTCTGCAGCGAAACGCCCTGGCCAAGGACATCCCACGGTGAGACACCGATCCCGGCTCGGATCATCATGCCGATCGAGAAGCCGTACAGGAAGAGGCCGAGCAGAAGCTGCACCACGCGGCGCACGAGAAGAAGGGACATACTTCCAGTGAACTGCTCAATTGGCCTTCCCACAAGATGCCAATTCGAATAAACTGGCCTGATGCAGACACTCTCGGCTCGCAGGTTGGACATGCTACTCGCTGAGTGGCGTGGCACCGCTCCCGCTTACAGTGCACTCGCGGATCGTGTTCGCCTGCTCATCCTCGATGGACGGATTCCGATTGGGACCAGGCTCCCGGCTGAACGCGAACTTGCGCAGCAGTTGCACCTGAGCCGGACCACTGTTTCGGCCACGTTCGCCCGTCTGCGCGATGCGGGGTACCTTTCGAGCACCCGCGGGTCAGGCAGCGTTGCGATGCTGCCTGCCGGCGAACCAGTGGCGGCGGAGCTTCCGGGCCAGGGACTGCTCGATTTCAGCAAGGCCGCGCTACCTGCCGCGCACCAACTGGCGGATGCTGCAACCCGGGCCGCCGCTTCGCTTCCCACGTTCCTGGGTAGCCCGGGTTACGATCCCGTCGGTTTGCCCCAGCTCCGGCAGGCCATCGCCGACCGCTATGCCGCACGCGGCCTGCCCACCGACCCCGCACAGGTGATGGTGACGATCGGTGCGCAACATGCAATCGCGCTCCTCTCCCGGGTAATCCTCGACCGCAGCGATACCGCCGTCGTCGAGACGCCCAGCTATCCCCACGCCTACGAAGCGCTGCGGTCGGCCGCCAGGAGGCTGGTGCCGGTGAACGTCACTACCTCCGGCGGCTGGGACGAGGATGCCCTCCGGCAGGCCTTCGCACGCACCCATCCGGCGCTCGCCTACGTGATGCCGGATTTCCAGAACCCCACCGGGTGCACCATGGGTTCAGAGCAACGAACCGAACTCCTGCGGACCGCTTCGAAGCACGGCACCGTTGTTGTGGCGGATGAGACGATGGCCGAGCTGGCAATCGACGACGACGGCGCCCGCCCCCTTCCGCTGGCCGCCTATGGGCCCGCCGTGCTGATAGGTTCGCTGGGCAAGACCGTGTGGGGCGGGCTTCGCATCGGCTGGATTCGGGCGGAGCCGGACCTGGTCCAGCGGCTGGTGCGGGCCCGCTTTTCCCACGACCTCGGTACGCCCATCCTTGAACAGCTGATCGCAGCCGATGTGCTCGGACAGTACGAGTCCATCCTTGCCGAACGCGGGCGCCGGCTGCGCGAAGGACGTGACCAACTGGCTTCGCTGCTCAGGGATCGGCTACCAGGCTGGGACGTTCCAGGGGTGAGGGGTGGGCTCGCTCTCTGGGTGGGGCTCGGTCAGCCCGTGAGTTCGCAACTCACCCTGGCTGCACGGAACGAAGGCCTGTTGCTGGCCGCCGGGCCGCGCTTCGGGCTCGATGGTGCGTTTGAGCGGTTCCTGCGCATTCCATTCAGTTACCCGGAGGAGCAGACGGAACGCGCCGTTGACATTCTTGCGCGGTGTTGGAAAGCGCTGCCGCTCGCGCAGCCTTCGGAAACCGGCTATCTGGCTGAAGTGGTCTGACCGGGCCGCCTCGCAAGCCGGGTTGTCAGCCGCAGATTCTTGTTCGGTCCGGTCACCAGCCAGGAGAAGTGCGCCGTCGTCGTCGTTCTGGGCGAAAGTCGCGGCACCGGTGAAGGTACCGGCGGTGCTGAATCCAGGTCCTCCAGGGTGCGGCTGACGTCCCAGGTTCCCGGGAGGAAGGCGCGAAGGGCGGTATCGGAATGCACTGGCGTTGGTTACAGGTCGAAGTAGTTGCGGATGTCGTTCAAGAAATCGAGGTCCGGACTGAGATCGCTGGGAGTGACGTAGACGGACCGATCTTGCGAGTACACGACGTAGCTCAAGTCGGTTGATTCGTCATCGGTTTCGGCGGCGAACGCTTTCAAACTATCTTCCAGGATGCGAAGCAGTTCCTGGCTGTCGTTAGTAGAGGTAGCAATCTCGATCCGTGTCGTGCTACTCATGCCTGCATGGTTCGAATAGCTGACCGATTGGCTGTCCACCCCCTCGATGCTGGCGATCGCTTCTGCATACCTATCCTCCCGCGACTCACCGAAGCAGCCGGTTGTAACGAGAGTGACCATGCACAGCAATAGGAGGAGCAGGAGCCGCGATTTCGACATCAGTGCCTCCTTTCGATGGGGATGACCCAGGAATTTACCTCCGTGGGATCAGCAGTCAGGAAGACTTTAGTCGACAGCATCGCGGCATACTGGTAAGCGAGTCCAGAAGGATCCTGCTCAGCGGCCCCGATCGATTCAGCGTATGCACCAGCGAGATGGTTTCCCGGTACGTCCAGAAGATTGGAGGGGTTGGGTAACGCCACTTCAGGAACCCCGTTCAGCATCACTTCTGCGGCACCAACCGGCGATTGCCCATCACTCGTCAGCAGGCCACCAAGATCCAGTCGCGGCACGACGTCGGCTTCGTGTTGGAATCCGATCGCATCCACGTCACTCGGAAAGTGATTCGTGTCGATGGGCGAACCAAACGTCATCACATTGGTGACGTTGAACTTCTCCATGAATCCTGAGTCACCGATCAACGTAGCCGCGATCATGCCACCCTGCGAGTGGCCCGACAGCATGACCGGATCGTTCGGTGAAATGCCTGCCTGTTCCATCGCCAGGCTTACCGCGTGTGAACCGGTGGAAAGCTGCCCTGAGGCCACAACCACGTTGCCGGTGACGTCCATTGCTGGCTCCCCGGTGCGGAACCACTCCTGTGTACCCGGGATGTCCACGATATAGGCGGGTTTCCCGTCGCTGATGACTCTCGTAATTCGAACCGCACCATCATTCGTGCGCGGTACATCCGCATCGCCGTAGGCTCTGACGGTGTTTCGGGCAATTTCCTGCAAGCTGCTTGGCACATGAGTGGGCAGGTGTCCAAACTCTGAGGGTTTAGCTCCGTCCGCTTCAACCGGCACCGGGATAGGTTCGCCAGCCCATGCGCTTCCATCATCGAAGAGCCGTGGATTGTACGCTCCGCCGGTCAGAAGCGTTCCGGCGAAATTGACGGAGCCTCCGTAGAGAAGGAGCGAAGTGGCGACCGCTTCAGTGACCGAGGGCGGTTCGCCGTTCCGGAAACTGCGGAACATGCTGGCTGCGTGGAACGAGTGCTCGAACGAACTTTCGTAGGCGTCACCGAGGTTGTCCATCCGAAGGTCTATGTCCGCGGCGACCCAAGCCAGGCCGTCCTCAACCCATCCGGACACGTCCTGAACGCGGTCGCCCACGGTGTCCACCGCGCTGTCGAAGGCGTCACCCGTCCCGCCCCAGAGGCCTCCCGCCGCATCCCAGAGCTCGTCCCAAAATTGCGGTTGGTCTTCAGAAACGGAGCCGGGACCAGCGCTAGCCCGCCCCTGAAGCTCATCGCTGGTGCGGTGCTGTGCGTCAGCGTTCTCCAGGGCAACCTGCGCATGCTCCCGCAATTGATCCGAGATGCGGATCAAGGCCAACCGGCGACTCCCGTTCCAGGCAGACCGGAACCCATCGGCGTCTCCACCCTCCCAGGGAATGGTGGAAATAGTGCCGGTCACCTGGGCGCCGATCAGTTCAATGTTCCCTGCGGCGGAATCCAACGCGCGGGCAAGATCCCGCACCTGGGCAGGGTCCATTCCCAGCATGGCGCTCATGCCTGCGACCCCTGAGCCGATCCAGCAAAGTCATACGCACCCACCAGGGCGAAGGACAACTCACGAGCCACATGGCCAGGTTGGACCCGGGTCAACGTGACTGCGCCCTCGTCGGCGCGGGCCCGGATCGAGTACAGCTGACCGTTCGCGAGCGACCACATGCCGGCCCAGGCAAGTACCCGTACGTCCGCCGGGGTTTCCAGGGTCGCCGTCACGGACGCAGTCTGATGAACGACGACGTCGGTCAGTTCCGCGGGGGCGCCGAGTCCGGTCAGCGCGGCAGCCAACCCGCCGTCGTCGTCGGGTGTTTGCTGCAGGTGCGCCGCCAGCGCGGCGGAGACCTCGCTCGGGACTACGACGGGATCCTCACCGATCACGTACCCGGCGTTGGCGGCGTCGGCGCGAAGCTCCTCCAGCGGTGGAAGGACGCGCACGGCGCTTCCCCAGAACTGTGCAGCGTTGAACAGGCTGATTTCGACGCCGGATTCGCGTCCGGTGATGCGGGTCCCGCCGTTGGGCAGGGTTTCGATGGTGCGGCGGCGGTAGACGCACGCGCCACGGCTGCCCGTGATGCTCAGGTCGCTGTGGCCTGAGAGCCCGTTGTATTCGGCGGTCAGTCGAATCAGGGTGTCGGGGGAGAGGATGAGGTTGATTGCGCCGAGCCAGGCGTCAGTGATCGCGTCGCCGCGCGCGATGCCCGCCGTGCGCAGTTCGGCCCATGCGAGATTCACGGTTTCCTGGGAAAGGGCCGCTGTAGTGCTCGGGGTATTCGCCGCATTATCGTCGCCGTCGTGCGCTGCGAGCTTCTGGGACGCGGCGTCAACGGCTACTGACCACGCAATGTCCGAGATCCGGATGATCCGAGTTGGCCCCGGCACCGAAGTGAATGTCCCCATGAGAATCAACCTAGCCCTCCGGGGATGAGGGCACGATGGGGAGGGCTGTCCATCCTGGAAGTGCCCCTGGCCGGAATCGAACCGACGACCTTCCCTTTAGGAGAGGGACGCTCTATCCTACTGAGCTACAGAGGCGGGTGCTGCGCAGAACGCAACCTGAATCGCAAGCGGTACTAGCTTACCGTCTTCGGACTGTTGGTCCGCACAGCGCGAGGAAGCAGCACCGCGAGGAGTCCAGCCACACAGCACACCCCGAACAGTACCCAGCGCGACACCGTAAGTGTTGATGCAAGGGCGAGGGCACCGCCGTCGGGCGAGGAAGCCGCAAGAAGCGAATCGATTGCGATGTTCTCCCACAGATCCACGACGACGAACAGCAGCACCGGAGTCCACAGAATCCAGCGGAGCTTCCGCCGCCCGGCGTTGAGCTGGATGAGCAGCAGCCAGGCGAGCCCGAAGATGAGCGGGAAAAGTGTTCCAGCGGTCTTGTGCACGTAGCTCAACTGCCCGAGCGCGTCCGCGCTCATGGCTGATTGGAGCCCGGTTATGTAGTTCGCGTCGTATCCGCCGAACAGCATGTCCGGCATTGTCAGTCCACCGGATAGCTGGGTCATTTGCGAGAGCGTCAGCAGATGGAAGTACCAGAACAGGAAGAGTGCGGCCGCGATGGCAGGGATGAGAATGAGGTTGCCGTTGGCGCGGGGTGCCTCTTTCCGTTCCCCAGCGGCCGCAACAGGCAGGCCCGCTGCTGCTGGTCCGTGCTTGCGTGCGATCTGCGCCTTCGTCTTGCCCATACGTCCATGCTAGCCCGATATCATCCTGTAGCCGTTCAGGAAAATCTAGTACGAATTTGATCTCAATTTCATCACGATAAATGAAGAAGCCGCTCTGTGATTGCAATCACAGAGCGGAGCGGGTTCTCTTTAACGAATGGCTATAAACCAAGTACTACCCATGTCTACAGTCGCTGATCAGGTGGGATGGCTAGCCGCCATCGAGGACGCCATAGATGCCGTCTTTGAACCGATCGCGGAGGGATTCGCTGCAGTTGTCTTCGTTCCGATCACTATCGGCGACGTCAGCTTTCCGGTGGTGGTTGCGTGGCTGATCGCCGCCGCCGTCATCTTCACCGTCTACTTCGGCTTCATCCAATTCCGTGGCCTGAAGGTCTCCTACGAGGTGATTCGAGGGCGCTATTCATCCAAGGACGACCCGGGAGAGGTTCCGCACTTCCAGGCTCTGACGTCGGCATTGTCCGGCACGGTCGGGCTTGGCAACATTGCCGGTGTCGGCGCAGCAATGGCGCTGGGCGGACCCGGTGCAACCTTCTGGATGATCCTCGCCGGACTCCTCGGCATGTGTACCAAGTTTGCGGAGTGCACACTCGGCGTGAAGTACCGCGAGGTCCATCCGGATGGCACAGTGTCGGGCGGCCCGTTCAAGTACCTACCGATCGCCTTCTCGAAGTTCGGCAAATGGCCGGCGAAGATCCTGACCGGAATCTTCGCGGTTGCGATCCTCATCTTCGGCGTCGCGGGCGGCAACATGTTCCAGGCCAACCAGACCTTCGCCCAGGCGCAGGAAGTTACTGGCGGCACTGACGGGTTCCTCGGGAACGCAGGCGCGGCACTGATCTTCGGCGTTGTCCTGGCCGCCCTGGTTGGTGCCGTGATCCTCGGTGGCATCAAGTCCATTGGCGCAACCACCAGCAGGCTCGTCCCGGCGATGGCCGTCATCTACGTGACCGCATGCCTTTTCGTCATCTTCGTGAACATCGGTCAGGTTCCGGCGGCGTTCGGCCAGATCATCGAGGGCGCATTCAACCCCGCTGGAATTGCAGGCGGCATTGTCGGCGTCATGATCGTCGGCTTCCAGCGCGCAGCCTTCTCCAATGAGGCAGGCTTGGGTTCGGCTCCGATCGCGCACTCGGCAGTGAAGACGCGCCGGCCCGTCAGTGAAGGTTTTGTGGCACTGTTCGAACCGCTCGTCGACACCGTCCTCATCTGCACCATGACCGCTCTGACGATCATCATCGCCGGCGCGCCAAGCCTGCAGGCTGGGATCGACCAGGTGCAGGAGACCGGCGTTGCTCCCGACGGCGTGATCCTTACGTCCGATGCGTTCGCCACGGTAATCGACTGGTTCCCGATCGTTCTCGCCATCGCCGTCGCACTGTTTGCCTTCTCCACATTGATCACCTGGTCCTACTACGGACTCAAGGCGTGGGAGTACCTCTTCGGGCGCGGCAAGACTTCGGAAATCATCTACAAGGTAATCTTCCTCTTCTTCACCGTTACGGGTTGTGTACTGACCTTCGGGCAAGTCCTCAGTTTCGCTGACTCGGCGCTCTTCGTTTGTGCGTTCGTCAACCTGCTGGGTGTCTACATGCTCCTGCCGGTAATCAAGCGCGAGATGAAGGCTTACCTGGCGGACCGCAAGAGCGGGAAGCTTCTGGAACTGGGCACCGAGCCCGAGGACCGCGAAGCCACCGTCCGCTAAACCTCAAGTCCCTTCGAGGTGCCCGCCGGATCGGCTGTTCCGGCGGGCACTGCCATGTTCCGGGCAAGTTGCCCTGTCCAACGTTCCCAGTGAAAGGGATGATTCATTGGGAACGAACGGTTCCTTCCCAATGAACGTCCGCTTTCGGTGGGAGGAAAGGACCAGTACGACGACGGCGGACAGGTTCTGTCCGTGCCAGCACCTAGACTTAAAGGCACCATGGATTTGCTTTTCGACCCGCACCTCAGCACACCCGCAGCCGGCAGGCGCGGCGCGCCGTCGTCGTCGTCCCCTGATTCGTCGGAGCATCCCCGCCGCGGGGGTTATGTCGATGAGGCCCGCGCGAAGGAACTCCTGGCGGGACTCAACCCGCAGCAGGAGGAGGCGGTCAAGCACAGCGGATCGCCGCTGCTGATCGTGGCGGGGGCGGGTTCCGGGAAGACCCGGGTTCTCAGCCACCGTATTGCTTACCTGATGGCTACCGGGCGCTCGCATCCGGGCCAGATTCTCGCGATTACGTTCACCAACAAGGCGGCCGCAGAGATGCGGGAGCGCATCGAGGGCCTGGTGGGCGAGGTTGCCAAGCGCATGTGGATCTCCACGTTCCACTCTTCCTGCGTGCGGATTCTTCGGCGCGAAGCAACGTCCATTGGGCTCAATTCCAATTTCTCCATTTACGATTCGGCGGACACCCTCCGGCTCGTCACGCTGGTTGCGAAGGGTCTGGACCTCGACCCCAAGCGGTTCGCGCCGAAAGCAATCCAGCACAAGATCTCGGCGTTGAAGAACGAGCTCATTGATGAGGAGTCCTACGCATCCTCGGCCAATTACTCGGACCCGTTCGAGCAGGCAGTGGCAGAGGTGTACAAGGGGTACGCTCAGCGTCTCCGCCAGGCGAACGCCATGGACTTCGATGACCTGATCGCCCAGACGGTGTTCATGTTCCGCGCCTTCCCGGGGGTAGCCGACTACTACCGGCGCCGGTTCCGGCATGTGCTGGTCGATGAATACCAGGACACAAACCATGCCCAGTACGCGCTGGTCCGGGAGATTGTCGGCGTCCAGGGCGAAACGGTTGACGAACCCGCCGAGCTGACCGTGGTCGGCGACTCGGATCAGTCGATCTACGCTTTCCGAGGGGCGGATGTGCGCAACATCGTGGAGTTCGAGAAGGACTACGCGAACGCCCGCACCATCCTGCTCGAGCAGAATTACCGGTCCACCCAGAACATCCTGAACGCGGCCAACGCGGTGATTTCCCGCAATCCCAACCGACCCGAGAAACGGTTGTGGACCGCCGAGGGCAACGGCGAGAAGATCGTCGGCTACGTCGGCGAGAACGAACACGAGGAAGCACGTTTCATCGCAGACGAGATTGACCGGCTGCAGGATCAAGAGGATTTGCGGCCCGGCGACGTCGCAGTGTTCTACCGGACCAACGCGCAGTCGAGGTCCATCGAGGAAATCCTTATGCGTGTCGGGCTGCCCTACAAGGTGGTCGGCGGAACGCGCTTCTACGAGCGCAAGGAGATCAAGGACGCGCTGGCCTACCTTCGCGTGCTGGTGAACCAGGACGACGTCGTCAACCTGCGGCGCATTCTCAACGAACCCAAGCGTGGCATCGGCGACCGGGCAGAGTATGCAATCGCAGCGCTCGCCGAGCGTGACCGCGTCAGCTTCATGGAGGCACTGCGCCGCGCGGACGAAGCGCCGGGCATGGCCACGCGGTCTGTCAACGCTGTCGCTTCGTTCGTGAAGCTGATCGACGACCTCGCGGAGGTGGCATCCGGTTCGGGTGCCTCAGCGGCGCTCGAAGCTGTCCTGGAACAGACTGGCTACCTGGCGCAGCTGCGTACCAGCACAGACCCACAGGACGAGTCGCGCGTGGAAAACCTTGCCGAACTGGTGGCGGTTGTCCGCGAATTCGAGCTGGAGAACCCGGAGAGCGCACTCGGTGAGTTCCTGGAGCAGGTCTCACTGGTGGCGGACGCGGACCAGATTCCGGACGCTCCGGCGGGCTCGGACGAGGACGTCGAGAAGGCTGTGGCCGAAGCCCGTAGACAGGGTGTTGTCACGCTGATGACCCTGCACACGGCCAAGGGCCTGGAGTTTCCGGTGGTCTTCCTCACTGGCATGGAGCAGGGAATCTTCCCGCACCAGCGTTCGGCGACCGATCCCGCGGAGCTCGCCGAGGAACGGCGTCTGGCGTATGTCGGTCTGACCCGTGCACGGAAGCGGTTGTACATCACGCGCTCCGAGGTGCGCAGCCTGTGGGGTCAGAGCCAATACAACCCTGCAAGCCAGTTTGTGGGAGAGGTCCCCGAGGACCTCATCGACTGGAAGCGTGAAGGAAGTACACGTCCGGCCTGGACCGGAGGCCAGAGCATCAACGGCCCCCGATTCAGCGGATCTTACTGGGGAGCCGGCGGCGCCTCGGGCAATGATTCCGGTCGCGGCCTGCCCGGCAAGGCGGCAGGGAGGGTGCAGCCCCAGAAGGAAGTTGTCGCCGTGTCCACCGGAGACAAGGTCAATCACACCACCTTCGGCAACGGCACCGTCCTCGCAGTGGAAGGTGCCGGGGACAAGATGGTTGCAAAGGTGAAGTTCGACATCGGCGAGAAGCGCCTGCTCCTGCGTTATGCTCCGCTGACCAAAGTTGGGTAGTGCGGGCATGAAACCGTTCACCGGGGGAGTCTGGGCGCGTGCCCGGCCGCGCGTCGTCGTCGTACTCATGGCTCTGGCGACGTTGCTGACGGTCAGCGCATGCGTCGAGATTCCCATCAGCAATCCCATTCCCAGCCCCGCGCCAGAGCTCAGCCCGCTCGAGGAGCTGGCAGCCATGCCGGAGGTTCCCGTCACCGAGCTTCAGCAGCTCGACGGGGACGTGGCAGCGTTCCTGACAGAAGACCGCAACACCTACTGCGCCATCACCACTGAGCAGGGCGGAATCATCAATTCGCCCGTGGATCCGCGGCTCTCCGGCGGAACCCGCAACGACACCCTGCTTGCCGTTCCAGCGGTCTACTGCGAACTTGCCCGGTATCCCGAACCGGCCGAAGTGACCGACGATTGCCATGGCACCAACCTCGGGTTCAAGGGCGGCACTGTCCTGCTCACGGCGGATGGTGTCACCTACGGCGATTGCCGAGTGGGAATGACGTTGATGGAGGCCCAACTAGGCCCCGGCACCGAGGGAAGTGAACACGCGCTCACCCGCCTGCCCGTCCTGGCCGATGACGCTGCCGTTGAGTTGAAGGGCTTCCGGTGCGGGCGGGCAACCGACGGACTCGCATGCGTCCACGGGGAATCGGGCCACGGGTTCGTAGTCTCGGCCGCGGGGTACGAGATCTTCGCGCCGGAGGAAGCGCCGGAAAGCGCCTCCGAGGAGGCTGCGGAACGGTAACCGAAAGGGTTACTTTTCTACAACTCATAGAACTGTGTGCTTACTCACGAAACCGCTATTCTGGGGAAGGCGTTCCGAGCCAAGGGGCTAGAGTTCCCTGTGTAAACCTACTTCGACGTAGAAGGACACTAGATAAGTGGACCTGTTTGAATATCAGGCGCGCGATCTATTTGAGGCTCACGGCGTTCCCGTGCTTGCCGGTATCGTGGCGCAGACCCCCGAAGAAGCAAAAGCAGCGGCCGAGAAAATTGGCGGCGTTGTTGTCGTCAAGGCGCAGGTCAAGGTTGGCGGCCGCGGCAAGGCTGGCGGCGTGAAGGTTGCCAAGACCCCGGATGAGGCGTTCGAGTACGCCTCCGCGATCCTCGGCATGGACATCAAGGGCCACACCGTCCACAAGGTCATGATCGCCCAGGGCGCGGACATCGCCGAGGAATACTACTTTTCAGTGCTGCTGGACCGAGCCAACCGCAACTACCTCGCCATGTGCTCGGTTGAGGGCGGCGTGGAAATCGAGCAGCTCGCGGTCGAGCGACCCGATGCTCTTGCGCGGATCGCCATTGATCCTTCCGTCGGAATCGACCGGGCGAAGGCAGACGAAATCATCGAGGCCGCCGGGTTCGCTCCCGAGCTGCGCGAGGGCGTCGCCAACACCATCCTGAAGCTGTGGGACGTCTTCGTGAAGGAAGATGCCACCCTCGTTGAGGTCAACCCGCTGGTGAAGACCGGCGCCGGTGACATCCTCGCACTGGACGGCAAGGTCACGCTGGACGAGAACGCTGACTTCCGCCAGCAGGGCCACGCTGCCCTCGAGGACAAGGACGCCACGGATCCCCTCGAGGCCAAGGCGAAGGAAAACGACCTCAACTACGTCAAGCTCGACGGCGAAGTTGGCATCATCGGCAACGGTGCCGGCCTGGTCATGTCCACGCTCGACGTCGTTGCCTACGCAGGCGAGAAGCACGGCGACGTGAAGCCCGCCAACTTCCTCGACATCGGCGGCGGAGCGTCGGCCGAGGTCATGGCAGCCGGACTGGACGTCATCCTGAATGACAGCCAGGTCAAGAGCGTCTTCGTGAACGTCTTCGGCGGAATCACCGCCTGTGATGCAGTTGCAAATGGCATCGTCAAGGCGTTGGAGATCCTCGGCGACAAGGAGAACAAGCCGCTGGTTGTGCGTCTTGACGGCAACAACGTCGAAGAGGGTCGCCGTATCCTCGCCGAGGCCAACCATCCGATGGTCACCCTCGCCGACACCATGGATGAAGGTGCCGACAAGGCCGCTGAGCTGGCGCACGCCGGCCGCTAAGCCCCTTTCGGGACCAAAGGATTAAGGAACAGACATGTCAATCTTTCTGAACAAAGATTCCAAGGTGATCGTCCAGGGCATCACCGGCGGCGAAGGTACCAAGCACACTGCGCTGATGCTGAAGGCCGGTACGCAGGTTGTCGGCGGCGTCAACGCACGCAAGGCCGGAACCACCGTCACGCACGGCGATGTCACGCTCCCCGTGTTCGGCACCGTCAAGGAAGCCATCGCGGAAACCGGCGCCGACGTATCGATCATCTTCGTCCCGCCGGCGTTCACCAAGGACGCCGTTGTCGAAGCCATCGATGCTGAAATCGGCCTCGTTGTCATCATCACCGAAGGCGTGCCGGTACAGGACTCCGCTGAGTTCTGGGCCCTGGCCAAGTCCCGCGTTGATGCCAACGGCAAGCAGATCACCCGCATCATCGGGCCCAACTGCCCCGGCATCATCACTCCGGACGAGGCGCTGGTCGGCATCACCCCCGCGAACATCACCGGTAAGGGCGGCGTGGGCCTCGTGTCGAAGTCCGGCACCCTGACCTACCAGATGATGTACGAACTGCGTGACCTCGGCTTCTCCACCGCCATCGGCATCGGCGGCGACCCGGTCATCGGAACCACGCACATCGACGCCCTCGAGGCGTTCGAAGCAGATCCCGAGACCAAGGCGATCGTCATGATCGGTGAAATCGGCGGTGACGCTGAAGAGCGCGCGGCCGAGTTCATCAAGGCCAACGTGACCAAGCCGGTTGTCGGCTACGTCGCAGGCTTCACTGCTCCCGAGGGCAAGACCATGGGCCACGCAGGTGCCATCGTGTCCGGCTCGGCCGGTACCGCACAGGCCAAGAAGGAAGCGCTCGAGGCCGCCGGCGTGAAGGTCGGCAAGACGCCGTCCGAGACCGCCCGCTTGCTGCGCGAAGTTTACGCAGGGCTCTAGAACTCCACGTACGACGACGGCGGCCGTCACCTTCGAAGCGAAGGTGGCGGCCGCCGTCGTCGTTCTTGTCGATGCTGGTCAGTCCACGAAAATGTCCATGCCCGGGCCGGTGCCGGTTCCCGTGAAGAAGAAGATGCTCAGCACGCCGACCCACAGGACCCAGAAGACCAGCGTGAAGGGCAGCATCCGGGAGATGACGGTGCCGATGCCGGCTTTCGGCTCGTACTGCCGCAGGAACCCAAGAATCACAATAAGGTACGGATTCAGCGGGGTCAGCGCCTGCGTCGCGGAATCGCCCACCCGGAATGCGGCCTGCGTGAAGCCAGCCTCGTAACCGATGAAGGCGAACATCGGAACGAAGACCACCGCGACCAGCGTCCACAGCGACGAACCGGAGGCGATCAGCAGGTTCAGCAGTGAAACCACCACGATGAAGAGGATCACTGCGCCGAAACCGGTGAAGTTCAGGGCCTGAAGGGCTTGCGCACCGTGAACCGCAACCCAGGTGGCCAGGCCGCTCCAGGTGAACAGCGCCAGGAACTGGGCGAGCACGAAGGCCACCACCAGGAAGGACACGGCACCTTTGGCAGCCTGCGTCATCATCTCGCCCACCGACTGGATGCCGGTGATCGCCTTGATCCTCACCCCGTACACGATCGACGGGACGATGAGGACCAGGAAGACGAGGAAGATCACCGAACTCAACAGGGGTGACTTCGGAAGGAAGCCGCCGTCCTCGTTCCGCAGCGGTGAGTCGGGCGGAAGGATCAGGGCCAGCAGCCCGGCGACGATGATCAAGAGGGCCACTCCAGCCCACTTCAGCGCCGCCTTCTCTTTGAGGGTTACAGCGGTCGACGGCGAGTCCTCAGGGGCTGCGTGAGTCTCCGGCGCCTCGGCGCCGGTACCCGCACCGATCCGGTTCAGACGGGGTTCAAGCACCTTGTCGATGACAAGGCCACCCGCCACGGTCAGGATGACGGACAACACGAGGTTCAGGAAGAGGTTGGAGACGGCGGTGACCGGCAGGACCTGATCCGCCACCAGCGCGGCGGCCGCGTTGGAGATGCCGGCCAGGAGAGCATCCGTTGAGGTGATGAATGGAGTGCAGCTGAAAGCGGCGATCCCGACGGCGTAGGCACCGAGCAACCCTGCAACGGGATTACGGCCCGCGGCCTTGAACACCAGGGCGGCGATGGGCGGGATCACCAGGATGGAGGCATCGGACATGATGTGCGAGCACAACGCGGTGAACGCGATCACGTACGGCAGCGCCCACGCCGGCGCCTTGCCCAGCGTCGACTTCACCAGGGCCATCAGCAGGCCCGTGCGTTCAGCCACACCAACTGCCAGGAGCAGCGTGATCACTACGCCAAGCGGCGGGAAGCCGATGAAGTTGCTCACGGCCGTAGTCATCAGCCAGGTGATGCCCTCGCCGGTGAACAGGCCCAGGACCGGGACAATCTCTCCGGAGTCCGGCAGGGTGGTACTGACGCCGAACCATGACACCACTGTTGAGATGGCGCCCACTGCGAGCAGCAGCCAGAGGAAGAGCGCGAACGGCTCAGGCAGCTTGTTACCCACCCGCTCGACGCCGTCGATCAAACCGCCGCCGAGGCGGCCAAGGGTAGTGGTACGGGTCTTGAGCATGCTCATGAAACTGGCTCCAATGCCGGTATTGCTGCAAGCAGGTTTTTCTTCAGGCGGCCTTTTGCGACCACAACAGCGATGTTGTCGGGGTTGCCCAGCTGATGGATGCCGGCGAGTGGGTCCACGGGGGTGAGCACCAGATCTGCTTCCTTGCCCAGTTCGATCGACCCGGTACGGTTGTCGATCTGCAGCAGTTCCGCTGCGTTCAGGGTGCCGGCATTGATGGCGTCGATCGGCTTCATGCCAAGGTCCACCAGATGGCCCAGCTCGGTGAGGTTGGTGCCGTGCGGACAGACGCCGGCGTCGGTTCCCATGGCCACCCTGACGCCGGCAGCCACGGCGTTCGCGACGCATGTTTGAAGCTTTTCCTGGAGTCGGAGCTTCTTCTCCACCGCATAGGGTGCAGCCTTCGCCGGATCCGGGGGAGTGGTGCCGGTGGAAAGCGTGGGAACCATGAAGGCGCCCCGTTCGAGCATGAGGCCGATGGCGGCGTCGTCAATTTCGTAGGCGTGCTCAATGCTGCGGACGCCCGCCTTTAGTGCGTTGGCGATGCTTCGGGCACTCTGGGCGTGGGCGGCAACGGGGACGTCATGCGACGCTGCCTCCTCGACGACAGCGCGCATCTCATCGACGTTCAGGCCGTCGTGCCACGGCTGGTCACGCGGCGACCAGACACCGCCGCTGGCCATCACTTTGATGACCTTCGCCCCGAGCCGCATCACTTCGCGGGTGTTCCGGATGGCCTGGTCCACGCCGTCGGTAAGGAATCCGATGTCGCCATTGGGTGAGACGGCCTGGCCCAGGTTGAAGCCGCAGCAGGTGCGGAAGTCGCCGTGACCGCCCGTTGGGCCCAACGCCCGGTACGCGTAAATCAGCTCCGGCCCTTCGATGATGCCCTCGCGGATCGCGACGTCGGTGGCCATATCGATCCCACCGAGATCGCGGGCCGTGGTGATGCCTGCATCAAGGGTTGCCTTGAGAATCGGGATGGCGGAGTAATAGCCGTAGCGCGGCGGCAGGTCCAGCATACGCGCCCCGCCCAGCTGCCCGGCGGGCATGGTGAGGTGTACGTGCGCGTCGATGAAGCCAGGCGTAAGGTACATCCCCGTTCCGTCAATCACCTGGGCGTCTACGACATTCGGTTCATCAGCTGCAGGACCGATCCAGTCGATCTTTCCTGCGATAACGACGACGGTGTACCCGGGGTTGGGCGCTCCTCCCGTTCCGTCGATGATGACGGCGTTGCGGATGATCATGCGGTCGCTCTCCTGGTCCGTACCCTGATTTCTATCGGTGTTCACAGTGCAGGCTTTCCTCTCAATGAGACGTGCGTCATATGGGACAATTACCGAAACGCTAAGGGATTGAGCCAATGTGGATCCGGTAACGCAGGAAAACATTCATGAACCCGTTTCTGTGCAGGAAAGTGTTGAACTGGCAGAGGCTGACCTCGAGCTCATTAACGCCCTACAAATTGCGCCCCGGGGCAGTTGGGTGGAGCTGGGCGCAATTCTCGACGTACACCCAACCACCCTCGCTCGGCGTTGGCAGCGGCTCGTATCGGCCGGACTGGCACGCGTGACCATAGCGCCGAGCGACAAGCTTGCGCGCACCACGGACGTGGCCTTCGTCGAGCTCACCTGCCAGAACAACAGGGTGCAGTTGGTAGCCGATCAGCTTGTGCAGGATCCGCGGCTGATGACGGTCCAGTTCATCGCCGGCTCGGCGCACCTGCTGCTCACTGTGGCGGCACCGGCACACTCACTCTCCGACTTCCTCCTGGGCACCATCGGCGGGATGGAACACGTGCTGCACTACGCAGTACGCAGCATGACGGGTCAGATCTACGAAGCGACGCGCTGGCACTTCCGCGCTCTCCCCGCGGCGCAGCTTCGCCGGCTCGCGCAACTGAGCCGGGCGCCGTCGTCGTCCACTGGCCAGGAACCGTCGGCGCTGGACGCAACGAACCGCGCCATCATGCGTGCGCTGAGCATCGACGGGCGTGCAGGGTTCCGGGCCATCGCCCGCGAACTCGACCTCCCGCCGGTGACGGTAGCCCGCCGGGTGAACCAGCTGATAGCGCACGACGTCGTCGCGCTCCGCTGCGATGTTGCGCGCCGTGGGTCCGGTCGAAGTTTCAGCGCAATCCTCTGGGGCTCGCTGCAGCCCGACCTCGCGCTCGCTATTGACAGGTCAATGACGGACCGCATCCCGGAACTGCGGCTGATGACCATGGTGACGGGCCACAACAACATCCACATTGTGGTCTGGCTCAACAACCCGGCTGACCTGCTGTCCGCCGAGCAGAAGCTCCTGGACAACATACCCGGGCTTTCCATCGAGGACCGGCGCATTGTCCTTAGAACCTTCAAGTACAACGGGGCAGTGCTCGACGCGAACGGGCTGTTCACGCAGATAGTTCCAATGGCCTACTGACCCCGCGCGGCGTAACAAACCCGGAGCCATGTTTTGATGATTACCTGTTGCCGACGCGACGCCGGCAAGGGAGGACTGCCCGCCAATGAATGACCGGATCACGCTACGATTCCTCGCCTCACCCACGGACGTCTCGGAGGACGGCACCACCGTGCAGGCGGGTCGGGTTCTCGAATGGATCGACAAGGCCGGTTACGCCTGCGCCACCGGGTACAGCGGCGGCTACTGTGTCACCGCCTACGTCGGCAACGTGCACTTCACGAGGCCCATCCGGAACGGCGACCTCATCGAAGTCGATGCCCGGATTGTGCACACGGGGCGATCGAGCATGCAGGTGGTGGTCACGGTCGATGCCGCCGACGTCCGGGACCGGGTGTTCCGGCCGGCGATGGACTGCGTCCTCGTGTTCGTCGCGATGGATGAGGACCGCCGCCCGAAGCAGATACCGCCGTGGTCGCCTACGGATGAGGAGTCTTCCCAGCTCGCGGAGGGCGCCGCGGGCAGGATCGCGGCGCGGAACGAGATCCGCGACGCCATGCACGCCCAGGCCTACACGGACGCCGGCACAACCCCGCGTGAGCAATTCCGGTTCCTGGCTGCGCCGTCGGACGTGAACTGGGGCGGGAACGCGCACGGCGGAATTGTGATGCGCTGGATCGACGAAGTGGCGCGCGCCTGTGCGATGTCGTGGTGCGGGCGGGACTCCGTGGCTGTCTACTCCGGCGGCATCCACTTCCTGAATCCCATCCACATCGGCGACCTCGTTGAACTCGAGGCCCGGCTCATCCATACCGGCCCGCACAGCATGCACATCGCGGTCCACACCCGTGCCCGCGACCCGCGCGGCGGGCAGTGGCGGCGCACCACCCTGTGCATGACCATCTTCGTCACCCGCGATGAGACGGGCGGCGCCGCCGATGTTCCGCAGCTGCCGCTTCACAGCGACGAGGACCGCCGGCTCGACGCCCACGCCATTGACCTGGCACGCCGACGTGCGGAGCTGGCGCCGCTGCGGTTCGCCGTCGAACGCACCTATCACGGGAGCGGCCGGAGCCGGTAGGAACTCCCACGAACGACGACAACGGCGACCGCCGTCGTCGTCGTTCTTTTTCTTGCAGTCCTGCAACCTTGCACTTGTGCAACAATATGGTTGCGTGAGACAATCATTTGGTGAGTCAACTAGTTTCCCTTCGCACGCGTAAGCGCAATGAAACCTGGACGGCACTGCACGACGCCGCGGCCCGGCTGACGCTTGAAAAGGGTCCGGACAGCGTCACGGTGGAGCAGATCGCCACGCTCGCCAATGTCTCGCCTCGCACCTTCTTCAACTACTTCGGTACCAAGGAAGACGCAATTCTTGGCCTGCAGGAGCCAAGCATCGATGAGCAGCTCCTCGAGGAGTTCTCGGCCGACCATGACCTCCTTGAGCAGGTCTCCCGGCTGCTCATCGCCGTCGTGCACTCCACCGAGGGCGGCGAGCCTGAGGCCAGCCGGCGCCTTGAGGTGATCACCGAGTATCCCTACCTGCGCCAGCGCCGATTCGCCTACTTCCTGCAGGTCGAGCAGCTGGTCCGCGAGGTGGTCGCGGAGCAGATCGCGGCGACCGGCCGATGGCAGGCGGCACTCAGCCGGCATTCGGCGGAGGACGTCGCGCGGATGATTGTCCTCGTGGCGGGAGCCCCGATGCGCTACGCGATGCAGCAGGCGGCTGACTCGCCCACAATCCAGAACCAGTTCCAGGCCCTTGACGGAGCCACCGCACTTCTCCGAGAGGTTCTTGAGGAAATTCGATGACAAGTACTGCTACTGCACAACGCAAAGAATCCGGATTGCTCCTGCTGTTCGTCGGCCTGATGCTTTCCATGCTGCTGGCCGCGCTGAACCAGATGATCCTCAGCACGGCGCTGCCCACCATCGTCGGCGAGCTCAGCGGCGTTGACCAGATGCTGTGGGTCATCACGGCGTACATTCTCGCCGCGACGATCGTCATGCCGATCTATGGGAAGCTCGGCGATCTGATCGGCCGGAAGAACCTTCTGCTGCTGGCGATCGTCATCTTCATGGCCGGCTCAGTTGTGGGTGGGCTCGCGCCGAACATGGAGTGGCTGATTGCGGGCCGCGCGTTCCAGGGGCTCGGCGGCGGCGGGCTGATGATTCTCTCGCAGGCCATCATTGCCGACGTCGTTCCCGCCCGTGAGCGCGGAAAGTACATGGGCGCCATGGGCGGCGTGTTCGCGTTCGCCTCGGTGGCCGGCCCGCTGCTGGGCGGTTGGTTCACGGAGGGTCCCGGCTGGCGCTGGATGTTCTGGATCAACATGCCGCTGGGGGTGCTGGCGATCGTGGTGGTGCTGTTCTTCCTGCATCTGCCTGCCCGTGAGCGTTCGCATCCGCATATTGACGTCACGGGAATGGTGCTGCTGGCGATCGCGACAACCTCCATTGTCCTTGTGGGCACCTGGGGTGGTACCGAATACGAGTGGCTCTCCATCCAGATCCTCGGCCTGTTCGTCGTCGCCGTGGGCAGCGCCGTGCTGTTCGTACTGGCCGAGCGTCGGGCGAAGGAACCCATCCTCCCGATGAGCCTCTTTCGGGAACGGAGCTTCGTCCTCACCACCGCGGGCGGCCTGATGATCGGCGTGACCATGTTCGGCGCGATCGGGTACCTGCCCACCTACCTGCAGATGGTAACCGGGGCAAGCGCGACCAACGCCGGGTTGCTCATGATCCCGATGATGGGTGCCCTGATCCTGACCTCCACGGGGTCCGGAGTCCTGGTCAGTAAAACCGGCCGTTACAAGTGGATGCCCATCACGGGTTCGCTGGCGGTCACCGTTGCGCTGCTCCTGCTCTCAACCATCACCCCGACGACGCCGGTGTGGATCATCTGTGTATACATTGCCATCATGGGTGCCGGGCTGGGCCTGAGCATGCAGATCCTCGTGCTGATCGTGCAGAACACCTTCCCCAACCGTGTGGTCGGGACAGCAACGGCGTCGAACAACTACTTCCGGCAGATCGGGGCAACCCTTGGCTCGGCCATTGTGGGCAGCCTTTTCACGGCGCGTGTGAGCGAACTCCTGCTGGAGCGGCTTCCCGCCGCCGGTTCCGCCCTCGACGGTGGGGCCAACTCCCTGACGCCGGCCGTGGTGAACTCCCTGCCGGATGCGCTGCAGTCACCGATCATCCAGTCCTACAACGATGCGCTGACTCCGCTCTTCCTCTACATGGCGCCGCTCGGCGTGATTGCGGCGATCCTGCTCTCCTTCGTGCAAGAGAAGGAACTGTCCACCGTGATTGAACGGGACACGAAGGTCGAGCGGGATGCAGGTATTGTGCCCGCGGAGCCCGCCGCGCGCTGAGCTCCTGCGACCCGCTCAAACCCCTGCATCGAGCGGCCACTAATAACGGCCTACTTGCCAGAATCCGGTCATTAGTGGCCGCTCGATGGAGAATGAACCCATGACATCCCCATACCTGATCCGCCGCGAACGATTCATTGCCGCCCCCGCCAGCGCCATCTTCGAGGTGCTGGCCACCCCGGCGCTGCACAGTGTCATCGACGGCTCAGGCACGGTGACAGGGGAGCAGCCCAACGGGCCGAGCCGTCTGTCCAAGGGCGCCAAGTTCGGCATGGACATGAAGATAGGCGCCCCGTACAAGATTCTGAACACCGTGGTCGAGTTCGAGGAAGACAGCCTGATCGCCTGGCGGCATTTCTCACGTCACGTCTGGCGCTACACGCTCGAACAGAACGACGGCGGCACCACGGTCACCGAGGAATGGGACGCAACGGACGTGCCCTGGAAGCCGATCCTCAAGGTCCTCGGGTTCACCAGGAAACACCCGGCGTCGATCGAGCGGACCCTCGAAAAGCTAGACGAATATGTGACCAAACGCTGAGCGGTTTGGAGCGGTGGCCAGGACAAAGGCCAGCAGGCAGAAGCCACTTGATCGACCAGGAGGAAGTAAGCATCCTTAGTAGATCAAGGAGAAGTAGTCAATACCTCAGCGGAGAAACGATGAGAAGATTTTTTAGGTAACGATTCTATAAATCTGTTGCGATAGTCAGCATGCTTATGTTCTTCTGGGATGGAACTTCCGGCCTCCGTCCCACGCAAGAGGTGAAAGCATGCGCACAGCCGAACATCCATCGGATTCCCCGAGCACACATTCACGCGCCCAGCGCAGCGACGGGCGGCTCCGCGCCGCGATTCACGAGGAGATGGCGCTGGACCATCTGCATGTTGCGGATTCGATCGCTCGGGGTTTTTCCGCTTTCAGCTACGACGCCGCTGACATCCGGCAGGTGGCGTACATGGGGCTCGTGAAGGCCGCGCAACGTTTCGATCCGACCATCGGTGTGGAGTTCTGCGCCTATGCGGTGCCGACCATCCGCGGGGAGGTGAAACGCTACCTGCGGGACTGCAGTTGGATCATCCGCCCGCCCCGCGAACTGCAGGATCTCAAGTCCGAAGCCATGAAAGCCTCGCAAACACTCGCGCAGCGGCTCGGCAGGGAGCCATCCATCGCGGAGCTCGCCGAAGAGTTGGACCGGAGTCCCGCCGTCGTCGTCGAAGCGCTCGCGTGTGCCGGATGCCAGCGTCCGGAGTCTATCGATGCCTCCCCAGGCACATTTGCCTGGGCGGACACCCTTGAGGCGGAGGGCGACGACTTCGCCCGCAGCGACGAGGTCCTCTCGCTGCGCGCAGCCGTTCGGGAGCTCTCCGAAAAGGAGAAAGAGTTGTTGTTCCGGCGGTATTTCCACGAGGAAAGCCAGGAACGCATAGGCCAGCGCCTGGGCATGACCCAGATGCAGATTTCGCGGCTGCTTGCACGCACACTGGTGAAGCTGCAGAAACGGCTGCTCGAGCAGGTTCACCCAGGAGCCGGTTACAGCAGCACAACCCACTCGGCGTAGAAGATGACGAGGCCGACAGCTACGAACAGGCCGGCGATGATCCAGAAGCGGGCCACCACGGTGACCTGCTCCCAGCCCTTCAACTCGAAGTGATGATGCAGCGGAGTCATCCGGAAGACTCGTTTGCCTCCGGAGAGCTTGAAGTAGGTCACCTGAATGATGACGGACAGCGTGATCATGACGAACAGGCCCGCCAGGATGACCAGGAGCAGTTGGGTGCGGGACAGGATCGCAAAGCCGGCAATCGCGCCACCGAGAGCGAGTGAGCCGGTGTCGCCCATGATGATCTTCGCCGGCGAAGTGTTCCACCAGAGGAAACCAACGAGTGACCCGCACAAGGCGGCGGCTATCAATGCCAGGTCGAGCGGATCACGCACTTCGTAACAGATGTTCGCGGGGACGCTGGGATCAGTGCATCGCTGATTGAACTGCCAGATGCCCATCAGCATGTACGCGCCGAAAACGAAGATCGAGGCGCCAGTAGCAAGGCCGTCCAAGCCATCGGCAACATTCACCGCGTTGGACGTAGCGGTCAGGATGAATGTGGACCACAGGATGAAGAGGATCGCGCCGATCAGCGGGCCGGCGAAGGCCAGGTCAATGGCCGTATCCCGGACAAACGAAATAGCGGTGGAGGCCGGAGTGCGCCCGTTTTCATCGGGAAAGTTGAGCGCGAGGATGGCGAACGTCACCCCGACAAGAGTCTGGCCGACGATCTTTCCCGGCCCGGTGAGCCCGAGGCTGCGCTGCCTGGAAACCTTGATGTAGTCGTCGAAGAACCCCACCACTCCCATGCCAACCGTGACCAGAAGCAGCAGCAGGCCAGAAGCCGTTGGACCGTTCGATTCACCGGAGAGCAGCATGATTCCATGCGTTGCAAAGTAGGCGATGACCACGGAGCCGATGATCCACACCCCGCCCATGGTGGGAGTGCCGCGCTTGGTGTGATGTGAGGTGGGGCCGTCATCGCGGATGAACTGGCCGTAGTTCTTCCTGACCAGGAAGCGAGCCAGCACCGGTGTGCCGAGCAGCGTCAGGATCAGGGCCAAAGCAGCGGCAATCAGCAGCGCAATCACGAAAAAGGTGCCCCCTTCAGTTCCCCGGACTGAGTCCGCCAGCTTCGGTCTGCAACTGAGGTTGACCGTCCGGCGCCGCCGCCGATTCGCTTGACGCCGATACTATCGGATCACCTGCAGGCGTTAGCGCCTGCAACGCCGTCTACAGCACACCCAGGTTTCTTGCGGCGTCCAGTACATCCGCGACACTCACGGCAAGCAGCGCCGGGTCGGGCTCTTCAGCGAAGGTCCGGCCGAGCCGCCTGGACTCATCCGTCAGCACAACGTGCGGGCCCGGCGGCGGCCCCCATTCGCTGGCGGGCGCGGGCCCGAACAGGACGATGGACGGCCGCGCGTACGCCGAGGCCAGATGTGCCGCACCGGTGTCAGCGGAGATGACAAGCGCGGCTTCGGCAACCACGGCAGCGAACTCGAGCAGACCCAGGCTCCCGGCGACCACGGCTTCCGTCGGCAGCCCGGCGGCCTCCTGGACCGCGAGGACGCGCGGTCGCTCGCTTGCGCTGCCCGTCAGCAGCACGCGATGGCCGGCATCGGAGAGCTCCTTCGCGACGTCGGCGAACCGCTCGATCGGCCACAACCGGCTCCCGTACGCAGCCCCGGCATGGACGACGACGGCGCCCGCGGCTGCCGCCTCCACCGCGGGGGGAGCAAGCCGGTAGTCGAGCGGGTCCGCGTCCACTCCATGCGCCATCAACAGGCGCGTCCAGCGGTCGCGCTCATGCAGGCCGTCCAGCCAGGCGGGTCCGTCCCACCCGGCGGCCGCGTGGCCGATCCTCCGTGCAGGTGCGAGGGCTTCGAGCCGTCCGCGGCTTTGCGGACCGCTGCCGTGGAGGTTGACCGCGACGTCGATCCGCCCGGGAGGCAGCGCAAGCGGTTCATCCAGGCCGTGGGTGGGCAACAGGGCATCGACGCAACCGGTCAGCAGGACGAGCGGCTCCAGCCAGCTCTGGGCCGCGTAGAGGATCCGGTGTTCGGGGAAGGTCCGTCGCAGCCCCCGCAGGGCAGGGACCGCGACCAGCAGGTCCCCCAGCTTCAGGGCGCGCAACACCAGTACTTCCGGGCGTCCGTCCGGTTCCAGGAACTCTCCGGCTGCTTCTGGCTGCATATACGGATCCTGCCAGAAACCAACTTCTTCGGCCGGAAGTGTTTAGGCGCCGGCGAGTTCGGGAACAGTGCGGGTATGAGTTGCAAGCCGAAGGCCGTCCTCCTGGATCGCGACGGCACCCTGGTGGTTGACGTGCCGTACAACGGCGATCCCGGGCGGGTCGAAGCCATCCCGGGCGTGGCCGGCGTGCTGGACGGACTCCGGGCTGCGGGACTGCCCCTCGGCGTTGTGACCAACCAGTCCGGCATTGCGCGCGGACTCATTACCCGTGAGCAGGTGGACGCCGTCAACGCGCGGGTGGATGAACTGCTTGGGCCCTTTGACCTCTGGGAGCTGTGCCCGCACGGCCCGGATTCCGGCTGCGTATGCCGGAAGCCTGCACCCGGAATGATTCTCAACGCTTGCGAACAGTTGGGACTGGACCCCTCGGAGGTGGCTTTTATCGGCGACATCGGCACGGACGTTGAGGCCGCTGCCGCCGCCGGAGCGATCGGCGTGCTGGTGCCCACCTCCGTAACACGGCAGGAGGAGATCGACGCCGCGCCGCTGGTTGCCACGGACCTCGCCTCGGCGGTAAACCTCCTGACGGGGGAGGGGCGCAGATGAGCGGCCGGGTGCTTGTGGCACGGCTGGATAGCGTCGGTGATGTGCTGCTCTCCGGGCCGGCTGTCAGGGCGGTCGCGGCGAACAGCGCCGGCGTCGTTATGTTGTGCGGGCCGCAGGGCGCGCCGGCGGCCGATCTTCTTCCGGGAGTGTCCGACGTCGTCGTCTGGGACTGTCCCTGGATCACCGCCCCGGCACCGGAGGTCACGCGCGAGCATCTGGATACCCTCGTGGACGCCATCCAGGACGCGTACATTGCTGACGCCGTTATCCTGACCTCGTTCCACCAGTCCCCGCTGCCGCTGGCGATGCTGCTGCGGCTGGCCGGCGTGGAGCGGATCACCGGCGCGTCCATCGACTATCCCGGGAGCCTTCTGGACATCCGGCTGAAGCCCGGAGAAGACTTCCCGGAGGACCAGCCCGAAGCCGAACGTGCGCTCGGCATCGCCGCCGCTGCGGGTTACCGCCTGCCCAACGACGACGACGGCCGCCTCCACGTGCGCGACACCCCAAACACCGCCGGGCTGACGGGGGAAGAACCCTACGTGGTCCTGCACCCCGGAGCAGCGGTTCCGGCACGTGCCTGGCCCGCCTTGCACCACGCTGCGCTCGCGGAGCTGCTCATTGGTGCCGGCTACCGCGTGGTCGTCACCGGCGGACGCGGTGAGCGGGAGCTGACTGCCACGGTTGCCGGACCCGACGGCGTGGACCTCGGCGGCCGGACCGATCTGCGGACGATGGCCGGGGTTCTGGCGGGAGCGTCCGCCGTCGTCACGGGCAATACAGGCCCCGCGCATCTGGCGGCCGCCGTGGCCACCCCGGTGGTAAGCCTCTTCTCTCCGGTGGTCCCCGCCGTCCGGTGGGCTCCCTATCGGGTGCCGCTGGAACTTCTCGGCGACCAGCACGCGCCGTGCAGGCAGACGCGTGCGCGCACCTGCCCCGTCCCCGGGCATCCCTGCCTGACGAACGTGGCACCGGAGGAAGCCTTCGCCGCGGTGGAGCGGCTGGTCGCCGGGGTGTCGTCCCTGGTCAGCAGACAAGCGGCGAGAAGAGAAACGAGGCACGTATGAAAATCCTGCTGTGGCACGTACACGGCGGCTGGACGGATGCCTTCGTCCGCGGCCCGCACCAGTACGTGCTTCCGACAACGCCCGACGGCGGTCCGTGGGGGCTGGGGCGCGCCGGGCGTGACTGGCCGGAGTCCGTGATCGAGGTGGCGCCCAAGGACCTGCGGGAGCACGACTTCGACGTGGTGGTGCTGCAGCGCACCGAGGAGCTTGCTGAGTGTGAGTTGCTCCTTGGACGGCGCCCGGGCCGGGATATTCCGGCAGTTTTCCTGGAGCACAACACGCCCAAGGGAGACATACCTTCGACCAGGCATCCGCTAACCGGCCAGGCGGAGATTCCGGTTGTCCACGTCACCCACTTCAATGACGTCTTCTGGGACTGCGGGACGACGCCCACCATGGTGGTGGAACACGGCATCGTGGATCCCGGCCACCGCTACACCGGGGAGCTGGACCATCTGGCCGCCGTCGTCAACGAGCCCGTCCGGCGCGGAAGGGTCACCGGCACAGATCTTCTTCCCCGGTTTGCCCGGGCCGCGCACCTGGATGTGTTCGGCATGGGCACTGAGAAGCTGCCCGCAACCCTCGGTCTTGGACCGGACGAGCTCACCGTCTGCGGGGATCTCCCGACGCATTCGCTGCACGCCGAACTGGCCCGCCGCCGTGCCTACGTGCACCCGATGAGGTGGACATCGCTGGGGCTGTCCCTGCTGGAGGCGATGCACCTGGGGCTTCCCGTCGTCGCGCTGGCAACCACGGAGGCCGCTCGGGCCGTGCCGCCGGAGGCCGGTGCAATCTCCACGGATGTCGATGAACTGTGCGCCATGGTTCGGCTGCTGATGGAGGATCCCGACGAAGCCCGCGCCAGAGGAACGGCGGCACGGCAGGTAGCGCTTGAACGCTACGGGCTCGATGCGTTCCTTGAGGCCTGGAACGAGGTCCTGGCGCGCACTGCGGAACGTACCCGCATTCTTGCAGTTCCTGAGAGGAGAGCACAGTGAGAATATCCATGGTGTCGGAGCACGCAAGCCCGCTGGCTGCACTGGGAGGCGTTGATGCGGGCGGGCAGAACGTCCACGTCGCGGCGCTCTCCAGCGCGCTGGCCCGGCGCGGGCACAGCGTGAGCGTGTACACGCGCAGGGACAGCACCGACCTCCCGGAGCGGGTGAAGGTCAGCCCCGGACTGGAAGTGGTCCACGTTGATGCCGGTCCGCCGGAGGTGGTGCCGAAGGATGAGCTGCTGCCCTACATGGGTGCGCTCGCGGACGGCATGGCCGCCGACTGGGAGCTCGCGCCTCCTGATGTGGTGCACGGTCACTTCTGGATGTCAGGATTGGCGGCCCTGGACGCGGCCGGCAGGAAACAGTTCGGGCAGTCCATTGCGGTGCTGCAGACCTTCCACGCCCTGGGAACCGTCAAACGGCGGCACCAGGGCAGCGAGGACACCAGCCCCAAGGAACGCGAATGGCTCGAGCCGTCAGTGGGAAGGAACGCGGACCGGGTGATCGCAACCTGCTCGGACGAGGTGTTCGAACTCAAGGCGATGGGCGTCGACGGGACCCGCGTCTCGGTGGCGCCGTGCGGCGTCGACCTCGGCCTGTTCGGCCTTGACGGCCCGGTGGAGGAGCGCGGGCGGAAACATCGGCTCGTCACGATCGGCAGGCTTGTCCCACGCAAGGGCGTGGACCTGGTGATCCGTGCGTTGCGGGAGCTGGCGGAGCGTGGAATGAACGACGTCGAACTCGTGATCGTGGGCGGAGCCGGTGAGGCCGCCCGGCTCGACGAGGACCCTGAGGCGCGCCGGCTTCGGGCGTTGGCGCAGGATCTGAACGTGGCGGACCGCGTGGTGATGCTGGGACAGGTGCCGCGCGAGCGCATCCCGACCCTGCTGCGCAGCGCTGACGCCGTGGTCTGCGCGCCGTGGTACGAGCCCTTCGGCATAGTGCCGCTCGAGGCGATGGCCTGCGGCGTCCCGGTGATTGCGGCGGCGGTGGGCGGCCTGATCGATTCGGTGGTTGACGGCCAGACCGGCCTGCACATACCCCCGCGGGACTCGGAAGCGCTCGCGGACGCGATCGGACAGGTGATTGCCGACCCCGACGCCGCACGCGAACTAGGCCGCTCAGGCCACGCCCGCGTTCATGCACGCTACTCCTGGGACCGGATAGCGCTGGATACAGAGAAGGTGTACCAACTGACCCTCAACCAGGCGAGCGGAACTTCCGAAGCACGACGACGGCGCGGAGCACCAGCCGGGCGCGTCCTGTGGACCGCGGGTCTGCAGGCCTCTGGAAGGAGCGCCCAGTGAGCGCCGAACGCCTTGCACTGTTCCGTCCCGGACGCCGGCAACCACTGACCCCGGTTCCGCCACCGCCGGTTCCACTGACTGACGACGACGCCGGCGCCGCGGCACTGGACGCCGTTCTGGGTCACCTGCAGCAGGTGCTTCCCGCCGTCGAGTCCCTCAAGTCCTCCGCCGGTCGCCTGGCCGGCTGGGGCGTGGAGCTGGCCGGGCGCCTTCTCGGGGGCCAGCGCCTGCTCGCTGCCGGTAACGGTGGGTCGGCGGCTGAGGCGCAGCACCTGACCGCGGAACTGGTGGGCCGGTTCGACGGCGAACGGGAACCGTTCTCGGCGATTTCCCTGCACGCGGAGTCCTCAGCGGTCACCGCAATCGCGAACGACTACGGGTACGAGAACATGTTCGCCCGCCAGGTGCGTGCCCACGGCCGCAGCGGCGACGTCCTGGTGCTCCTGAGCACGAGCGGTAAAAGCCCGAACCTGCTGCGTGCCGCTGAAGCCGCACGCGAAACCGGTATTACCAGCTGGGCGCTGACCGGGCCGGGTCCCAACCCGCTGACCGACGTCTGCGACGAGCACGTGGCAGTGGACGCGCGGTCCGCCAACGCCCAGGAGGGCCACCTGATCGCCCTGCACGCGCTGTGCCGGGCATTCGATGCCGAAGTGGCCCGCTGCCGCGGACGGGAGGCCTAGATGAACATCGTCGTTGTTGGGGATGTGCTCCTTGACGTGGACCTCTCCGGAGACGCCGGGCGGTTATGCCCGGATGCGCCGGTACCCGTGGTTGATGTATCGAACGCCCGGCGGCGGGCAGGCGGTGCGGGGCTGGTGGCAAGCATGCTGCACCGGGACCTGCGCGCCCGGTCCGGTTCCCACCTGGAGCTGGTCACCGTCCTGTCCGACGACGACGCCGCATGGCGCCTCCGCGAAGAACTCGGCGACCTTCCGCTCGTCTGGGGTCCCTCCGGCGCGCCCACCCCGGTCAAGACGCGTGTCCGCGCCGGCAATCAGGCGGTGGTGCGCTTCGACGAGGGATGCGGTGCTGCCCCCATCCCCGGCGTCAGCGCGGAAATGCTGAGCGCGGTGGAGGCGGCCGACGTCGTCCTCGTCTCTGATTACGGGCGTGGACTTCCAGCCAACCCTGAGCTGCGCGGGCTGCTTGAACGAATGGCGGTTCGGGTGCCGGTGATCTGGGATCCGCACCCGTCCGGCGCTGACCCCGTTCCCGGTGTCGCGGCGGTGACGCCGAACCTCGCCGAGGCGTTGAAAGCGTGCGGTGGGCCGGGGCCGTCGGGGCCGTCGGGGCCGTCGGGCGCGTCGGGCTCGGAGGGAGGGGCCGACGTCGTGCGCGCCGCTGCCGATGCCGCTCACGCCCTGCAGCAGCGGTGGGGGAGCCGGGCGGTTATCGTCACGCTGGGGAACCGGGGCGCGCTGATCCATCGGGAGGGTGAGAACGGTGAGCTGCCGCACCTGGTGCCCGCTCCGGTAGTCCAGGTGGATGATCCCTGCGGGGCAGGGGACCGGTTCTGTGCGAGCCTTGCACTTCGTTTGGGTGCGGGCGCTGACCTTGCTGAAGCTGCCCAGGATGCGGTTCAGGATGCTGCGGAGTTCCTCGGCTCCGGCGGAGTTTCGTCCCTGACCGTGGACCCGGCGCCGACCGCTCTGCGGGGTCCCGCCGTCGACGCGCTCCAGGTTGCCCACGCCACGCGGGAGGCGGGCGGAACCGTGGTTGCCACGGGCGGGTGCTTCGACCTGCTCCATGCGGGGCACGCCCGAACCCTCGCCGCTGCGCGCCGGTTGGGTGACTGCCTGATCGTGTGCATGAACTCGGACGAATCGGTGCGCAGGCTCAAAGGTTCCGAGCGGCCGATTATGGGCGAAGAAGACCGCGCCGAGCTCCTCGCGGCCCTGGAATGCGTTGATGCCGTGTACATCTTCGGCGAAGACACACCGGAGGAAGCGTTGGCCACCCTGCGGCCCGACATCTGGGTCAAGGGCGGCGACTACTCGGCTGCGGACCTGCCGGAAGCGGCGCTCCTGCGCTCCTGGGGCGGCCAGACCGTCACCGTCCCCTATATACCTGCCCGATCAACCACTTCCCTGGCCGCGGCGCTCGCCGAGGTTGGGTAACTCAGGAGAAAGGACTTACATGTCTACGTTTAACCCCGGACGCGTACTGGTCACCGGCGGTGCCTCAGGACTCGGCGCAGCGGTTGTGGTGCGCGTTCTCGAGGCCGGTGGCACCCCTGTGGTGCTGGACCGTGACATCAGCGGAACCTCGGGTGTGAAGGCGCTCGAGGTGGATGTCGCCGACCGTGAGGCCGTGACCCGCGCGGTGCAGGAGGCGGCGGAGACGCTCGACGGTCTTGACGCCGTCGTCACCGCCGCTGGGATCGACCGGTGCGGACGCCTGGAGGACGTGCCGGCGGATCAGTGGGAGAAGGTGCTCGCGGTCAACCTGTTGGGAACCGTATCAACGGTCCGTGCCGCGCTGCCCTACCTGAAGGGCTCGCATGGTCGGGTAATCACGATCGCATCCACGCTCGGGATTCGGGCGGTGGGCGATGCGACGGCCTACTGCGCGTCGAAGTTCGGCGTTGTCGGGTTCAGCCATGCCCTCGCGGCCGAGATGGCCGGGGAGGTTGGAGTGACCACGATAATTCCCGGGGGCATGGAGACCAAGTTCTTCGACGACCGCGACGAGAAGTACAAGCCGCAGGACAACTCACGGCTCAACGATCCGGCGCGGGTGGCCGAAGCGATCCTGTTCGCGCTGTCGCAGCCGCGTGGGTGCGAAGTGCGCCAGATGCTCATCTGCCATGAGGAAGAGGGTTCATGGCCGTAACGTAGTCCCCGCCGCAGAAGGCGTCTTCCGTCGTTGGACACAAAAACTGCACGTACGGGCAGTTTCCTTGCGGCCCGGTCAGTCTGCGCCGTCCATGCTGGAACCACCGTTACGTGGCCCTGGCAGCAGAAAGCGCTTCCCGGAGTACGTCGACGAGTGGGGTCCAGAGCTTCTCCAACCGAGCCTTCCAGGGCAGTGCCATTTCGCCCGCCTGAAGCCTGAATTGCAGCTCGTCCAATGTCACCCATTCGGCGGTGGCCACCTCGTCCGGGCAGAGTGTCAGTTCGATTTCCTGTCCCGCAGGCGCCGTGTAGAGGTCCATTAGTGCTGAGGACTCGCGAAAGCGCTCCACGAAGATCAAACCGCTGGCGGGAACCTGAAGGCCGGTTTCTTCGCGAAGCTCCCGCCGAGCAGCATCCTTGCTCGATTCCCCAGAGAACGCACTTCCGCCGGGGAACTCCCAGGTTAGGGGGAATTCCTTGGTGGCTGATCGTTGCGTAAGAAGAACTGCACCATCATGTCGGTAAATACAGGTTGCAACGATGAGGTGGAAGCGGCCGGAAGGCCAGTCAGGGTCTCCTCGGCGATACGTCTGCCCGGTCGGATGCCCGTGTTCATCGGTGACGTCCCACCACTCATCGGAATTCGGCGCATGCGGGGCGCTGGAAGAACTCATTACGTCAGCATATGGCCTTCATTGGTGATGCTTCCGGGACGGTCTTCTACGACTCCGCCTAAACATGGGAAGCCCTAAAGCCCGATGAGCCATGGGTGATCCGGATGGGCGACTTGCAAGGCGGACCTGAGCCACTGTCGGTCCAGATCGTCCAGCAAGGGTAAGCACGATTCGAAGTCCGATTGGTCCTTGGGCCGTAGTCCGGGGGCCTTGTGCAACAACTGAACTTCGGGTCTCAGATAGTTAATCCCATCGAGGGTCCAAAGAATGTCCCCGGTTGGGCGACCTACACGTCCATCCCGTTTGTAGGCCCACATCGAATCCGTTGTGTCCATGAGAACGACGTCGTACTCCCACGGCTCGGCTCCACCCGCACGCAACCAAAGGTTGCTCCAAGTTTAGACAGTTCATCATTTGCGCTGCGCTGCGATGCCGTCGGCCTACGGACGCGGTTTCCGTGCGTCACTATCATGAAGAACGTGAGTCGTGTGGTGTTCATGTGTGGTCCGGCGGGGTCTGGCAAGTCAACGTGGGCCCGACGACTGGAGGACGAGGGCTTCATCAGGCTGTCGATCGATGAAGAGGCGTGGATCCGCGGCTACAAGAGTCATCCGCTTTCAGCCTCCATTGCCCGAGCGATTGAGGACCACCTCCGAAACCACTTGGTCAGTTATGTGAACGCAGGCAGGGACGTTGTCCTCGACTTCTCGTTCTGGTCGCGGGCGATGCGGAACGACTATCGGCATCTACTAATTGGGTTGGGAGTCACACCGGTGACGGTGTACCTTGCGACTCCGCGAAACGTAGTTCTTGAGCGCATGCGGGCCAGGAGCGGCACTGCCCCGAACGAGGTAAAACTGAGCGAGGAAACAGCGGCCGAGTACTTTGACACGTTCGAGCCTCCGACCGCGGAAGAAGGCCCGCTGCACATCATTCGTTAGCATGTCAGCGGCACGCTGGACTACAAATCGAGGACCAAAGCGAGGGCTTCGTCGACTCGCTGCATCTCGTCGACTGTCAGAAACCCAACGGAATCCGTAAGGCGATTCAAATCGACAGTCGCGAGTTGGTCGCACATCACCAATGTCTGCCGACCGGCGATGAGTACAGGCGGGCGGAAGCTGGTCTCTCGTGCACTGGTGCTGGTGAACGCCACGATCCAGGTACTGAGACTAAGCCAGTCCGGCTGCACCACGACCGCGTAGCGCCGACCCTTCTGCTTGTGGCCCTTGCCTCGCGCGGGGAGCCTGTAAACCTCACCCCTCACGCAGCGCAGCCATCTCCTGCTGGATTGCCCGGACTTCGGCCAGATCAGCCGGATCATCCTTGACGGCGCGAGCCTCTGCTGCCGCGATCCGGCGGCGTTCGTCGCGGTGCATCGCAGCCAAGGCAGCAACGATGACCTGGTCGGCGCTCTCACGCCGGGCGGCGCCAACCTGGAGGAGGAGATCGCGAGTGCTCCTTCGTACTTTCACAGTGGTGGTATCGGCCATAACGAAAGTCTACTCCTGGTAGACCGCTCGGGTGAGGGAGGACGAACGTTTGGACACACCAACGGCACCGACTGGCGATAACCGCACGTAGGCGGGACTTTGTTGCTCGGCTGTTGCTGAAGATGCCACAGTGTCGCTGTCACGCCGGGGTGGCCCGGCGATTGAGCGGAGGAGCCAACGATGACCAAGTTCGTCCATCCGACCGTAAGGCGCGGAAAAATCTTGTACACGATGCAGGTTCTTGGACTCGCAGGCCTAACCCTCGTTGCGGCGTACTACGGTTTGGTCCAGGGAAACCTTGCGCTTCTGCTCCTAGCGCTTGCGGGCGTGGCCCTCACGGCCTTGGCTGCTTTTTTCTTCGCCCGCGAGTACCGCAAGCTCCGTCACGAGTATCGCTACGAGGATGAGGAAGGCGTGGCGAGGGGCTCCTGAGCCTCAAGATGCTCGCGGTATTGCGAATAGCCGGGACAGTGTCGGTCACCTGCGCGCTACCGCGCAGCAGCGCACGCGATAGCACGATTCGTTCCGCCTGGGAGCCGGACAAGCGGGAGATCGCCGAAGAAGCCGCTTGCCGTCAATCCTGCCCCTTATGTAACGCAAGTTCGCGCACATCCGCGTAGACGGCGTCGGGATGGATCTGTTGAACGAACGATTCGTCATGCTCGCAGCGTTCAGCGGTCCAGCCCACCTGGGTGACATCCACGCCGCACACCGGGCACTCGATCACCCACGCGATATGAACCCGGTGCAGCATACGGCCCATTGCGCCGGCGCTGATGACGTTGCCCGCCCAATAGACTCCGACCGTCGGCGTGCCAACGGCCTGGGCGAGATGCCGCGGACCGCTGTCATTACCGACGACGACGGAGGCCACCGACAGCACCCCGGCCAGTTCTGATAGGGACAACTGACCCGCCAGCGAGCGGATCCTGTCGGGTTCCTCCGCGCGTTCCAGGATTTCCTGCGCGGCGGGAAGATCGCTGTCGTCACCCACCACTACGACGTCGTTGCCGTCCCGGGCCGCCATGGCGGCCACTGCAGCGAACGACGACGTCGGCCACCGTCGCCGCGGATCCGTTGCGCCCGGGTGAATCACCACGAGCGGACGGGCACGCCGCCCCGCCAGGCGCAATCCCGCAGCCTTCTCATCTTCGGTGACGGTGAAGCGCGGCTCAAGGGAAACCGGAGCGGCACCCGAAAGGCCAACCACTTCGAGCGCGCGCAGGAACTCGTTCTGGTAGTAGATGTAGGGCAGGTTGCGGTTGAGGGCCGGTGCGTCCGGAGTCCGGGTTCCGACCGTATGGCGTGCGCCAAGGGCCAGCAGGAACGGGTTCGAGTTGCGGCCGCCGCCGTGGATTTGGACGGCCAGATCGAAGCTCTGCGCACGCATACGTTCGACAAACTCGGCTGTGGCCGCGGGATCTTCCTCACCCGGGCGGACGCCTGGTGCGTACGGGAGCACCTCGACATGTTGCACGGGCCCCGGACGGTTCCGCAGAAGCTCGGCATGCAAAGGTGTACCGAGAAGCGTGATGTCAGCGCCTGGATAAGCCGAGGCCAGGGCGTCCAGGGCCGGATACGCGAACAGGAGATCCCCAAGACCCCCACCGCGCAGCACTGCGATCCGGCGGACATCCGGAAACTTCTCAAGCACCGGACCAACACCGTTGGACATCCTCACCCCCTCATCGAGTCAGTAGAAATGACTAAAATTTCGCGGATTTCAAGTCATTTCTACTGACTCGATGGGGATTTTTCCGATTCCGTCAGATCGGTGATGAACGCGGTCGAGGCGCAATTGCGGATGCCGTCGATGCCATCGACAGCGGTCTGCTTGTCTGCGTAGGGTTCGCTGGTCATGAGGGTAGCGCCGTCGTCGCCGGTCAACCGGAACCTCAGCTCCCTGTTGTCATCCACGTAAATTTCAAACCTGCCGGCCATGTGAGTCTCCTTCGTCCGTACACGCCCTGCCTCGACCTGCTGTCGACAGAGCCAGTTACTAAGCTTACTGTTTATCTATCCGGTGTGATGGACGTTGCAGGTGCACTGAGCGAAGGAGGCAGCAATGGCTGCGCAGGAGAACCCCGAAACCGTGAATGACGACATATCGCAGGCGGACGAAGAGGCCACCGTCAATGACGTTGCAGAGGACGTGCGAGCGGAAATCCGCCTCGGACACGTGGAAGACGACGTCGCGCACGTTCTGGAGGAACGGCTCGACGAAGCCGGAGTGCACCTGCGGCCGGAGAAGGTTGACGACATGGCCGACGAAATAGAGAACGACGTCTCCAGCTAGCCCATACCAACCCCAGAGAAGGAGTGCTGCTATGTCACTTGCCACCATCAACACCGTGGTTGAAAGCGTGATCGACCGCGTGGAGCGCGCGGAGTTCCTGGACGGACCGGCTGACAAGGTCGCAGGACTGGTGAATAAGTGGCTGAAGCCCGGACCAATCAAGGACGTGCTCAGCGGGACGGGAACGGGGCACCCCGCGCACCCGATCATCGTGCTGCTTCCGTTGGGCTCGTGGGCGTCGGCGTTCTACCTGGACGTAGCGGCGCCCAATTCCGATGGCACAGCCGCGCGCCGGCTGATCAACCTGGGGAACCTCACGGCGGTGCCCACCGTACTCACCGGGCTAAGCGAATGGGCAGACACGCAGGGCGCTGAACGCCGGGTTGGGCTAGTGCATGCAGCGTTAAACCTCACCGCGATTGCACTGTTCACTGGCAGTTCCATAGCGCGCAGCGGGAACGCCCGTCGCACCGGAGTGGTCACGGCAGCACTTGGGATGGCCGCAGTGTCCGCTTCCGGATGGCTGGGCGGTCACCTTGCCTACGCCCGCGGGGTTGGAACGGACACGACGGCGTTCGAGGTGCCACCGGCTGACTGGACCGACGTGGCGGGTGAGGACGAGGTCAGTGACAAACCCATCGGCGTTGACGCAGGTGGTGTGGCCGTGCTGCTCATCCGTGCGAACGGCGAGATCCGTGCCCTGTCGGACCGCTGCACCCACCGCGGCGGCCCCCTGCATGAGGGCACAATCGAGGACGGCTGCGTGGTCTGTCCCTGGCACGGCAGCCGGTTCCAGTTGACGGACGGGCAGGTCGCGAGGGGACCGGCAACCCGCCCGCAACGTACCTTCGAGGTTCGCACCGTGAATGGCCGCATCGAAATCCGGCCAAGCGATGACCCCGGCAGCTTGCGCAGCGAGCCTGTCACCGGAGCAGACGCCCGTCGGTAAAGTCAACAGATGTGACAACTAAACGAAGCAAGCTGACGCGCCCGCGCGCCGTCGTCGTCGGTCTGACGGTTCTGTCGCTGACCGGCTGCGGCAGCTCCGCTGACGGGGCGCGAGATACCGCCGCCCAGTTCCAGGAAGCGATCGCCGGCGGTGATACAGAGGCGGCCTGCGGGTTGCTCGCCCCGACAACCGTGGAGGAGCTCGAATCGACGTCACAGGCGTCCTGCCCGGATGCGCTCAGCGAAGTGGACCTGGAGGCAGCGGGTGATCCCGCCGTCGTCGAGGTTTACGGGCGCAACGCACAGGTGAAGTTTCCCGATGATGCGCTCTTCCTGACCGAAAGCGGGCAAGACTGGCTGGTGATCGCCGCGGGCTGCACGCCGCGCGGAGACCGGCCCTATGACTGCGAAGTAAAGGGGGACTGAGAATGCGTGGCATGTTCATCTCTTACCTGACGCTCATCAGCGCGGGCCTGATCTACATGGTGGTCCTCGCGGTGATGCAACGGTGAGCAGCGTGCGCGGGACCATCCGCAACAACAGCCTCAGTATCTTCTTCGGCGTTATTTTCCTGCTCGCCCTGATCGGGCAGGCCCTCACGGGCGTCGCACTGTATAACGAGCAGCAGGTGGCGAGCGGCCTCGATCAGATCGGGCTGGGCCGCTACCTCACCTCGTCTGCGTTCGCGGTGGATGTTTCGGAGAACTGGCAGTCCGAGTACCTTCAGTTTCTGCTCTATATCTTCGCGACCGTCTGGTTCGTTCAGAAGGGGTCACCCGAATCGAAGGAGCTGGACAAGACAGGCAGGGAATCCGACGAGGAACAGAAGGTCGGCAAGTACGCCGAAGCGAAGTCCCCAGAGTGGGCGAAAGCCGGCGGTTGGCGGCTAGCTGTCTTCTCGCGTTCGCTCGGCATAGTCATGGGCCTGATCTTCCTGCTGTCCTGGCTGGTGCAGTACCTCGCCGGGCGGGTCGCCTTCAACGAGGAGCAGCTGGCCAACCTGCAGGACCCGTATGGCTTCGCGGAGTACCTCGGCTCACCCGAATTCTGGAACCGCACCCTGCAGAACTGGCAATCGGAATTCCTGGCCGTCGGCAGCATGGCTGTCCTGTCGATCTACCTCCGGCAACGGGGATCACCTGAGTCGAAGCCGGTCGGCGCGGAGCATTCGGCGACGGCACAGGAAGGCTGAGCACGCTTTTCGCCGTCGACCTGTGTAAACCGCGGCGCTCCTGGGTACTTCTCTGGCACGGAGGTTACACCCGCCAGTTACAAGGAGCGCAATGACAAGCGAGCCCCACACGATCGCCCCAGCAGACGAAGCCACCTTCACCATCGTTGATCCCCGGGACGGCAGCGAGGTTGGCACGGTCGAGTCCGCCAGCCGGGAGCAGGTTGCCCTGGCGGTGCAGCTTGCCAGGGGTGTGCAGGAACAGTGGGCCGCGGTTGACCCCGCGGAACGGGCGGCTTCCGTGCGCGCTGCCGCGGGTGCGCTTCGCGACGGCGCTGATCGGCTCGCCGACCTGAACAGCCGGGAAACCGGACGACCCGTTGATGAAGCGCTCGCCGGGATTGAAGCCGGCGCGGGGACGCTGGAGCAGTACGCCGAACTCGGCCCATTGCATCGCGGCCACAGCCTGCGCGGCTCGGCCCTCGCCGCCGATTACACCGTGGCCGAACCCCGCGGAGTGGCCGCCGTCCTCACACCCTGGAACGACCCGGTGGCCGTGGCGGCGGGTCTGCTTGGCGCGGCACTGGTCACCGGCAACACCGTCCTCCACAAGCCCAGCGAGCGCTGTCCGCACGTCGGGCGGCTCCTCGGCGAACTGCTCTCGCCGTGTTTCCCGCCGGGGGTGCTGACCACCCTCACCGGCGGCCCGGAGGTTGGCACCATGATTACCATGGAGGCCGGTATCGACGTGTACGCGCACGTGGGTTCCAGCGCGACGGGCGCGCGGATCGCGCGCGCCGCCGTGCTTACCGGCGCGCACGTGCTCAGGGAGAACGGCGGCAATGATCCGCTGTTGATTGACGACGACGTCGACCCGGCCTGGGCAGCGGAACAGGCGGCTATCGGGGCCTTCAGCAACGTCGGGCAGATCTGCACGGCCGTCGAACGGATCTACGTGCACGAGGCAATCGCCGATGACTTCTGCGAAGCGCTCACCCGGGAGGCACGCCAGCGAAACGCCTCCGGGACGTTCCCGCCTCTGGTGGACCGCCGGATGCGGGAGGCGGTCGCAAGTCAGGTCGATGGCGCCATCCGCATGGGAGCCGAAGCGGCTGAAGGCGGCTCCGTTCCGGACCGGCCCGGCGCGTACTACCCCGCGACTGTCCTGCTGAACTGCACTGGGCAGATGGAGATCATGGCCGAGGAAACGTTCGGTCCGGTGGCGCCGGTAACCCGTGTGGGCAGTTTTGATGAGGGCCTCAAACTGGCCGCCTCCGGGAAGTACGGCCTGGCCGCGAACGTCCTCACCGCGAACATCGAACACGCCCAGCAGGCTATCGCGGCGCTTCAGGTCGGGACGGTCAAGGTCAACGCGGTCTTCGGCGGCGCGCCCGGCGGCTCAGCGCAGCCCCGCGGGGAGAGCGGCCAGGGATTCGGTTACGGCCCAGAGCTGCTGGACGAGTTCACGCGGGTGAAGGTGGTGCACCTCCAGGCACCCGGACGGGCTGCCCCATGAGTGAGCTGAGTGAGGCGCGCGGCCTGGCCGAGTGGGTGCCCGTCGCGCTGGCGGAGTCCGCACCCCTTGTCACGGTTGTGGGCGACGTGATCCTGGACGGTTGGTGGAGCGGAAGCATTGAACGTTTCTGTCGTGAAGCGCCCGCTCCCGTAGTGGACGTGCAGCGCCGGGAGTATGCGCCGGGAGGCGCCGCGAACACCGCCATGAACCTCGCCGCCTTGGGCGCCCGGGTACGGCTGGTAGGGCTGGTGGGCAACGACGACGCCGGCGGCCGCCTCCGCAGCCTGCTGGACGACGCCGGGGTGGACACCTCCGCTCTCCTCGCCACGGACGGGATCCGCACAACAACCAAGTACCGCATCATTGGAGGCGACCAGGTGATGCTGCGCCTCGATGACCGCGACGGCACACCGACTGCGGCCGCGATCGCCGCACTGGCAGCGGCGGTGCCGGACGCGCTGGCGGGGAGCGCCGCCGTCGTCGTCTGTGATTACGGCTCCGGTGCGCTGGAGACGAGCGTGCGGAAAGCGCTCGCGACGCACATCGGGGAGGCACTCACCGTGGTGGACGCCCACGATCCGCGTCCGTGGGCGGAACTTGCCCCGGACATCGTGACCCCGAACGCGCAGGAAGCGGCCAGACTCCTGAACGCCAGTTTCAGCGGGGTGAGGGACCGAAGCGGCGTGGTCACCGAGCGTTGTGGCGAGCTTTTCGACGCTACGGGGGCGGGCGCCGTCGTCGTGACCCTGGACCGGGACGGGACTGTGCTGCTCTCGGCGGACGGCCAGGGGCACCGGACCTGGGCGAGGCCGGCGTCGGAGAAGCAGGCCTCGGGTGCGGGGGACACCTTCGTCGCCTGCCTGACCGCGGCACGGGCAGCGGGCATGCCGATGACCACGTCGCTGGACCTGGCGCAGGCGGCGGCGGACGTCGTCGTCGGGCGTCCGGGCACCTCGGTGTGCTCAACCGCGGATCTCACGGAGTACCTCGGCGGGCTTTCTGCGGCGGCGCTATCGCTCGATGAACTGCTGCGGCGGGTTGCCGAACACCGGGACCAGGGCCGCCGGATTGTGCTGACCAACGGGTGCTTCGACGTACTGCACCGCGGTCACACCCGCTACCTGACCCAGGCGAAGCAGCTGGGCGACGTCCTGGTGGTGGCACTGAACGGCGACGAATCAGTGCGGCGCCTCAAGGGCGCGGACCGGCCGATCAACGGTATCGCCGACCGCGCCGGCGTCATCGCATCACTGAGCTGCGTGGATTTTGTGACGGTCTTCGATACCGACACACCCGTTCCGCTGATTGAAGCGCTGCGGCCGGACATCTACGCGAAGGGCGGTGACTACTCCTCGCAGATGCTCGAGGAGGCGCCGGTGGTTGAACGCTTCGGGGGAGTGGTGCGCATCCTCGATTACGTGCCCGAACATTCGACGACGGCGGTCGTCGAGAAGATCCGGACGCTTCCCTCCGCAGCGTCATGAGCCGTCGAGGGTCCGGGCAGTGGGGGCGGGCGGCTCCGCCTCTCGATGCGGAGCTGGACGTGCTGATTCCCGCGTTCGGCAGGCCCGCGGAGCTCGCCGTGACGCTGGCCGGGCTTGCGGGCCAGGACTCGCCGTCGTTCCGCGTGATCATCAGCGACCAAACTGAGGATGTGCCTGTCTGGGAGTCGCCCTCGGTGTCGGCGATGGTGCGAGTGCTGCAGGCACAGGGCCGTGAGGTGCAGCTTGAGCGCAACCTTCCTAGACGCGGCATGGCGCAGCAGCGGCAGTTCCTTCTGGATCAGTCCCGCTGCGCGCAGGTTCTTTTCCTTGACAGCGACGTCTGGCTGGAGCCGGACATGCTGCGCCGCATGTCCGAGGCGTTGGCGTCAGCCGGGTGCGGGTTTGTGGGCGCCGCCGTACAAGGGCTGTCCTACCTCGATGATTATCGGGAGCACGAGTTGGAGCCGCTCGAACTGTGGGAGGGCGGCGTGAAACCCGAACGCGTCCGTCAGGAGGAGCCCGCATTTCAGCGTTGGCGGCTGCATAATGCCGCCAACCTGACCCATGCCGCCGCCGGCATGGACATTCCGAGCTCCGGCTGGCGGCTCTACAAAATCGCGTGGGTGGGCGGATGCGTCATCTTCGACCGCGCGGCGCTCGTTGAATGCGGCGGCTTCGACTTCTGGGACGAGCTGCCGTCCAACCATGCGGGCGAGGACATCGCGGCGCAGTGGCGCGTGCTGGAGCGGCATGGTGGCGCGGGAATCCTGCCGTCGGGCGCCGTGCATCTCGAGGCGCCCACCACGGTGGCGGACCGCTCAACGGATGCGGCCGACGTCGTGCACGGGACTTCGGGGGAATAGCCGGTTGCACGCGACCTGCGGATCCATTGCCTTCACGCATCCGCCGCGCCATCAACGCAGCCCCGAGCGCGGTGAGTAAACGGTTCCGTTGCTTACGTGCACAGCGCAGGACGCCTGAGTTACGCCACTGACACCCCGAACACCAGTCCCAGCAGGTAGGTCGCTGCGGCAGCGCCGAGTCCGATGGCCAGCTGCCGCAGCGCCCGCTTGAACGGCGACGCGCCGGAGAGGAGCCCGACGACGGCGCCCGTCCCCAACAGCGCCAGGCCCACCAGGGTGCAGGCGACGACGACGGCGGCAACGCCGGTCAGGCCGAACAGGTAGGGGAGCACAGGGATCAGCGCCCCGGAGGCGAAGAAGCAGAAGCTCGCTCCGGCTGCTCCCACTGCGTTTCCGACGGTTTCGTGATCGTCCTGCTGCTCCATGCGCTCGGGTTGGAGGGAAAGGCTCGGATCGCAGTCACAGGTGAACCGGCCCATCCGTTCGGCGGCGCGGTGTTCGGCGGCTTCGAGGGACATACCCCGCGCCCGGTACACGAGCACCAACTCGTTGGCGTCGATGTCCAGTTCCTTGGCCGCGGTAAGCGTGACCTGGGTGGGGCGTGACGCCGCGAGCAGCTCCCGCTGCGACCGCACCGACACGTACTCGCCGGCCCCCATCGACAATGCCCCGGCAAGCAGCCCGGCGAGACCGCTGAACAGGACGAACGCGCTCGAAACGCCTGTGGCACCGATGCCCATGACCAGTGCCAGGTTGCTCACCAGGCCGTCATTCGCGCCGAAAACCGCCGCACGGAAATTCCCGGAGAGACGGTTGCGGCCCCTCGTGGCGAGCCCGCGGACCACCTCCTCGTGGATCTGCTCATCGGCGGCCATGGCGTTGGTGGCAAACGGATCCGCCGCGTAGGGCGAGCGGCCCTCCGCACGCTGGGCAAGCGCAAGCACGAAAACGGACCCGAAGCGGCGGGCAAGGAACCCGAGGACCCGGTTGCGGAGCGACGGGCGGGCAGGCTTACCGGCGTCGTCGCCCAGCAGCTTCAGCCAGTGCTGTTCGTGCCGGCCTTCAGCCTGTGCGAGTGCAAGGAGGATCTCGTGCTCTTCGCCGGTCCGTTTGCGCGCAAGGTAGCGGTAGGTCGCGGCTTCAGCGCGCTCGTCGGCCAGATACTGCCGCCAACGCCTGATGTCAGCGGGGGTGCGGGTTTCCTGGGGCGTCACGGACGGCTCCTGATCTTCCATGGCCAGGGCGTCTTGGGGCTCCGGCCATTAACGAATGCATGGCCGAAGGTCTCGCTCGCCGCCTACGCGGTGGACTGCCGGGCCTCATCGCTGAGTGCCAGTATGTCGACAGGCCTCGGAGCGTCACGCCCCGGAGCTACTCCCCTTCGCAAAAGCCCATCCTACCGGATCGGTCAGGGGTGCCCGGCCGCTGAAGTCCCGGCGCTACGCTGTTGACTGTGGAATCAACACCGAACGACGACGACGGCGGTCGCAGCGCCCTCGCTCGGCGCCTTCTGCGCGGCGGCAGCGAACCCGACCCACGGTTCACCCTCGCCAATGAGCGCACCTTCCTCGCCTGGATCCGCACCTCCCTTGCGCTTATGGCGGGAGGCATCGCCGTCGAAGCCTTTACAGCTGACATCTTCGTGCCCGCGCTGCGGACCACGCTGGCCGTCCTGCTGCTCCTGCTCGCCATGATCATTGCCGCGGTCGCATGCTTCCGGTGGCTCAACGTCGAGCGGGCCATGCGCCACGGCTCGCCGCTGCCTTTGCCGTTCCTGGCGCCGCTGCTGGCTCTCGGCGGAACTGTGGTTGCCGCCGTCGTTATTGTGTTTGTGCTGGTGCGGGCCGCCTGAAATGACGACCACCAACCGCGATGCGGGGCTGCAGCCCGAGCGCACGTCGCTGGCCTGGGGGCGAACCATGACGGCGCTGGTCGGCGCGAGCCTGCTCTTCCTGCGCTGGGTTCCGGCTCACGGCTGGTTTGCAGGAACGCTGGTCTTCACGGCGCTCGCCGCCGCGCTCGGTATCTATCTGAGCCAACGGGTGCGGTATGCGCGGAGCGTGGCCGGAGTGATCCGCGGGCGTCTCCAAGCGGATGTTGCAGCGGTTCTGTGCACATCGGGTGCGGTTTTGGCACTCGGCGGGCTCGGTATCTACACCGTTTTGTTCCTCCCTTTGTAGTCTCGGCCCGTAGGGTAGGAACCGACCTGCCCCAACAGACAGCAAGGAACCGTGCCCGTGGAGTACCGAAGCGACACCAAGGCCTCGCCGAACAGCCCCTGGAAAGACGGCTTGGGAAGGGCGAGCATCCGCAGCGCCCAGATACTTCTGCTCATCACCGTGCTGGTGGTGTCCATCTTCGGCCTGATCCAGATCCGGTTGGTGGTCATCCCGCTGCTGCTGGCCCTGATCCTCGCCGCGGCGATCAGTCCGCTGGTCAACATGCTTCGCCGCAGGGGTTGGCCGAGTGCCCTGGCCACCGCGTTCTCGTTCCTGCTGCTGCTGGTTGTGCTGGGCGGCGTCATCACCGGCATCGTGTTCGCGGTGCGCAGCCAGTTGGACGAGCTGACGCAGCGAGCCAACGAGGGTTTCCAGCAGGTCTACGACTTCATCCAGACCGGCCCCATTCCCATCGATGCCGAGCAGATTGAGAGTGCCCGTCAATCGCTCATCGACTTCGTTACCAGCTCCACCTTTGGCAACACAGCGCTCACCGGGCTGACGGCGGCCGGTGAGTTCCTCACCGGTCTTGCGCTGATGCTGGTCATCCTCTTCTTCTTCCTCAAGGATGGCGACAGGATCTGGGCGTTCATGCTGCGTGCTTTCCGTGGGGAGCGGTTGGCCCGGGCGCAGCGCGTCGGACACAAGAGCCTCGAGGTTCTCGGCGGTTACGTGCGCGGGACGGCGATCATTGCGTTGGTGGATTCACTGTTCATTGGCATCGCGCTGTTTGTCCTCGGCGTTCCGCTTGCCCTGCCGCTGGCCGTGATCGTGTTTATCGGTTCCTTCGTGCCGCTGGTCGGCGCCACTGTTGCCGGGACTCTGGCCGCGCTGGTCGCACTCGTGGCCAACGGGCCGTTCGTGGCGCTGATGGTGATTATCGTCGTCGTCGTCGTAAACCAGCTGGAAGGAAATTTCCTGCAGCCGGTGGTGATGGGGCGCTCGCTCAACATCCACGCGCTGGTGATCCTGCTGGCCCTCACCGCGGGCACCATCCTGGCCGGAATTGTCGGTGCCATTCTCTCGGTTCCGCTGGCCGCCGTGACCTGGGCAGCGATCAAGGCGTGGAACGCGGAGGAAACGTCACAAGATCCGGATCAGGTTGAGGGCGAGGAACCGGACCCGGGCCACGTTGCGGAGCAGGACAGCGTTGGCGGACCATCGCACTCGCAGGGATCATAATCGTAGAAACTGCCCGTAGGTTCAGGGCTGCCGGTTCGAAGCGGCAGGCCTGAACCCGCGGGCAGTTTCTGTGAAAAACCTGCTACCGGACCGGCGTCGTCGGGCCCTCGACGGGCACTTCCTCCTCGACGTCGCCGGCAACACGCCGGTTCCACGCCGTCATCACCGCTGAATCCGTAGGTTTCGTGGACAGCGAGACGATCACGTAGGAGAGCGCGGACGCGATCAGCCCGAAGTAGATCGGCTCGTTGGCGTACAGCCCGTCGCCAATGCTGAAGCCCGCGTAGACCGCCAGCGTCCCGAGGGTTACCACCGAACCCGCAACCATCGACACGGCGGCGCCCGGTCCGGTTCCCCGCTTCCACACGAGGCCGCCGAGGATGGCGACCAGGAGGCCGCCCACCAGGATGTCGTAGGCGATGGTGAGGGCTACGACGACGTCATTCAGCACGATCGCGACCGCCACCGCGAGCAGGCCAAGACCGAGCACCCAGAGACGGTTGCCCGCGACGTCGTGCCCGGGGTTCTCCTCCTTGCTCCCCTGGCCTGCCACCGCCGCGCCGCCTCGCAGGCCGTGGCGACGCCAGCTCCGTACAAAGGGAACGACGTCGGCGCTGGCCACCGTCGCCGCCGCGATGAGCGCACCGGACGCGGTGGACATCATGGCCGCGACGGCTGCTGCGAGGACCAGGCCGCCGATGCCGATGGGGAGAATCTCGATGGCAACCTGCGCGTACACGTCGTCGGTGTTCTCAAGGACGGGCAGGAGGACGCTGGCGGCCATGCCGATCATCGCGCCGGCCACGCCGTAAAGGATGCAGTAGATGCCCGCCGTGGTGCCGCCCCAACGAGCCACGCCGGGAGTCTTCGAGGTGAACACGCGCTGCCAAATGTCCTGACCGATGAGCAGCCCGAGCGTGTAGACAACGAAGTAGGTGATGATCGACTGCGCACCGATGCCGGTGATGCTGAAGAATTCCTCGCCCGCGCGTTCCCGGATTCCGTCGAAACCGCCGGCCGCGGACAGCGAGAAGGGAAGCATGAGGGCGAAGACCCCGATGGTCTTGATGATGAACTGGGCCATGTCGGCCAGGGTGATGGACCACATGCCGCCCACGGTCGAGTAGATCAGAACGATGACGCCGCCGAGCGCGATGGCTACCCAGCGCTCCAGTCCGAACAGCACCACGAAGATGGTCGCGTAGGCGCCGGTGGACGTTGCGCACAGCACCACCGTGTAGGCGAGCATGACGATGCCGGCCACCTTGGTTGCCTCGTGGCCGTAGCGGAGGGTGAGCATCTGGGAGACCGTGTAGATCTTCAGGCGCTGGATGGTCGGTGCGAAGAAGAGACTGAGCACGAGCACGCCGGTGCCGATTGCGACCACGAGCCACATCCCGGAAATGCCGAACTGGTATCCGAGCCCCACGCCTCCCACGGTGGAAGCGCCTCCCAGGACGACGGCGGCCATGGTGCCGGTGTAGAGGAACGGACCGAGGCGTCGGCCAGCCACCAGGTAGTCGCTGGTGTTCTTGGTACGCGACTTGCCCCACCAGCCGAACGCGAGCATCGAAGCCAGATACAGCGCCACGATGGCGACATTGAGAAATTCCATGGTTCTCCTGCTATTTCCGTTGGGGGAAGATTCACCTATAGGCAACAGATGTTTCCCTGTAGGCTAGTTGTGATGGAACTAACAGGTCAAGTGTGAGTCTTGGGAGCACGTCGGTATGCTCGTGATTCAGCCTCCGGAAGGACCAAAGATGAAGGCTCTGCCAGTCGAACCAAGCAACGCACCCGTTGCGATAGGTTCGCGGATTCGTTCTGCCCGTCAGGCGCAGCGCATGACGATCGAGCAGGTGGCGGACTCCACCGGGCTGACCAAGGGATTCCTCAGCAGGGTGGAGCGGGACCTGACCTCGCCGTCAGTCGCTTCGCTCGTGACCCTGTGCCAGGTCCTCTCCATCTCAATCGGCGACCTGTTCACCGTCCCTGAAACGCACCTCACCCGGCTTGGCGAGGCGCCGAAGATCAGCCTCGGCGGGGAAGGGATCAATGAACGGCTCATGACCGCGCGGTCTGAACGCCGGCTCCAGATGATCCGCGCCGTCGTCGAGCCTTACGGGCGAGGCGAAGCTGAGTTGTACTCCGTGGACTGCGAAGTGGAGACGCTGCATATCGTTGCGGGCCGCTTTGAACTGATCTTCTCGAACGCGCGGTACGAGATGGAGGCGGGGGATACCGTCACTTTCCCCGGCCGGGAGCCGCACACCTGGGTCAACCCATCGGATGAGGAAGCCGTGATCCTGTGGACGCTGGTCCCGGCGGCATCCGGGGGTTGACGCGGTTTGACGCTCTAATCGTTACCGGGATACCAAGCTGGCTTATGGAATACTGATCGAAGACGGCGGTCTATACAGGGACCGGCGTCCGGGTGCGATCGAAAAGGCTTGTGGCCGGCGTCGAAAGTCCGCTGAAAGCCTCCACGCCTCAACGATCCGCGCGCCTGTGTCGGCGGAAGAGCTTGTGAAGGGACTGAAGCTATGAAGACTTCTCGGACTGCGGCGTCACTTGCCGCTGCTACGGTCATTGCCTTGACCGCGACCGCGTGCGGTGGAGGCGGCGGGCCAGCCGACTCCGGTGAAGAAGTGGACTACGGGGCAGAGATCTCAGGCGCCTTATCGGCCGGCGGCTTCACCCTCGGTGACGAGGTTGCCACCTCCCGCGCGGACTTCGCGACAGCTGCCCTCGAAGAAGACGGTGTGGAAGTCACGATCAACGAAAGCGACTTTGACCCGCAGCGCTTCGCTGCCCAGGCTGCCAGCGGCACCCTTCCGGACCTGACGCTGATGGACCGGCAATTTGTTGCAACCTATGCGGCCAAGGGACTCGTCGAACCCGTGGACGAGTGCTTCACCGCGCAGGGTGTGAATGCCGAGGAGCACTACTACCCGGCGGTGCTCGGCGACGTCACGTATGACGGACAAATTTACGGCATCCCCCAGTTCTGGCAGCCATGGGCCATCATCATGAACACCCGCGTCATGGAAGAGGCAGGCGTCACCCCCGAAGACCTCGATACGTCCAACCCGGAAGCCGTCCTCGAAGCTGCGGAAGCCATGTATGAGTCCGACGGCGAGAACCCGACCCGCCTGGGCTTCGATCCGCAGTTGCCGGCCCAGGCGCACATCTGGTTCCTCGCCTTCGGCGGCGCGATCATGGACGGGGAAGGCAAGCCCACGCTGGATAATCCTGCGAACATCGAAGCGCTGACCTGGCTGAAGGAAATCTACGACGCGCAGGGCGGCTATGAGGCTGCCTACAGCTTCGGCCAGACCTGGGATTTCTTCGGCGCGGACAATCAGTTCGTCACTGACCAGGTTGGTGCCGGGTTGTACGCCCAGTGGTACCCCAACGTGCTTGCTGATTTCGCGAACGAGCTCGAAATTTCCGGTGTGCCGTTGCGGAACCAGGACGGCGAGCCGATGGCGGCCGCCAGCGGCCAGTCCTACGTGATTCCCACCGGGGCCAAGAACAAGGCCGCGGCGTGCAAGTGGGCGGTGGCGAACACCTCCGACGAAGCGTGGAGGGCAGCCGCAGAAGCCCGGATGCAATCGATCGAGGAAGCGCCCGGCAAGGTCTTCACGGGCATCTTCACGGGCTCCCAGACCGCGGACCAGATGATTCAGGAGGAGTTCCTGGAGCCTTCGGGTCTCGAAGGCTTTGACGAGTTGATCGACTCCTACTATCAGGGACTGGAGAACGGCGTCTCTCTGGGTTCGTCACCGGCGGGCCTCGAAATCCAGACGGAACTGCAGAATGCGATTGCCCCGGCGATGTCCGGTGACAAGACCATCGAGCAAGCACTCGGTGACGCCCAGGCCGCGGCGATGCTGGTCTACGAACAGGCAACAGCAGCCGCGCAGTAGCTTCTACGGCTAAGCGGGCTGGCTTTCGCCGGCCCGCTTTCCTCGTTTGATGACGACGACGGCGGCCCCTTCGGTGGCATTGGGCCGCGCTACGCGGATCCGGTGCTGATGAGATCCAGGGCGGCCTCGCGAGCTGCCACATGGATGGTTCCGTTCTGAGTGCTCAGCTCAAGCACCTTCCACGTCCTGTGCAGGGTGCGTGCGAGCTCGCCGGACCGTTCCACGATGTTTCCCGCGCTAACATCCTCGAACACTTTGAGATCGCCAACCGGTGACGGAGTTGGACCTCCCCGGGTGGTTTCGGGCTGAAATTTCAAGCTGCCGCCGTCGAGATGGGCAAAGCCGGGGTTCCATCGGTCGCGCAGCGTGTGGGTCAATCAGCCCTTGCGCCCCTGCCCTGCGAGCCCCTCGATGAAGTAGCGTTGCCCGATCGCGAACAGGATCAGCATCGGCAGCGTGACCAGCAGCGCCGCCGTCATGACGTACTGGTAATCCGCCTCTCCGCCCGAGGTGGGACTGAACAGGGACATTGCATAGGAGATGCCGAGCGGGACCGTGTACTCAGAGGGCTGTCCGAAATTCAGGTACACCAGCGGCGCCTGCAGGTTGGTCCAGCTGGCCTGGAACTCAAAGACGAACACGATGATGAATGACGGTATGGACAGCGGCAGTGCAATGCGCCGAAACAGTCCGAAGTAACTGCAGCCGTCAATGCGGGCGGCCTCGAAGATGTCCCGCGGTAGCCCGAGGAAGAACTGGCGCTGAAGGAAGATGTAGAAGGCTGACCCAAACAGGTTTGCGCCCCACAGCGGAACGTTGGTGCCGAGGAAGCCCAGGTCCTTCCAGATCAGGTACTGGGGAATGAGCGTCACGGCTCCGGGCAGCATCATGGTGCCGAGCACCAGCCCGAACAGGAGGTTGCGGAACGGGAACCGGAAGTACGCGAAGCCGAAGGCCACGATCGAGCTCGAGATGGTCACCAGGCCGGCGGCCAGCAGTGCGATGGTGAAACTGTTGCCCAGCCAGGAGAGTAGCGGGAGTTGTTCCCAGACCTGCACGTAGTTGTCGAAGACCCAGGTTTCGGGGATCAGGCGGTTGTCGAAGACGTCTTCCCGTGGTTTGAACGTGGCTGAGAGCAGCCAGACGAAGGGGTACAGGAAGAGGATGGAGAACCCGATGAGGAGGGCCCAGAGCACTGTCTGCCCAATGATGCCGCGCGGTTTGTACCAGGGGGAGGTTCGGGATTTTGCCGCAGCGGACCTGTTGTCCGGATTGGACTCAGCGAGCGCCTGCGGCTGCGAATTGACGACGGATGCCATCAGCTCCTACCCCCTTCGTAGTAGACGAGCTTGTTCCCGAACCGAACCTGGACCACCGTGACCAGGAGGATGATCACGAAGAGCAGCCAGGCTATCGCCGCGGCGAAGCCCATATTGAATTGCTGGAACGCCTGCTGGAACAGGTAGACGCCGACAAAGAGGGCGGCGTCGGGAGCGGCGTTGGTGGTGTCGCGGTAGAACAGCAGGAAGGCCTGATCGAAGATCTGGAGCGCCGCGATGGTCAGCACAATGGTGCAGAAGAACAGTGCGTTCGAGATCATCGGCACGGTCACGCTGAAGAACTGCCGCACGGCTCCCGCGCCGTCGAGCGCTGCTGCTTCATACAGGTCTTTCGGGACGTTCTTGAGCGCCGCCAACAGGATGAGCATGGTCCCGCTGACGCTCCACAAGCCGATGAGGATGATCGAGGGCTTCATCCAGGTTGGGTCGATCAGCCATTGCGGCCCGTCGATGCCGAACCAACCCAGGAAAGTGTTGATTGCGCCCGAGTTGCCGTTCAGGAGCAGCAGGAAGATGGAAGCGGCTGCTACCGAGGGGGTCATTTTGGGAAGGTAGTAGATGACCCGGAATACGCCGGCTCCGCGGTCGGGGATCCGGTGCAGCAGGTAGGCGAGCAGGAGCGCGAAGCAGATCTCGAGTGGGACTGACAGGACAGCGTAGTACAGGGTGTTGCCCAGTGAGGTCATCACTTTAGGGTCTTCCAGGAGGCGCTCATAGTTGCTGAAGCCCACGGGAGCTGCCGTATTGGTTGACAGATCGTAGTTGGTGAAGGAGATGACCAGGCTGTAGATCATGGCGCCAAGGGTGAAGACAAGGAACCCGATGATCCAGGGAAGGATGAACAGATAGCCCGCCCGAGCCTCCCGGTTGAACGGCTCCTTGATCCAGCGGGGACGCTTGATGCGCCTCTTCCCGCGAGGCTCCAACGCGGTGGCCATGCTGCACCTCCTTGCAATTGCGGGTTCACTTGGAACAAGAGTAAGCCATAAGCATGCTTTGTATGCCGCGCTGATCTTCCAATCCGGGAAGCGATCGGCTATACGCATTCGAGCACGCCGCGGTACCCTGACCGGACATTCTCAACGAGGAGGAGCAGGGATGGATTGGACGCTTGAGGTAGTGGTTGTTCCGGTCAGCGACATCAGAGGCTCGGTCGAGTTCTACCGTGACAAGCTCGGCTTCAACCTGGACCATGAGACCGAAGCCGGCGGCATGCACTTTACGCAACTGACGCCGCCGGGGTCCGGCTGCTCCATCGTCTTCGGCAATGGTCCGGGGATGGACGCGATGAAGCCCGGAACGCTGAAAGGACTGCAGCTTGTGGTTGCCGATGCGCACGCAGCGAGGCAAGAGCTGCTCGGCAAGGGTGTGAAAGTCAGCGACATCACGGTCTTTGACGAGCGCGACGGCGGCACCTTCTTTGGCTTCGACGATCCGGACGGCAATTCCTGGGCAGTGCAGCAGATCAGGGCGCGGGCGGACAAGCCGCTGATCCCGGCTGAGGCGCGGATCGGCAAACAGGCTTAGTTGCCGGCCCCTTTCAGCTTGCGCCAGCCGCCGGCCCGGTTGTTCGCAATGACCTGCCTGAACATCGCCAGGAGCGCCGGCGCATTCACCTCGTCGCCTTCGTAGAAGGCGACGGTCCGAGCGGTCTTGTTCTCGTGACCCGCGGTGATGATCCCTTCAGGATCGGGCACCATCGCGCCGTCGTACAGGAAGACGTTGAGGTGGTCCTTCGTGGTGAGGAAAGCACAGATGTTGCCCCGGAGGACGAAGTAGGGCTGGACTGTCCGCTTGATTGTTTCCTCTACCGCAGGATCGGCCGCGTGGACCAGATCGCGGACCTCGCGGCACACGGCCTGCTGCCACTCGGGCAGGCCGTTGATGTAGGTGTCGACTCGCGGATCTCGAACGTAGGTCATGCGCGCTCCTTGAAGGCCTCGTGGGAGTAATTGTGCACGCCAGGGCTACGGAAGGCACGCGCTGTGTAATCCGGCCTTGACTGAGACCCTCGCCACAAATTAGCCTTACGCAAAACAGTTGATGCCTATTAGGCAACTCCGTGTGCTGAACAGAGCTCGCGGTTTTGGGGAGTCAAGGGAGAAGAAGTACATGGAAGAACTGCGCGTAACCGCCGGTGGGCACCTGGGCCCGATCGATTCGTCCCGCATTCCCCGCTATGCCGGTGCAGCCACTTTTGCGCGGCTCCCGCGTATTGACCAGGTGGAGCGCGCGGATATCGCCGTCGTCGGTGTGCCTTTTGACTCGGGGGTATCCTACCGCCCGGGCGCGCGGTTCGGCTCCAACCACGTACGTGAGGCTTCCCGGCTGCTGCGCCCCTATAACCCCGCGCTGGACATCTCCCCCTTCGAACGGGTGCAGGTCGCGGACGCCGGCGACATGGCGGTCAACCCGTTCAACATCAACGAGGCCATTGAAACTGTCCAGCAGAATGCGCTGGACCTGACGAACGACGGCGCCCGCCTGGTCACGCTCGGCGGTGACCACACGATCGCACTTCCCTTGCTTCGCGCGGCATCCCAGCGTGCGGGCGAGCCGGTTGCATTGCTGCACTTCGACGCACACCTGGATACCTGGGACACGTATTTCGGCGCCGAGTACACGCACGGCACGCCTTTCCGCCGGGCTGTGGAGGAAGGGATTCTCGACACCGAAGCCATTTCGCATGTCGGAACCCGCGGGCCGCTCTACGGCGTGAAGGACCTAGAGGATGACCGCCGCTTCGGCTTCGGCATCGTGACCTCCTCCGACGTCTTCCGGCAGGGTGTCGACGAGACCGTTGCCAAGCTGCGCGACCGGATCGGGAACCGTCCGCTCTACGTGTCCATCGACATCGACGTGCTCGACCCCGCACACGCCCCCGGTACCGGTACCCCGGAAGCGGGTGGAATCACCAGCCGGGAACTGTTGGAGATTCTCCGCGGCCTGCGCGGCATGAACCTGGTGGGCGCCGACGTCGTCGAAGTTGCCCCCGCCTATGACCACGCCGAGATCACCGGCGTCGCCGCATCCCACGTAGCGTATGACCTGGTAAGCCTCATGGCCGACGAAATCTCCACCCGAAAGGAGGGCTGATGCAGTCCACCGACAGCGACGCCACAGTACCCCCTCATCCGGTCACGGGTCAGCGCAACGGCGGCGATCTCGTCGTCGAGACGCTCAGCGCGCTGGGTGCAACCACTGTGTTCGGCATCCCGGGCCAGCATGCGCTCGGGCTGTTCGACGCGCTATCCCGCTCGGACCTTGAGTTCGTGTCCAGCCGCGTGGAGAACAACAGCGCGTTCGCGGCTGACGGTTTTTCCCGTGCCACCGGCGAGGTTGGCGTGCTCTTCCTGTCCACCGGGCCGGGTGCGCTGACCTCCCTCGCCGGCCTTCAAGAGGCCTACGCCACGGGTGTGCCGATGGTGGTCATCGCCAGCCAGATCCCGCTTGAGGGCCTCGGCGCCCGCCGCAAGGGAATGCTGCACCAGCTCGATGACCAGAAGGCCTCCGCCGCGAACGTCACGAAGAGCCAGCGGTTGATCCAGCACGCCTCCGGTATCCCATCTGCGATCCAGGACGCCTGGACCGAAGCTGTGTCCTCGCCGCAGGGCCCGGTGTGGGTCGAGGTCCCGCAGAACGTGCTGCTGGATTCAATCGTGGTCCCGCAGGTGGAGGATGCGCTCGCCGAACCCTTCGACAACCCGCCCCGGGTGGAACTGGTCCGGGAAGCAGTCAAGTGGCTTTCGGAGTCCAAGCGGCCGGCGATTGTGGCCGGTGGAGGCGCCCGTCGCGGGCGTGCCGAGAAGTGGCTGCTGTCCATCGCCGAGAAGCTGGACGCTCCGGTGCTGTGCTCGCCCGGCGGTAACGGCGCATTTCCGTGGAACCACGAGCTGTCGCTTCAGTCCTGGGTTGAGGACCGCTATGTGACGGAGGTTCTCGAGGATGCGGACGTCCTCCTTGTGATTGGGTCTTCGCTCGGCGAGGTCACCTCCAACTACTTCACCCTTGAGCCGCGCGGCCGGATCATCCAGATCGACGCCGAACCTCGCGTTCTCGAATCCAACCGGCCCGCGCTCGGTATCCGTGCCGACGCCGGGCAGGCGCTTGCCTCGCTCGATGACGCGTTGACCGCCGTCGAGCCCCGGACCGGGGAGTACGATCCCCGCAAGCTTGTCGCCGAAACGCTCGCCAAGGTCCGGGCGCGGCTCGACGCCCAGGATCTTGGCAAGGAACGCAAGTTCATGGACGACATCCGCGAGGCTGCGCCGTCGGACATGCAGACGTTCTGGGACATGACCATCGCCGCCTACTGGGCGTGGAGCTGCTGGGACTCACGGGACGGACAATTCCACTCGGCGCAGGGCGCCGGCGGTCTGGGCTACGGATTCCCGGGGGCGATCGGCGGCGCCGTCGGCCTGGCGTCCAAGGGTCAGCCGGCCCGTGTGCTGGCCGTGTCCGGCGACGGCTCGGCCATGTACTCGATCGCGGAACTGGCTACTGCACGCCAGCACAACCTCCCGGTCACCTGGCTGATTGTCGACGACGGTGGGTACGGCATTCTCCGCGAGTACATGGAGGGTGCTTTCGGTAAGGCAACCGCCACCGAGCTGACCCGTCCCGACTTCGTGAAGCTCGCCGAATCATTCGGTGTTCCCGCGGTCCGGGTAGCGCCGGAGGATGTGCGGAAGGCACTCGAGGCGAGCTTCGCAGCGGAAGGGCCGAACGTCGTCGTCGTCGAGACCCTGCTGAGGCTGTTCGCGCCAACGCACCTGTAGGTTGGTGGGCAAAGCCCGAGGGCGCGTGCAGGACCAAGCGAAGGAGCGCCGTGTTTGACCTGCGAGATCTCGACCGGCCGATCGTCGGCGCGCCGATGGCCGGAGGGCCGTCCACGCCGGAACTCGCAGCAGCGGTCACAAACGCCGGCGGCCTCGGGTTCCTCGCCGCGGGGTACCGCACGGCAGAGGACCTGGCGGGCCAGCTTGAGCAGGCGCAGCAGCTGACGAATGGGCCGTTGGGTGTGAACCTGTTTGTCCCTGATGACTTCCGGCCGGCCGCCGATGAGCTTGACGCTTACCGTTCCTCGCTGGCGGGTGTTGCTTCCGAGCTCGGTGTGGAGTCCGGGCTGCCAAAGGCCGACGACGACGGCTGGCATGCGAAACTCGAAGCCGTCCTTGACCTGCGGCCTGCAGCGGTTTCGTTCACGTTCGGCTGTCCGGAAGGCGCGGTTCTGAGGACCTTCGCTGACGCCGGAATCCTCCCGATCGTGACGGTGACCACCGCCGCTGAGGCGGAGCTCGCGCTCGCCCGCGGCGCGCGGACGCTGGCGGTCCAGGGGCCGGACGCCGGCGGCCATCGCGGCACGCTTGACCAGCGGGATGAACCGACCACGCAAAAGTTCGAAGACACTCTTGCCGAGATCCGGGCCGTATCCCAGGTCCCGCTCGCGGTGGGTGGGGGAGTGTCCGGGCCCGACGACGTCGTGCGCTTGCTCGATCGCGGAGCCGACGCCGTGCAGATCGGCACCGCACTGCTGCTGGCGGATGAGGCGGGCACCAATCCGCTGCATCGGGCGGCGCTGACCGACTTCTCCTCCACAAGCCTGACCCGCGCGTACACCGGGCGGGTGGCCCGCGGCCTGACGAACAGGTTCATCCGCGACCACCCGGACGCCCCGGTTGGGTACCCGCACCTACACCATGTGACTGCACCGCTGCGGAAGGCCGCCGTCGTGCAGGGGAACGCCGATGTAGCGCACTTCTGGGCGGGTACCGGGTTCGCGTCGGCTCAGCCCGGGCCCGCGGCGAGGATCATCGAGCGCTTTAGTCCCTAACCTCCAGGAGCCACGCTGGTACTCAATGCGAGACGTCCGCCACGCCCGACTTTGGCGCATGACATCGAAGCGCTCACCTACAGGGCAGCGGCCGAGGCTACTTTCAGGAGGCCCGTGTCGTAGACAATCTGATGCCCGTCGTGGAGAACGCGACGCGTACCTGAATCCAGGGGAACATCTGCCCAGCTCGAAGGGGCGATGCCCAGCTCCACAATGAGTCCCGATGATAGACGGAACCGACGTTCACGAACAGGCCCCCAGGCCTCCGTGCGAATAAGTCGTGATCCCGGACGTAACTGCTGGAACCACGACGGATCATCGAGGAGGCCCGGATCGTCTCCAAGCACGACTATGTCTACGTCACTTGCCATACGCTCAGCTCCTCTCGCATACGACCCAACTAGCGCAACAGCTTTCACATCGTCATTGCGGCTTGCCCAAGCAGCGACTTCCTTCAGCAGTTGCGCGACAGCTCGCCGTCGCCCCTTCAACCTGGGTGTCATGGGTAGGAGGGTAACAGGCGCGGGGGATCGACGCCGGCCTTATCGTCGCCTTGAGGTAGCTGGCGCGACTGGTGCCGGAGCGGTCCTCGCCGATCGCAACGTTGACGACGACGTCAAGCCGCGGACGACGCCGTCGATTCCCGTGCCACCACCGTGAACTTCGTGATGATCTCCCGCGGCGCCGGACCTGCAGGGTTCTTGATGCGCTCCATGAGCACCTTGATTGCTGTCTCCGCGATCTCCTGACGCCCGGGGTCCACGCTGCTGAGCGTCGGCAGTGAGTAGCGGGTCTCATCGAGGTCATCGAATCCGATCACTGCAACGTCATCGGGAACCCGCCGCCCAGCTTCCTGCAGCACGCGCATGGCGCCCTGAGCCAGGGTGTCGTTGAAGCCGAACACAGCGTCGAAATCCACCCCGCGGTCCAGCAGATCGTGCATCGCCTCGGCACCGTTGGCCCGGTGCCAGGTGCCCGTGTAGGCAACGAGGCCGTCGTCGTAATCAATACCCCGTGCTTCCAGCGCCTGCCGGTAACCCTCCAGACGCAGCCCGGCCGAGCCGATAATCTCCCCCTCGTGGGCACCGACGACGGCGATGCGCCGCCGCCCGGTATCGAGCAGGTGTTCCGCCGCGGCACGGGCACCCTCGACGTTCTGCATGGTCACGTGGTCGCAGTTTCCGGAGAAGATACGCTCACCGAGCAGGACGATCGGCACCTCGGCGGTGACCAGCGCGGCGTCCTCCTCGCCAAGGCCGAGCGGGCTGAAGATCAGCCCGTCAGACATCCGCAGCCGTGGACTTTTCAGGACCTCCAGCTCGCGGTCGCGCTCGCCGCTGGTTTGCTCGACCAGCACCACAAGACCCTGAGCCTCAGCGACCGTGATGACGGCGTCCGCCAGTTCGGCGAAGTACGGGAGACGCAACTGGGGGACGGCGAGCGTGATTGCACCCGTGTGACCGGACCGCAGGCTTCGGGCAGTCAGGTTGGGCCGGTAGCCCAATTCGGCAATGGCCTTCTCGACCCGGGCACGCGTGGCCGGCCGTACATTGGGGTGGTCATTAATCACGTTCGAGACAGTCTTGAACGACACCCCGGCCACCTGGGCCACATCGTGCAGCGTCGCCGCCATCGGAATGTCCTTCTAGGGTTGGAGCCGGTGGGACACGCTTCAACGTGTCCCACCGGCAGAATATCGCGTTGCCACGCTGTCGAACGTCGGCACCCCGCTGAGTGGTGGGATAATCACGGAATAGCGGTGCGTAAAGGCGAATATCTCCGCACTCAGCGCTGGTGGGACGGTCCCGTTCGACTAGCGCCGGGCGGCGCCCGGAGTCCTTACCGTGAGCTCGACGGGCCCGGTAACAGAGGTGCCGTGCGCATTCGAGAAGACAGCCCGCACCAGCAAGCCGTCCTGTTCCGTAGCCAGGTGCTTCAGTGTCAGCTGCGAACGCCGCAACCCGTCGCGGGCATTCAGAGTCTGCGGCTGGTCTTCCACACGTTGCCACGTCGCGCCGTCGTCGGCAGATGTCTCCCACTTCGCCACCGGCGCTGGAGTGCCGGACGCCTCCGCCCGGAACGTCGCCTTACCCCCCACGACGGCGGCAGCCGGCTTGGGCGCGATGGTCGTCGCGGGAACGTCCACCGTTTGGTTGAAGTCGGGCCAACCGTCTACCCAGTTGATCTTCTGAAGTCCCAGGGTGGGGAAGAAGGGGATGCCCTCGTTCGCGCCGTCGTAATAGTGGAAGGCAAGATAGTCACCGAACACGGACTGGCCACCTGGACCGGTGATGGCGCCGTGTGCATCGAACACCACGGTTCCGCCGCCGCCGAACATGTCGCGGCCTTCCTTGTCGAGGTACGGACCCTTGACGGACTTGGACCGCCCGACCGCGATCTTGTAGGTCGAGTCGCCGCCCCGGCAGCAGGAATCAAAGGATACGAAGAGGTAGTAGTAGTCGCCCTTCTTCATGATGTACGGTGCCTCGATGGGATTGCCCGGCATGAACCGGTCGGCGATATCTACCGTTTGGGACTGCCAATTCTGCACCGGCTTGCCGCTTGGCCACTCGATCGGAACCAGGAAGATCCCGTACCAGAACGAGCCGATCGCCATGTACGGCTTGCCGTCCTCGCCTTCGACAATCCCGGCGTCGATCGCATTGAACGTCTTCCCGGAGTTGTTCGGATCAAGCCCCGTCACCGGAGAGGAGACCACCAGCCCCTGATCCACCCACTCGTAGTCCGGATCCTCAGGATCGAGAGTGGTGTTGGTCGCGAGCGCGGTCAGGGAGTTGTTGCCGCCAAAGCGGGAAGCGGAGTAGTAGAGGTAGAAGGTGCCGTCGTTTTCGTGGATTTCGGGTGCCCAGAGGTTCCCGGGCAGAGCTCCGTCGGAGAAGTGCTCGTCGATCCAGGCCGGAATCCGGTCCCACACGGTACCGGTGTACTCCCATGTGGTTCCCTCGTCATGCGAGGTCCAGATTTGGATGGTTCCACCGTTCTCGCGATTGACCAGACCGGTTGAGTAGACGTACCAGGTGCCGTCGTCGTCGATAATCAGGGCGGGATCGTGAATTGGTGAGGTCTGGCCGACCACGGACTTTCCGCCGGGAAGGTCCGTGGTGAACGGTTTGCCCTGGGCTGTCCAGCTTTGCGGAGAGCCAGCCTGGTTTTCGGCCTGTACGGGCGGCGCGGTTGCGGTGCCCGTGACAATCAGTCCGAGGCTGACACCGACGGCGGCAAGTGCTGTTGCTGTTCTGGTTCGTAGACGGGATAGCGGTGATCGTGACGCGGTCATCACGGTCCTTTCCGGTCGGGAGACTGAAGGATGGGTGGCTTTTGCGCAATATTTACAACGTTGAAAAATATGGCATGGGTCACGATCAGTCGTCAAGGGGGTGGCTTGAGCTCTTCGGCTAAAGCGTTCGAAAAAAGTTGTGCCGGCCTTATTGACGGCTCCGTGTGATCTATGTCATTGTGATTTGCAACGTTGTAATCAACGTTGCAAATCGACTTTCCACCCAGCCCGGCTGGTGTCTTACTTACGGATCTCCAACCTCTAACCGAAAGGACCACGTGATGATGAAGTCACGTTCCATCGTTAAAACCATTGCAGCAACTGCGGCAGCAGGCCTACTGCTCAGCGGTTGTTCGGCTGCGGCAAGCAACGACGACGGCGAGAAGAGCCTCACGTTCATGTACCGGGGCGGGCCGGACGACAAAAAGGCCTACGAGCAGGCAGTTTCGCAGTTCGAGCAGGACAACGGTGTTGAGGTCGAAATGATCCAGACCACAGCCGACCAGTACAGCACCAAGCTGAAAGCCGCGATCTCGGGGCGCCAGATCCCTGACGTCTTCTACATCAGCCCCGGCGAGGTCCAGGCCTACGTGAAGAACGGCATCATCAAAGACATCACCGAGCACGTCGAAGGCTCTGCGAACATCGACCTGGAGAACATCTGGGATTACGGCGTGGACAGTTACCGCTTCGACGGTGAGCTGACCGGACAGGGTGCAATCTATGCCCTACCCAAGGACGTCGGCCCGTTCTCCTTCGGCTACAACAAGACGATGTTCGAGGAAGCAGGCATCCCGCTTCCCGATCCGGAGAAGCCGTACACCATGGAGGAGTTCGTCGACGTCGCCAAACAGCTCACAAAGGACACCAACGACGACGGCAAGCTCGACCAGTGGGGCACCGGTCTGAACGTTATGTGGAACCTGCCGGCCTTCGTCTGGTCGAACGGGGGTTCCTGGCTGAATGAGGACCGCACACAGGTGACCATAGACACCCCGGAGTTCACCGAAGCGCTTCAATGGTTCGCTGATCTGCAGAACGAACACAAGGTCACACCATCCGCAGGGGAAGCCCAGACCCTCGACACCTACCAGCGGTGGATGAAAGGTGAGATCGGGTTCTTCCCCGTAGGGCCCTGGGACCTCGCCACCTACGAGGACCTGCCCTTCGAATATGACCTGATCCCTTACCCCGTGGGTGCCACAGGTGAAACCGCGACGTACACCGGGACGCTGGGCATCGCCGTCGCCAACTCCACCGAGCACCCGGAGGAGGCAGCCAAACTGGCAACCTACCTCTCGGCTAACGAGGAAGCGCAGCAGACCCTTACCGATGCGGGCGTCCAGATTCCGAACCTCGAGGACATGGCCGAGGAATGGGCACAGGATGAAAGTACGAAGCCGGCCAACAAGGAGGAGTTCCTCCAGATTGTTCGGGAATACGGGCGGCCGCTGCCGGGAGACCTGACCTACAACGCCGAGTGGTACAACGAATTCTTCACGAATATCCAGCCGGTCCTGGACGGAGAGAAGACCGCTGAAGAGTACGTCAAGGAAGCTCAGCCCAAGATGCAGCAGTTCCTCGACTCGGCCAACCAGCAGGCCGGCATCGGCGGTTAGCATGTCCACCATCACGCGCCGTTCCCGGCTCCACCGGCAGGAGCACCTGACCGCGCTGGCATTCGTTGCCCTGCCGGTGATCGGGTTCCTGCTCTTCACCCTCTACCCGTTGCTGTTTTCCATCTACGCCTCCTTCACCAACTGGAACGGGCTGACCGCGCCGGTGTTCAGCGGGCTCGACAACTATGTGGCCATGTTCAAGGATCCCTACTTCCTCGAAGCCATGTACAACACCTTCTTCCTGATGATCGGGATACCGATCGGCCTTGCCATCTCCCTGGCCCTGGCCCTCGCGATGAACCGGAAGATGCGTGGGTCCACGTTCTTCCGGACGGTGTACTACGTGCCGGTGATTTCCTCGATCGCGGCCGTGGCAATCCTCTGGCAGTGGGCCTTCAACGGGGACTTCGGACTCATCAATCAGGTGCTGGCACTGGTCGGAATCGACGGCCCCAACTGGCTGCAGGACACCGCAACAGTAAAGCCGGCACTGATCATCATGGCCATCTGGAAGGGCCTCGGGTTCTCGATGCTCCTGTACCTGGCGGCCCTCCAATCGGTGCCCCGGCATCTCTACGAGGCGGCGGCCCTCGACGGCGCCGGTGCCTGGCAGCAGTTCCGCCACATCACTGTTCCGATGGTCCGTCCGGTCACGTTCTTCCTGGTGGTGACGAGTGTCATCGCCGGATCCCAGGTGTTCGTTGAAATCAACATCATGACACCCACCGGTGGCCCTGAGTTTTCCTCGGCCACCATCGTTTGGTACATCTGGCAGAAGGCCTTCGACAACCTGCAAATGGGCTATGCCTCTGCAATGTCGATAATCCTCGGCCTCATGGTGTTCCTTATTACCTTCATCCAGTTCCGGCTCAACCGCCGCAACCAGTTCTCGATCGACTGAGGCAGGTCACCATGTCCTCCCAACGCGTCCTACCCTCGCCACCCTTGAAGCCGGAGTCGGAGATTCCGGACAGCAAAACCGCGCGAGCGCAGTCCGAGGCGCCGAACCCGCGTCGAGCACCGTCGTCGGCCCGGCGGCGCCATAGTCTCGGCAATCTCATCGTCACTATCGTGCTTTCCCTCGGCGCGGTTGTGATGGTTGCCCCGCTGCTATGGACCTTCTCGACGTCGCTGAAGACCCAGGAGGGAGTTTTCGCCCTTCCGCCGCAGTGGATACCGGATCCCGTGGTGTGGGACAACTACCTGCGCATCTGGACCGCCGGCCCGTTGCTGACGGGCATCCAGAACAGCCTGATCGTCGCATGCACGGTCACGATCGCAGGGACCCTATTTTCCGCACTGGCTTCCTTTGCCTTCGCGAAGATGCGGATGCCCTACAAGAACGTGATCTTCCTCAGCCTGCTGGCTGCGCTGATGGTGCCGTTTCCCACCCTGATGATCCCGCAGTTCACCATGTTCGCGAGCATCGGGTGGGTGGACACGCTGCTGCCGCTGATCGTGCCGTTCGTCTTCGGCAACATCATCATGATCTTCTTCCTGCGGCAGTACCTGACTTCGGTTCCCGACTCGATCATCGAGGCCGCGCGGATTGACGGTGCCTCGTTCCTGCAGATCTTCTTCCGGCTGATTCTTCCGGTGATCAAGCCGGCGATCGCGGCGCAGTTCATCCTCTGGTTCATGGCGGTCTGGAATGACTACCTTGCGCCGATCATCTATTTGAACAGCCCCGAGGTACAGACCCTGCAGCTGGTCATCGCAAACTTCAATGCCCAGTACGCCATCCAGACCGATTACCCGCTGATCATGGCGGCATCCTTCGTGGCACTGCTTCCGGTGCTGATCGTATTCGTCATCTTCCAGCGCCAGATCATCGAGTCGATCGCGCTCACCGGATCCAAGGGCTGAACCATGACCCTGCTCAGCAGCCTGCAGCCGGTTCCGGTCGGCGCGCCGGAGACGTGGGGCGCCCGCCACGCGCATGATCCCACGGTGGTGCGCGACGACGATGGCACCTACTACATGTTCTCCACCGACGCCGTTGCGAACTGCGGTGAGATCCCCGCCGGCGTGCACGTCCGTACATCACCCGACCTGGTGGAGTGGGCCTACTGCGGGACCGCTCTCGACGGGGTTCCCGCCCCGGCCTTCGCGTGGAGCGGCGCCAAGGGGCTCTGGGCGCCGGAGGTGGTGCGCTGGCCCGTACCTGCGGGCCAGACGCGCTGGCACATGTACTACTCTGCCTCCACCTTCGGCTCCAACACGTCCGCGATCGGCTTGGCCGTGGCACCCACGCCGTCCGGGCCCTGGACCGATCAGGGGCTGGTGGTCCGCACGAAGGCAGGACGGGACACCCAGAATGCCATCGACGCCGCGGTCACCTTCGACTCCGACGGGCTTCCCTGGCTGACCTACGGCTCCTTCTTCTCGGGCATCCACACGCTGCGCCTCGACGCCGTAACCGGGCATCCGGTCAAGGAAGGCAGCCTCGGAACCTGTATTGCGCGCCGGCCTTCATCGGTTGACCGCGCAATTGAGGGAGCGTTCGTCCAGTACCGGGGTTCATCGGATAAGTACATTCTCTTCGCCTCCTACGACTCCCTGTTCAACACCTACAACGTCCGGGTTGCCATCGCGGACGCCATGACGGGGCCATACCGCGACGCGACCGGTGCGGAGATGACCGACGCCGAAACCGCCCCGCACATGGTGGGCACCAAGATTCTCGGTAGCTACCGGTTCGACGGCGACACCGCCTGGCTGGCGCCCGGCCACAATTCGATCCTCACTGTGCCAACCCACGACGGCGAGGATCAGTTCATGGTGCACCACGTCCGGTTCGTCGAGGATCCCAGCCAGCACGTGGTTCAGCTGCGCCGGGTGTTTTTCACCGCCGGCGGCTGGCCCGTCGTTTCTCCACAGCCGTACGCCGGCCCCGCGAGTGAGCGGCTGGACGCTCCCGTCCCGGTCAGCGGCACGTGGCGCGTACTGCGCTTCGACCCCTCGTCCACCGATCTGGTCGAGGCTGCGCCCACATCAGTGCACGACGACGCCGCGGCCACCTCCGCGGGCCAGCCACGGCAAGTCCGGCTCGCGGTCGGGGAATCGGTTCTTGACGCGGTGGTCTTCGGTTCCTGGGACTTCTCGCGGAATCGGCGGGCGCTGTCCTTCAGCGGCATCGGCGCGGACGGCGTCGTGTACAGCGGAACCCAGGGAGCATGAACATGACTGAATACCCCGGCTGGGCCGGCCGCCTGATGGACTGGTTGCGTTTCGGTATGCAGCTTGTCCTGTTGAACCTGCTTTTCCTGGCCGGAACGTTCGCCGGGCTCGGAATCTTCGGATTGTTCCCCTCCGCGGTGGCAACCACCGTGCTGCTGGCCCGCCTCCGCTCAGGTGATCCGGGAGACCGGCTGATCAGCGACTACCTGACCGCCTACCGAGCCCAGTTCATCCATGCCAACAAGGTGGGCAGCCTCTTCTGGCTGGCAGCCCTGCTCGCCGTGGCGAACGCCAGGCTGGTCTTCGACCCGGCATGGACCCATCCCGCCTGGCTGTTCCTCAGCGTCGTCGCAATCATCGCGTCGGTGACTGTGGGGGTGTCGGCGGCTGCCGCCGTCGTCGTCTGTTCCCGCTACCGCGACACGGTGCGCCGGACCTGGCGGTTGGCCCTGATACTTCCGCTGGCATCGCCGGTCATGACGATTACCTGGCTGGTTTCGCTCGGCGCGCTCGGTGTCCTGTTCGCAGGGGTGGGTGCGCTGGTTCCGCTGGTGGGGGCGTCGCTGCCGCTGCTGGTGTCCGGCGTCGTCATTGGCCACCGCCTGGGCGCGCTGCTACCGAACGACGACGGCGCTGACGCCGCCGACCAGCCGCCCGGGAGGTCGCACCAGCTGACAATAGCCGCCTAGTTTCCCTTCCTCATTGCCTGCTTCACCCATTTGATAGAAAAGGATCAACACCCGTGACCACCACCATCACCTCCGACCCAACGGCGGCCACGACACCCGAGGGCAACGACCTTCCGGTTGTAGCGCCGACCACCATCCGGATTGACCGGTCAGCAATTGTGGCCCCCATCAGCCGCAGGATCTTTGGCTCCTTCGTGGAACACCTTGGACGCTGCGTCTACGACGGCATTTATGAGCCAGGGCACCCAACGGCCAACGAGGACGGCTTCCGCCAGGACGTCATCGAACTCGTTAGGGAACTGGGGTCCACCACCATTCGCTACCCGGGCGGCAACTTCGTGTCCGGCTACCGCTGGGAAGACGGCGTCGGCCCCCGCGAAAACCGGCCTGTCCGACGCGACCTTGCCTGGCATTCCATCGAAACGAACCAGGTTGGCCTTGACGAGTTTGCCCGCTGGTGCAAGCTGACCGATTCCGAGCTGATGATGGCCGTGAATCTTGGAACACGAGGCATCGAAGCTGCCCTTGACCTGCTCGAATACACCAACCACCCCGCCGGTACCGCCCTGAGCGAGCAGCGCATCGCCAACGGCGTGAAAGAGCCCTACAACATCCGTATGTGGTGTCTCGGGAACGAGATGGACGGGCCGTGGCAGATCGGCCACATGTCCGCAGAGGACTACGGCAAGCTGGCCGCCCGGACCGCCGCGGCGATGAAGACTGCCGACAAGAACCTGGAACTGGTTGTCTGCGGATCCTCGGGCTCCTCCATGCCGACCTTCGGCGAATGGGAGCGGGTAGTCCTGGAGCAGAGCTACGACTACGTGGACTACATCTCCTGCCACGCCTATTATCAGGAACGCGATGGAGACCTGAGTTCGTACCTTGCTTCTTCCCTGGACATGCAATATTTCATCGAGACGGTTGTTGCTACAGCGGACCATGTGAAGCACAAGCTGAAGAGCAAGAAGACCATCAAGCTCTCCTTCGATGAGTGGAACATCTGGTACCTCGACGAGCACCAGGCATCGGACGAAGTGAATGACGCGTGGCGTGCGGCACCCCGTCAGCTTGAGGACACGTACTCGGTCGCCGACGCCGTGGTCTTCGGTAATCTGCTCATCACGCTGCTCAAGAACCATGACCGTGTGGCCTCGGCATCGCTCGCCCAGTTGGTCAACGTGATAGCGCCGATCATGACCGAGCCCGGTGGCGACACCTGGCGGCAGACCACGTTCTTCCCCTTCTCAGTCACATCCCGGTTGGCGAAGGGCGAGGTGCTCCGTCCGCAGATCGATGCCGGAACCTACCCGACGAAGGTCTACGGGGACGCTCCGCTGGTTGATGCCGTGGCAACTGTCGACGCCGGACACTCCGCACTGTTCCTGGTGAACCGGAGCCAGACGGATTCCATCGATGTCTCAATTGATGTGAAGGATCTGGGAGCGCACACCATCACGGAGGCGGTGACACTTCACGACGAGGATGTATATGCAAAGAACACCCTGGAAAACCAGGACAGGGTGCAGCTGAAGCAGCTGCAGGGAGCAGTGCTCGAGAACGGCATGCTGACGGTGACGCTGCCTCCGGTTTCCTGGTCGGCGCTCGCGCTCGCGTAGTGGATATCCGCAGAGCGGCACTGCCCGCCATTCTTTTCGCCTCGGCGCTGGGGATGGCGGGCTGTGCCGCACCGCAGGGGGAGTGGGAGCTGACCGGCGACTACTTCACGCACGACCCCGCGCTGGTAGCCGGCGACGAGGGCGAGGACTGGTTCGTCTACTCAACCGGTAACGGACAGGTGGCGGACGGCGGTATCCAGATCCGCCGCTCGACCGACGGACTGCACTGGGAGTACGCCGGCGAAGTATGGCAGGAGAAGCCTGACTGGGTGGTCGACGCTGTGCCCGGCGCCGACAATCTGTGGGCGCCGGAGCTCTACGAGCATGAGGGCACCTGGTATCTGTACTACTCGGCCTCCACGTTCGGGAAGAATGACTCCTCGATCGGCCTGGCAACGAACACCACCCTTGATCCGGATGATCCCGCGTATGAATGGGTGGATCAGGGCGAAGTGATCAACTCTGACGGTAAGGACTTCAACGCAATTGATCCCGGAATCGTCGAGGATGAGAACGGGACACCCTGGCTGAGCTTCGGTTCCTTCTGGGGTGGGCTGCAACTGGTTGAGCTGCAATGGCCGTCCGGGCTGGTGGCTGAGGGCGCCACCCCGGCGACCATAGCTGACCGGCAGTCTCCGCCCAACGCCATCGAAGCGCCGTACATCCTGCCGCGCGAGGGGTACTACTACCTCTTTGTGTCGAAGGATTTCTGCTGCCAGGGAGTCCAGAGTACGTACAACATGGCGGTGGGCCGGTCAGAGAACGTCGCCGGCCCCTACCTGGACCGGAACGGCGTACCAATGCTGGAGGACGGTGGTACCGAACTGCTCGCCTCCAACGGACCCCGGATAGGGCCGGGCGGTCAGTCCGTATCCGACGGCGTGCTGGCCTTCCACTACTATGACGAAGCACTTGATGGCGCGTTCCGGCTCGGCCTGATTCCGCTGACCTGGGAAGCCGGCTGGCCCGAAGCGCGCTGGGAAGACGAGTAGACGCGTGAATACAGGAATGCCAGGTCCCGTTAAACCGGTTTCGCAGGACCGTCTCGCGGTGCAGCCGCTGCCGTTCGACGCCGTCGTGCTTTCTCCCGATGGCGTGCTGGGTGCCTGGCAGCAGGTAAATGCCGCTGCAACGCTGCCGCACTGTATCGAGCACCTCGAGAAGTCGGCTGCGCTCGCGAACATGCGCGGCGCTGCCGGTCTCGAAGTTCACGCGTTCGAAGGCTTTCACTTTGCGGACTCGGACATCTATAAAGTGCTGGAGGCGATCGGCTGGGAGGCGGGGCGGTCCGACGTCGGGCGCTTCCTGCCCTTTGTGGATCGGACCATTCAGCTGCTGGGCCAGGCACAGCAGCCTGACGGATACCTCAACTCCTTCTACTCGGCCACGCCGGAGAAGCAGTTCTCGGACCTTCGCTGGGGACATGAGCTGTACTGCCTGGGCCACCTCCTGCAAGCCGGCATCGCCTGGGCGCGTACCACCGGGCGCCGGGACCTGCTTGAGATCGGCATCCGGTTCGCTGAGCGGGTCGAGGAAGAGTTCCCTCCCGGCGGGCGGCTTCCGGTGTGCGGGCATCCGGAGATCGAGACGGCTCTCGCGGAGCTGTACCGGCTGGCGGGGGAGGAGCGCTGGCTGGACCTCGCGGTGCGGATGGTCGACGCGCGCGGGCACCGCAGTGTTGGGCCGGACAGGTTCGGTTACGGCTATTTCCAGGACCACGAGCCGGTACGTGAAGTCCGTGGGGCAACGGGCCACGTGGTGCGGCAGCTCTACCTGGCAGCCGGAGTGGCCGACGTCTATACGGAAGCCGGGGATACCGCACTGCTGGAAGCGTTGCACCGCATCTGGTCCGACGTTCATCTGCGCAAGATGTACATCACCGGCGGTCTGGGCTCCCGGCACCGTGACGAAGCATTCGGTGATCCCTTCGAACTGCCTCCTGACCGGGCGTACTCCGAGACCTGTGCGGCTATCTCCAGCGTGCAGTTCAACTGGCGGATGCTGCTGTTGACCGGTGAGGGACGATTCGCGGATGAGCTGGAACGCGCCCTGTACAACGCTGTTGCCGGGTCCATTTCGCCGGGTGGCACGGAATTCTTTTACTCCAACCCGTTGCAGGTCCGGACGGAGCGTGACGGTGAGCATGAGCAGGCACCCGCGCGGCGTGCCCGCTGGTACGACTGCGCGTGCTGTCCGCCGAACATCGCCCGTCTCATCGCCTCGATCTCCAGCTACACGGCAACAGCCGACGACGACGGCGGCTTGCAGCTTCACCTCTACGACCCGGCGCGCATCACGCTCCCGGCAGCAACAGTCACCGTGGCCACCGGGTACCCGTTTGACGGCCGGGTGGTCCTGAAGATCGATGGAACACTCACGGGCGTTCTTGCGTTGCGGATTCCTGCGTGGTCGCACGCCTTTACCCTGCGCGTCGATGGGGAGCCGCAGTCCCTCGATCCGGAGAATGGGTATGTGCGGATCGCCGCCATGGGGGTCGCCCAGGTGGAGCTGAAACTGGATACGTCCGTCCAGCTTCGCCAGCCTCACCCGCACCTGGACGCCGCACGCGGCTGTGTAGCGGTGACGCGCGGGCCACTGGTGTACACGCTGGAGCAGACGGACCTCCCCGACGGTGTGCTGTTGGAGGACTTCGTGTTGGACGCCTCAAGGACGCTGGTCGATGCAGGGCGTGATGCCGTGCTTGGCGTACCTCTAATCCGGGTCCATGGCAGCACCCGAGCCCGTCCGGCTGAACCGTATCCCGATGCCGCGGTGAACTTTGCGATCAGTGACCGTATTTCCGCGAACCTGGTTCCGTACTACAGGTGGGGCAACCGAGGTCCGGGCGGTATGCGGGTTTGGATCCCTCCCGCTTCCCGTTGAGTGCGGAGGGGGTGGTGCGCAAGAACCCGGGGTGCAAGGCTGGACCCATGTCATTCAGCAAAGGAACCAAGGTCAGCTGGAACACCTCGCAGGGCAAAACGCACGGCAAGGTGGTCGAGAAGAAGGACAAGGAGTTCACCTTCGAAGGGCAGAAGTTCAACGCTTCCACGGATGAGCCCTACTACATTGTGGAGAGCGGGAAGACCGGCAAGCAGGCCGCCCACAAGGAAAGCGCGCTCTCGGAGCATTAGCGGGAATGTTTTCCGGACCGCGACGGTTCAACTAGATGCAAACGCATGAACAAGTGGACTGGAGGACCGGCAATGGAAACGCGCCGAGTAGTAGTGGTGTCCGGTGGCATGAGTACCCCATCGTCGAGCCGGATGCTGGCTGACCAGCTTGCGGAAGCAACCCGCCGCGAGCTCGACGGGCTGGATCTGCTGGCTGACGTCACCACCATCGAACTGCGAGAACTCGCCGTCGACATTGCCAACAACATGGTGACCGGTTTCGCCCCGCCCGCACTGGCAGACGCGCTGCAGTCCGTGAAGGATGCGGACGCCCTCATTGTGGTCAGCCCTGTCTTCTCCGGCTCCTACAGTGGGCTGCTCAAGTCCTTCTTCGACGTCCTCGACAACACGGTCCTCGACGGCATGCCCGTGCTCATCGGCGCGACCGGCGGCAGCATCCGCCACTCGCTCATGCTCGACCACGCAATGCGCCCCCTCTTCAGCTACCTGCGCGCACGCGTGGCGCCAACAGCCGTCTACGCTGCGCCGGAGGACTGGGGATCAGGTACGCAGGGAGCCCCTGCGCTCGACCAGCGCGTAGCCCGGGCCGCATCGGAGCTCACCGGCATGATGGCGGGTACTCGATCAGCGCGTCGCCCGGACGGTCTGCAGGCGTCGGCGCCGTTCGAGGAACTGCTCGCGCAGGTTCAGGGACGCTAGGGCTGGAGCTGCCTGAGACCGCGCGGCCGCCGTTCCGCGCAGCTCACTCCCCGCGCCGCGCACTCCCCGCGCTCGCTCCGCGCCGAATTTCCCACTGAGTGCCCGGTTCCACTGGGAGCGAACTGTTCCTTCCCAGTGAACCTGCCTGCTCAGTGGGATTTCCGGCAACACAAACGCGGTGGCGAACCCTCAGTGCATCGTGAACGTTCGCGCGACGGCGTCGTGTACCGCCGGAATCCCCGCGACCCGGCCCAGGATGCGGTTACGGGCGGACAATAACGACGGCGGCATCGGCCGTCCCAGCAGCATGTTGACGTGAGCCTGGCGTGAGGCGACTACGGCTGCCCGGCGCCGTTCGCTGTTGAAGCGGCGCAGTTCCAGGCCCACGTCGCGACCGGCAAGCGAGGCAACTATCAGCGGAACCAGTTGCCCGGCGTCGAGCCAGCCGAGGTTCATCCCCTGGCCGCCGATCGGCGAGACCTCATGCGCGGCATCGCCGATCAGCGCAATGCGACCCCGCACGAACCGGCCCGCGATGCGGCGCCGCACCCCGAAGGAACTCAGCATCGTATTGCTGTGCGGATTCACGGTAACGCCGGTCCGGTCCGCCACCAGGCGAGCGACCGTCGTCGCGGTGGGGGAGTCCACGAGCGCCGGCATCCGCACCACCCAGCGCCGTACCGAACCGGGCAACGGAAACGACTCCACGATCCCGTCCGGCTCGAGGTAGAGCGCCGCCGTACTTCCATCGCCGGTGGTGTCCGCGAAATCCCCCATCACGTAGGCATCCGCGTACGGCCGCACGGGAGCCCGGATCCCCGCGGCGTCGCGGACTGTGCTGCGCGCGCCGTCGGCTCCGATCACCAGCCGCGAACGGTACGTTCCGGCGGAGGTGAGGGTGAGCACGTCGCCCCCGAGGTCGTGCACGGATTCCACCGCCGTTCCACGCTGCAACGCATCCGGTGCGAGTTGGGCAAGGCGCTCGGCGAGAATCCGCTCGGTTTGTTCCTGCGGAATCGCCAGTACGTAGCGATGCCTGCCCGGAACACAGTCGAAGGATAGCTCGGCGACCCTCCGTCCCCTGCTGCGCGCCACGCCGCCCTGAATCCGGACACCCTCCGCTATCAGCTGCTCCGCAACGCCTGCCGCTTCCAACGCATCCAGCGCCGGCGGATGAATGCCAATCGCACGGGAGTGATTGCTCCGTGAAGTCCGGCGTTCCAGCACCCGCACGTCCACCCCGGCCTGCGCCAACAGGATTCCCGCAAGCAGTCCTACGGGCCCACCACCAACGACGACGACGTCAGGCACGGCGCACCAGCAGGTTCCGGAAGGGGAACTGCCGCTCCACGCGCCAACCCTCAGGCACGACGTCGCGCAGTTCCGACGCCAGGTAGCTACGCCGGATCGACGTCAGCCCGTCTTCGCGGATATAGGATCCGCGGAACGGAAGCGTGGCGAGTGAGAAGAGCGGGTAGCCGATCCTTGTCCGCTCGATATCGCTGTGCAGGGCAAGTCGTGTGCTGAGGAACTCGGAGTCGCGGAGCAGCCCGTCCAGCTCGTCGGGGCTGAGGTGATGCAGCACATGGTTGGAGGTGACGACGTCGTATTGTTCCCCCTCCGCCACCAGCTCCGAACTGAACGCGCGCCGAAAGGTGAGTCCCGGCGTCGTGGGCTGGCTGTTGGCGAAGGCGAAGGCGCGCTCGTCCGGATCGATGGCCGTGATGCTGAGCCGAATGCCGTCGCGGAACGCCCAGCGGGCGAAGGCGCGCGGCACGTCCCCGCCACCGGAACCGATGTCCAGCAGCGTGTTGGTGCGCGTCGTTGAGAGCACCGGACGCACCTGCCGTTCCCACATGCGGCGCCACCTTGCAACGAACCGGTTGATGAGGCTGAACTGCGCGTACGTGCGGTCGAGCGTGGCGGGATCACAGCCGGGTTTGTCCATCTCCTCGACGGCGTCGAGGTCCCGGTGGCTCAGGAACATGTCTTGGTGAGCAGGGCGGTTTCGACGGTCAGGCCAGGACCGAAGGCCATGGAGCAGATGCGCTCGTCTGCTTGTGTTGGAGGCTGTTCGAGGATGTGTTTCAGCACGAACATCACGGTGGCGCTGCTCATGTTGCCGTAGTTGCGGAGGGTTTCCCGGGCAGGAATCAGCTGGTCATCGCTAAGCTTGAGTTTGGCCTGCACCTTGTCGAGGATGCTGCGGCCGCCGGGGTGGATGGCCCAGTGCTCGATGTCCCGGTATTCCTTGCCGATCAGGGACTCATCCCGCTCCAGCAGAGGGCTGAGGGCTTCGACGATGTGCTCATCGATGATGTGCGGCACGTATGTCCCGAGCACCATCTCGAAACCCTCGTCACCGATGTTCCATGCCATCGCCTCCTCGCCGACCGGGGTGAGCGTGGTTTCGAAAAAGTCCAGGCTCAGCAGGCTGCCCTCGGGACGCGGAATGTCAGTGCGTGCGCTGACGATTGCGGCGGCGGCGCCGTCGGCGAAGAGCGACGTGCCCACAATGGTGTCCGGATTGTTGGAAGACCGGACGTGCAGCGAACACAGCTCGGCGCTCACCACCAGGACCACGGCGTTCGGGTCCGCGTCGCAGAACGACTTCGCAGCGCGCAGGGCCGGGAAGGCCGCGTAGCATCCCATGAAGCCCAGATGGAATCGCTGAGCGGAGGCGTTCAGGCCGAGCGCACGCACAATCTTGTAGTCCGGTCCCGGGTTGAAGAAACCGGTACAGGACACGGTGACCACATGCGTGACGTCTTCCGGACGCACGCCCTCGGCGGCGTCGAGTGCCTTCCGCGCAGCCTCGATGAAGAGCTTGGTGCTCTGCTCGGCGTACACCTCGTTGCGTGCTTTGGTGCCCGGGCTGAGGATCGTCATGGTGTCGGAGTCGAAAAACAGCGGCTCCTCGTTATGCCGCTCGAGGGTGAGTTCTTCGACGGCGGTGTAGCGGGTGTCGATGCCGGAGGAGTCGAAGGCCGCTGTGACCAGCCGCTTCCCGAGACGGTTGAGGCCCGGCTGAGCAGCGAAAACATCCCGCACTACGGACTGAACCATGACGGTTGTCGGAACGGCGGTTTCGAGGGACCTCATCAGCACTGTCATAGTTCATTCTTAGGTGAGCCGCTGACCGAACACAATACGAAGCATACTGATTGTTAGATTTACTAGGTGTCACGTACTGCTTCAGCGCGTCGAGATGGCGGTAGCGTAGAGGTATGAAGAGGTCCTGGAGGGTACGGCCCGTATCCGTGGCGGTTATCCTTGCGATGACGCTGCTCGTCGCGGGCTGCAGCGGTCCGGATTTGTCCGACTCCAGACCGACGGCGCCATCTTCGGCAACATCCCCACAAACGATGACGACGGCGCCCTCGCCGACAGCCACGCCGTCGCCAACTCCAACGCCGACGCCCTCACCCACTCCTGAACAATTGGAGTTGCCGCGCGGCGGCGTCGAACTCTTTCCTGAGTATCGCCTGGTGGGATTCAGCGGACACCCGTACTCGCCGGCGCTCGGCAGGCTGGGGATCGGCGCTATCGACGAGCGGGTTGCCGAGATCGAGGATCTCGGAGCGCAACTGGCGGAAGGCCGCACGGTGCTGCCTGTGCTGGAACTGATTGCCGTCGTCGTGCAGGCGGCTCCCGGTGCGGACGGTGCCTACCGCACCCGTGCATCGGACGACATCATTGCCGACTATCTTGAGGCCGCCCGCCGGCATGACGGCATTCTGCTGCTGAACGTGCAGCCGGGCCGCTCGAGCATGGAGGAGGAGGTCCGCTCGCTCGAGAAGTGGCTCAAGGAACCCGATGTGAGCGTCGCACTGGACCCCGAATGGGACATCAACGCCGACCAGTTGCCGGGAGTTTCCTACGGCCACACCACCGGCGAGGAGATCAACGCGATTGCCACCTACCTCGACGGAATTGTGCAGGAGGAGAACCTTCCGCAGAAGCCGCTTGTCTTCCATCAGGTGTCGGCCAGCGTCGTGTCCAACGAGGCAGCGATCCAGGAATACGAGGGCGTCGAAGTGATCAAGAGCGTTGACGGCATTGGGTCAGCGGGCATGAAGATCGAAACCTACAATGCGCTGATGAAGGATCTGTCACCGAATATCCATGCCGGCTTCAAGCTCTTTTTCGAGGAGGACGTGAAGCTAGGTCCCCTGATGACGCCGGCGGAGGTCCTGGCGTTGACGCCGCAGCCGGAGTACATCCTGTACGAGTAGCAGCTGCGTGGCCACCAAACCATGGGAGCTGTGCCTCCGAATACAGGGTAAGTATTCACGGGCCGCTACGCTGCGGCTTGATACCGAAACCCTGAGGATGTGGACTTTCGTGGCAGCTCGATCGGCAGCTCTGACCGGTGGTGCGTTGCTGGTGGCCATCCTGACCAGCGGCTGCATGGCCGTGGAAGAGAATCCGCTGAACGTCAATTCACCGCGCGAGGATCAGCAGAATGTCAGTTCGTTCCAGCAGACGCCTGAAGATTTCGGCGATGATCCCCTGAATCTCGCCGAGAATGGCGCCAACCTCTGCACCGCACAGCCGTCCGTCGGGTATCAGGAATTCACGGTGCTGGTTCACAACGAGGCCCTCGAGACTTTCACCATTGACGGGGTGTCCCTGGCCGATCCGCAGGGACTCACGCTGATCAAGGCCGAGATCTCAGCGGCGAACCGGGAAGGCCACCACAAGGCGCACGGAGGAGACGAGGGCGGCCACGGTACGCACAGTGCCGAAGCGGCGCCTGTTACTCCGGAGGCTGAGCCAGCCGGGCCTGTGGTTCCGGTTCCCGCAAACGGTTACAACATCACCACTCACGAGTACGTGAACCTGGTTGTCTCGATTTCCATAGCGGAGGGCGCTGAGGCCGGAACCGCGCAGGGAATCGACGTGGCTTATTCGACCGGCGACCAGGAGTTCGCCGGTACGCACCCGCTCGTGATCGAACTGACCCGCGGGGGCTGCGCTTAGCACCGGTGTTCGTTCTGCTTGATTCGATTCACGCTGCACTCATCGGTTAACGTCTCAGGTGTCAGCAAGCTGCTGATCTACAAACGTGAGGAAAGAGTTCACCGTGACGTTAGGCAGTCTTGAGGGTCGTTCGGTACTGATCACCGGAGCCGGAGGGCTCGGCATCGGCCGCGGCATGGTCGAGTCAGCCCTCGCCGCGGGCGCCCAGGTGGTGGGAGTGGACCTCTCGTCGGAGAACGCACAACGGCTTTCCGAGACTTTCCCGCAGGTCCGGTGCCTCGTCGGTGACATTGCCGACGAGGATCAGGTCGAGCGGATCTTCGCGGAAGCAGGTCCCGTGGATGCGCTCATCAACAGCGCCGGGATCGGGCTGGTCAAACCCTTCTACGAGGTGGAAGTTTCCGAGTATGACCGCGTCCATGACATCGATGTGCGCGGCACCTGGCTCATGTGCCGTGCATTCACGCGGCAATTGCTCCAGAGAAACGCCGCCGGGTCGATCGTCAACGTCTCATCAGTGCACGGATCGGCCACGACCGAGGGCTTCGCAATCTACGCCGCGGCAAAAGCAGCCGTTGAGGGCCTGACCCGCGGAATCGCGATCGACCTGGGTGCGTCTGGCGTTCGCTGCAATGCCGTAGCGCCCGGATATGTTCCCTCCGAGGGTGGAGCCGGGCTTCCGGAGGAGTACTCCGATGAACACCGGAAGCTCGTGGACAGGGAAGTGAACGACTTCCAGGTGCTCAACCGCCTCATGGAAGGACGCGACATGGGTGATGCCGCAGTGTTCCTGCTCTCGGATGCTGCGCGAGGCGTCACCGGACAAACGCTGCTGGTTGACTCCGGTCTCACCCTTCGCCTCTACAACAAGTCCCACACGCAGGTACAGCGTTAGCCCACAGGTAGCCACGGGACCCGCCGACTTGATGCAACAATGGCAGGCGTGATCGCACCAGTTATATCCAGCCCAACGTTGTTCGAACAACTCGCAGAAGAACTCGGCGTCCAGCAGTGGCAGGTAAGGGCTGCCGTCGAACTCCTCGACAGCGGCTCAACTGTTCCCTTCATTGCGCGCTACCGCAAGGAAGTCACGGGCACGCTCGACGATGCCCAGCTGCGCGAGTTGGAGGAGCGCCTCCGCTACCTGCGTGAACTTCAGGACCGCCGGGCCGCTGTGCTTGAGGCGATTGAGGCGCAGGGCAAGCTCACGGATGAGCTGCGTGCCGCCGTCGTCGGCGCCGCCACCAAGGCTCGGCTGGAGGACATCTACCTACCCTTCAAGACCAAACGGCGCACCAAGGCGCAGATCGCCCGCGAGGCGGGCCTCGAGCCGCTGGCCGACAGCCTGCTCGCGGACCCGTCGCAGGATCCCTCCGCGGAGGCGGCGCGCTACCTGAACGACGCCGTTCCCACCCCCGAGGACGCCCTCGCCGGTGCGCGGGCGCTCCTCGTGGAACGCGCAGGGTTGGATCCTGACCTCCTCGACGAGCTCCGCGAGCGCCTCTGGAAGCAGGGCCGCCTGCGGTCTCAGGTTGTGGCCGGAAAGGAAGCCGGGGGCCAGAAGTTCGCCGACTACTTCGATTTCTCCCAGTCACCGTCTGCCATGCCGTCCCACCGCGTGCTCGCGCTGCTGCGCGGCGAGAAGGAGGGCGTGCTGCAGTTGACGCTCGTGGAGGGAGAAGCGAACGACGACGACGACGCCGCCCTCCGCGCCCGGCGCCGCTTCGAGAACTCGGTGGCCGCGTTCCTTGGCGTAGCGGATCATGGCCGTCCTGCAGACGCATGGCTGATGCAGACCGTACAGCAGGCCTGGCGGCGCCTGCTCGCGAAGCTTTCGATCGACCTGCGGGTGCGCTTGTTCATGGACGCCGAAACCGAAGCGGTGCGCGTCTTCGCAGCGAACCTGCGGGACGTGCTGCTCGCTGCCCCCGCCGGCAGCCGAACGACCATCGGGCTGGACCCCGGTCTGCGAACGGGAGTGAAGGTCGCCGTCGTCGATGGCACGGGCAAGGTCCTCGAGACCGCAACCATCTACCCGCATGCACCCGCGAAGAAGTGGGACGACTCGTTGGCCACGCTCTCGCGCATGGTTACGAGCCACGGCGTCGAACTCATCGCCATCGGCAACGGCACGGCCTCACGGGAGACCGACAAACTGGCGTCCGAACTGATCTCACTGCTGCCGGAACGGACGCTGCAGAAACTCGTGGTTTCGGAGGCGGGGGCGTCCGTGTACTCAGCGTCCGCGCTCGCGTCCGCTGAACTACCCGAGCTCGATGTGTCGCTGCGCGGCGCGGTGTCCATCGCGCGGCGGCTGCAGGATCCACTGGCTGAGCTCGTGAAGATCGATCCGAAGTCGATCGGAGTTGGCCAGTACCAGCACGATGTCACGCCGACCAAGCTTGAGCGCTCGCTCGATGCAGTGATCGAGGACTGCGTGAACGCTGTCGGCGTGGATGTGAATACGGCGTCACCATCGCTGCTCACCCGTGTTGCCGGCGTTGGGACTTTGCTGAGCGGGAACATCGTGGCGCATCGGGACCAGCACGGCCCCTTCGCCCGCCGTGCCGACCTGCTCAAGGTGCCGCGGCTGGGCGCGAAGGCGTTCGAGCAGTGCGCCGGCTTTCTGCGGATCACCGGTGGTGACGAACCGTTGGACGCCTCCAGCGTGCACCCGGAGGCTTACCCGGTGGCGCGACGCATGGTGAACGACGCCGGCGGGTCGCTCCGCTCGCTGGACCTCGCCCGGTACGTGGATGACGCGATCGGGTTGCCCACGCTTCAGGACATCCTCGCGGAGCTTGAAAAGCCGGGACGCGACCCGCGGCCTGCATTCGTGACGGCGTCCTTCGCCGACGTCGAGAAGATTTCCGACCTGCGTCCGGGAATGATCATTGACGGCGTGGTGACCAACGTTGCCGCATTCGGGGCATTCGTCGATGTTGGAGTGCACCAGGACGGGCTGGTTCACGTGTCCGCAATGGCAAACCGGTTCGTCAGCGACCCGCACGAGATCGTGAAGTCCGGTCAGGTGGTCAAGGTGAAGGTGATCGAGGCTGATCCGGACAGGAAGCGGATCTCGCTTTCGCTTCGCCTGGACGACGACGGCGCGGGGCAGCCCGGGCGGTCAGGTTCCGGGCGGCGCACCGACGGCGGGCAGCCCGGACGTGAGCCGCGCGGGGGAGGGGAGGACCGGCGTCGTCGTTCTTCCGGTAAGCCCGGCGGTAATGGTGCCCAAAGCGGTGACGCCAAGCCGGGCGGTAACGGCAAACCGGGCGGTAACGGCGCCCAAAACGGAAACGGCAAGGCGGGCGGTAACGGCAAGCCTGGCGAATCTGGCAGGTCCAGGGGTAACGGTTCCCGCGGTGGCGCGAAGCCCGCTCCGGCAAACGGGGCGATGGCGGAGGCGCTCCGGGCGGCGGGTCTCGTGCCGAAGGACTAGCCGCCCAGGAGGCAGCTGGGGCATCCGCCGGGAGGAACCTGGACCAGGGTGCGCGGTATTTCCCTCACCCCTGTTCAGTTCGGTCCCGACGCCGTCTAGGTTCCTCCCCATCCCACTCAGTTTCCGGCTGCAGACCAGTTCCCGGACGCAGACGCAAAGGGACCCCGCAACGAAGCCGTTGCGGGGTCCCGTTGAAGCTGAAGCCTGTTAGGCAGGCAGCTGGAGTACGTCGCCGGTGAAGATGAGGTCGGCGTGGATGAGGGTGTCGGCGTTGAGCTCGTACAGAGCCTGCCAGCCGCCTTCGACGCCCAGCTTGTCAGCGATGGTGCTGAGGGTGTCGCCGGACTGGATGGTGTAGGTCTCGCCGCTGGCCGCAGGAGCCTCGACAACCGGAGCCTGGACAACCGGTGCCGGTGCTTCAACAACAGGAGCCGGAGCCTGAACCTGCGGCTGTACCTGTACCTGCGGGGCAGCCTGAACCTGGACCTGCGGAGCTGCCTGCACCTGGACGGGTGCGGGAGCCGGTGCAGCTGGGATCGGGGTGGGGTTGGCGCCGGCGGTCAGGCCAAGCTTTGCGGAGCAGGCGGGCCATGCGCCCCAGCCCTGTCCGGCGAGAACACGCTCGGCAACAGCGATCTGCTGCTCACGGCTGGCGTTCTGGGGAGCACCCTGGCCACCGAAGGCAGCCCAGGTGGACGGGGTGAACTGCAGGCCGCCGGAGAATCCGTTGCCGGTATTGATGGCCCAGTTGCCACCGCTTTCGCACTGTGCAAGGGCGTCCCAGGTGCTGGCGGGGGCAGCGTTTGCTGCGCCGGCGGATGCACCGAGACCGACGCCGACGAGGGCGGCAGCTGCAAGGCCGCGGCGCGCGTTAAGGCTAAGTTTCTGGTTCTTCATGGGGGTACGATGCTCCAAAAGGCCACCTGCACTCGTTCCGTCCCCGGACATCTTTGCGCCGTTGCTCACCCTTGACTGATTATGTGGTCTTTGTGGTGTCTGCCGGACGAGCAACGTGCGGTGGAGGGGCAGCACCGGGCATATATGTGGCAGGCGCACTATGCATCTGCTTTGTGTGTCCCTGAACGGGTTCCTTATCAAAGGTAGAGGGTTTTCCAATCGTTGCCAAATCGAGATGTTGCGGTGCTTGACGAACGGGCATCGCGAGGTTGGCTTTCCGAGTGGCAGAAACCCCATCGACCACTGTAGAACATAAGGATGGACGCGCACCAGACAATCACCTGTGAAATTCCCATGAGGTGGGGTGACATGGATGCCTATGGGCACATCAACAACGTCGAGGTGGCGCGGCTTCTGGAAGAAGCCCGTATCCACGCCTTCGGTCCGCCCGGAGGGACCGGCGGCCTGGGCGAAGACCCACCAGTGGCGCTGTTCTCCTCAGTTGATCAGGGAGTGCAGGCCCTGGTCGTGGAGCACCGCATCAAGTACACGGCCACTCTGGACTACCGCAACATCCCGCTGAAAATTGAGGTGTGGATCGGGCAGGTCAAGCCCGCCAGCCTCGCCATCTCCTACCGCATCCACGATCCGGTGACGGGCCGGATCTGCGTCAAGGCCGAGACCGTTCTCGCCTTCGTGGACGGAACCAGTGGGGCGCTGCTGAGGATCACTGACCGGCAGAAGGCGCAGCTCGCCCCTTACGTTGGTGCCCCAGTATTCGGTTAGCGCGGCTCTGGAATTCGCGTTGTGAAGCCCCCTGCGCGGCGAGAACCGCGCAGGGGGTACGTTTCTGCGCTTTAGGCAGCCAGGTAGCCGTTCGGATTCAGTACGTATTTTGTCGCTGCTCCCTTATCGAATTCCTCGTAACCGCGAGGAGCGTCGTCGAGCGGGATCGCTTTTGCATTGACCGCCTTGGCTATCTGAACCCGATCGTGCAGGATCGCCATCATCAGACCCCGGTTGTACTTCATGACGGGGCACTGCCCTGTGGTGAAGGACAAAGACTTGGCCCATCCCGTACCGAGGGACAACGAGAGCGACCCCACCTTGGCGGCTTCGTCGACTCCGCCCGGGTCGCCGGTGACGTACAGACCGGGGATACCCAAAGCACCGCCGGCTGTTGTCAGCGACATCAGCGAGTTCAGCACAGTGGCGGGAGCCTCGTGGGAGGCGTCATCGCCGTGGCCGCGCGCTTCGAAGCCCACGGCATCGACACCGCAGTCAACTTCCGGGACGCCGAGGATCTGCTCAATCTGGTCCTTCGGGTCACCTTTGGAGATATTGACCGTTTCGCACCCGAAGGTGCGTGCCTGGGCAAGCCGGTCCTCGTTGAGATCTCCGACGATAACGACTGCGGCGCCGAGCAGCTGAGCGGATGCAGCGGCCGCAAGCCCCACCGGGCCCGCACCCGCAACATAAACAGTCGAGCCAACACCGACTCCTGAAGTTACGGCTCCGTGGAAGCCGGTGGGAAATATGTCAGAGAGCATGGTGAGATCCATGATTTTCTCCAACGCCTGGTCCCGGTCCGGGAACTTGAGCAGGTTCCAGTCGGCATAGGGGACAAGCACATACTCGGCCTGGCCGCCAACCCAGCCGCCCATATCCACATACCCGTACGCACTGCCGGGCCGGTCGGGGTTCACATTGAGGCAGATTCCGGTCTTCCGTTCCTTACAGTTTCGGCACCGGCCGCAGGCGATATTGAAGGGCACAGAACAGATGTCCCCCTCCTTGATGAACTCAACGTCACGGCCCACTTCCACAACTTCGCCCGTTATCTCATGGCCGAGCACCAGATCCGGAGGCGCGGTTGTCCGTCCGCGAACCATGTGCTGATCGGAGCCGCAGATGTTCGTGGCAACGGTCTTGAGGATGACTCCGTGATGGACTTGGCGGCCAATGTTGTCCGGGTTGACTCCTGGACCATCCTTCAGTTCGAAGGTGGGGTAGTCCGTGTCGATCAACTCGACTTTTCCTGGACTCTTGTAGGCAACTGCTCTGTTTCCTGACATGGTGTTCCCTTTCGAGATGAGAGGGCGTCCGCAATCGAACGTCCTTCTTAAAAGGCGGAAGGGCCAACAGCACACACATGTCAGCCGGGACGGCCTCGCAGCCAGTTTAGGCTCAGTGCACTGATAAATCACCAGAATGGACAAACATTCCAGCTGTACAACAAACGCCCCGTCCGAGAAGCTCGGGCGGGGCGATTCTGTAGTGGAGCGGGAGTGGCTACCGGACGGCGTCACCTCCACGGTGGCGCATGGCGTAGGCAACGCCCAGCCCCACTGCAATGATGCCAAGGATCAGGTTCAGCCAGTTCGTCGAGGCATTGGTGGACAGCACGTTGGCCACCGAATCGCCGACGATGACGCCGTAGAGCCACATAACCAGGAGCACCACGCCGCTTCCCATCAGGAAATTGCGTGCACTCATAATCCCGCGGCTCATCCAGATCCCCGCAGCACCCATGGCCAGGTACACCAGGTTGAGCAACACGGACACCTGGAATGCGCCGAACAGCAGCGCTTCCGAACCGGACGCAAATGCCATGCCTCCGTATTGTGTGGTGATGCCCGGAATCATTCCGAGAATCCCCACCAGCAGGAAAACTACTCCCATCCCCATCGCGGCACTGCGAACGTGGTCGCGAGTCACATGAAAATCATGTGCGTGGTGTGATGCGGTAGTCATCTCCCCTCCTAGTGTGTGAGTATGACTCTTCGCTGTGCTCGACACGTCGGAAAGGGCGAATCAGGGCACCGCCGTTGGAGGAGCGCATCTGGCGCTCAACCAGCACCTTCATTTTACTGCCGGACTGCGATTGTGGATAAGGAAACTTCATGACAGGACTGCCTGATGGCATCGCGCTGATCACCGGAGCAACCGCTGGTATCGGCGCCGAGTTCGCCGAACAGCTGGCCTCCCGCGGGCACTCGCTGGTGCTCGTCGCGCGGGACCTTCCGAGGCTGGAGGAAAAGGCCGGGCAGTTGCGCTCCCGCTGGGGCGTAAACGTTGAGGTTTTGCAGGCTGACCTGCGCGACGACGACGGCGTCACCCGGGTCCTCGACCGGCTGCGGCAGAGTGCCGAGCCGGTATCCGTGCTCGTCAACAACGCCGGTTACGGGCTCCCGAAATCATTCACTGATAATTCACTCGAGGATGAGATGAAGCTCGCGACCATCCTGCTGAATGTCCCGCTTGCCCTCAGCCACGCAGTCCTGCAGGGAATGCTGGAGCGCGGATCTGGTGGGATCATCAACGTGGCGAGCGTTGCCGGCTTCACCCCGCGCAGCACCTACGGCGCACTGAAGGCGGCCGTGATCAGCTTCAGCCGCTGGGCAAACTTCGCATACCGCAAGCGGGGGGTGAAGGTGACGGCTCTCTGCCCCGGCTTTGTGCATACCGAGTTTCACGACCGCATGGGAATGGACAAGACCACGGTGCCCAGGTGGATGTGGCTCCACCCTGAAGCGGTAGTGGAGTCGGCACTGAAGGACCTGGCTGCAGGAAATGCCGTCTCGATTCCCAGCCGGCGCTACAAGGTGCTGTCCTTCGTCGCCAGGCACGCGCCGTCGTCGTTGGTTGCTTCGCTCGCTGCGAGCCAGGGCGCATGATGTGGGTGGGTTTCGCCGAGTTCGACGTCCTGCTGGGGGATGTGCATTCCCTGAAGGGGAAGCGATCGGTCATCCGGCCGGTGCTCGCTGACGTGCGGCGGAAGTTCGACGTCTCGGTGGCGGAGGTCGAGCACCAGGACCTGCATCGCCGGGCGGGAATCGGAGTGGGGCTGGTGGGCGCGGACCGGCAACACCTTGTGGAGGTGCTCGATGCCGTGGAACGCTTTGTGGCGGCCCGGCCGGAGCTTGAACTGCTGAGCGTCCGTCGCCGAATCGTGACCAGCGAAGACTAACCGGATGCCAAGGTTGCTTACTACCATTGGAAGGGTTGAGGCAACCTTACAAGGAGGTAAGAGAGTGTCCGGATACTTCAAGCTGGTGGATGCCCACGATCACGGGTACAGGCTGAAACTTATGTCAGGCGACGGCACACTGATGGCGGTCTCCGCCTACTTTCCCACCAAACAGGCTGCAATCGAGGGCATCGAGCTCATGCGGGAAATCGCCGGAACCGGCCCCGTGGTCGATCACAGCCGGAACGACGAAATCACGCGCGCTGCGAACAAGGGGCGTCTGAGCGCTTAGCACCCCTTTCCCCATCGACCGGGCGCTGATGACGCTTCCTTCCCCGACTTTCCGTTGTGAGGTTTCACCTCTCCATAAACAGTTAATGCCTCGGGTCTGTGTAGACACTGTGTCTTGGGACTCCGTAGACACTTGAGGCGGGTTCGCTTCGGTGAGTGAGCAAAACGCAACCGACATCAAGATCTGTCATGCCGTATTGACCTGGTCGGAGGATGCCCGAAAGGGCTGTGTCCGCGTTCTGCAAGCGGCACAAAGCCTCCCGGGCTTGGCTCTATATGGTCCGGGCAATTGCTGCGGAGGCCGGCCCGGTTCAGGCGTTGGAGAAGAAGTCTCAGATCCCGCTGAGAGCACACCGGCTGCTAACCCGTCAGCCATGATCGAGTTGTTGCTGGCGACTCCGTCCAACCTTCGCGAGAACGGGCGATCACGGCCGCTGTCGGTGATCGCGAACTGAGCAGGCAGGTAGGCAGGGGCTGGAGCTTCCGTCGAGGGCGACCGTGGCAAAGATCTTATTCAAAGTCGGTGTTGTGGTCTCAGAACCGAGGAAACGGCCCCGCAGTTGCTACATGCGCTTCATTTTCCCGCAGCCTAAGGCATTGTGGCAGATCGACGTCAATAGATCTGGGTGTGACGACAAACATGAGCTCATAGTCATTTAACCAATGCTGGCCACCCACCCTGAAATGGGTGAGCAGCCAGCTCCGAATGCGGAGGTCACACAGGGTTGCGGTATTCGTGCAGCATGGGGCTCTGGTGCTCAGCTCGGAGTTCGTTCCTTGTGCGCTTCTCCAGTACAGCCTCATTGATGCCAAAGGGGATAATCAAAGCGAGAGGAACCAGGATGGTCGAATACCATGGTCCCCACCCAAGGATCATCGGAAGAAACGAAAAAACAAACAGGATCTGATGGATAGTTCTGTAAGCCTTCACCTTCTTACCCTTTCTACTACTGGCAATCCCTTGCTGGCATTGTACGCCAGGCATTACCCGGCCCATAGAGTGGGATCCCGTAACAGACGCCGGGATTGACGGCTCTTCCCAGATGAGGGTGTAGGTCGGCCGGGCGCGTCGGTCCGCAGATAGACGTCGAGGTCTCCCGACGATGGAGGTTCCTACGCCATCCATCCGAGAGACCTCGACGTGTCCGACGCTACCCCGCCGGCCGGCTTCGGCCGCCCTGACCTAACCGCCTTCGCGGCTCATCCCAATCGACCCTGATCGGGTCTGCTGACCCTCTCGACGAGAACGCAGCGACATCACAGCCACCCAACCCCGACCGTCCGGGAAGCCGGGGCACGTCACATGGCCTGTGCTGCGGGCGTGTCGAGTGGGTCGTCCAGGGGCGACGCAGGAGCGTCGACGCGACGTGCTGAGAGGTGGTTCCAGTCGAGCGCTAGGACACCGGCTACAGGCATGGCGATAGGTCAGGAACGGCGTCGCTCCCTGCGCAGGAGGGAGCGCAGAGTCTCGGCGTTCGCGTAGCCGACCCGTAGCGCGATCTCGGCGGAGGTGAGGTCCGTGGTTGCTGAGAGGTGCCGAGCTCGTTCGATGCGAAGCCGTTGGACGAAGCCGAGCGGAGTGAGGTTGAGCGCCGCACGGACTCGTCGTTCGAGGGTGCGCCGGCTGGTGCCGAGCGACTGCGCGACGAAGGCGACGTTGAACGGTTCGTCCAGGCGGGCGCGCACGAAGCGTTCGAACTCGACGACGATCGGGTCCTCGTGCCGGAGATGTTCGTAGGCGACGAAGGCCGCCTGCGACGGGCGCTCGTCGATGATGAGGAGCTTGGCGACATGTTGGGCCAGGTCGGGGCTGATCGATCGCACGAGTGAGAGCGCGAGGTCGATGTGGGCGAAGGCGGCGCCGGCGGTGACGAGGTTCCCGTCGACCACGACCATGGTGTCGAGATCGAGGGCGACGGTCGGATAGCGCTTCAGGAACTCCGGCCCCAGGAACCAGCTGGTCGTCGCCCTCCGATGATGCATCCGTCCGGTCTCGGCGACAGCGAACACGCCGGTGCACGCCGCGGCGATCCGGGTGGTCGCCTCGTCGAGGCGCCCGAGCGAGGCGATGACCGAACGAGCATCTCGGCTCTGGAGGACGTCGTTGGTAGCGGCGGCCGTAAGGGTTCCAAGCGCAGGGACGACGACCACGTCGAACTCTCCGGACTCCGACAGCGGGTGGTCCACCGACAGGGTCATCGATGCCGTCGTGGTCACTCGCCGTTTCGGTCCGAGGATGGCGAGTTCGATCGGGTCGATCCGCGGGTCGACATCGCCGCGGGCTCCGTCGGCCACCCGCACGATGTCGATGATCGACGCGATAGCCGAACCGAAGCAGCCGTCGATCGCGATCAGTCCGATACGCATGGCGTGTATAATAGCAATACTGCCGTATACGCCACTCCCCATCGGCCCTCGCTCGTCATATGCTGAACTCGCCCCACGAAGAACCCCGACTTCAAGGAGAACCCCTCATGTCCACACCCGCATCACTTCCGTATGCCTTCGTCGCCAAGATCGTCGCGGCCGATGGACAGCACGACGCGCTCGCCGATCTGCTCGCCGGCGCTGTCGCACTCGCCAACGAAGAAGTAGGAACGATTGTCTGGTTCGCGGCTAGGACCCATGCCGACACCTTCTGGATCTTCGATGCATTCCCCGACGAGGCCGCTCGCGACGCCCACGCCAACGGCGCCATCGTCGCAGCCCTGATGGCCAACCAGCACCTCCTCGGCGCAGCACCCGAGATCCTGGCGGCCGACGTCCTCGCGTCCAAGCTCCCGTAGTCCGCCAACGCACGAGACGATCGCGCCCCGCCGAGTCAGTCCGCAGATAGACGTCGAGGTCTCCCGACGATGGAGGTTCCTACGCCATCCATCCGAAAGACCTCGACGTGTCCGACGCTACCCCGCCGGCCGGCTTCGGCCGCCCTGACCTGACCGCCTTCGCTCGACTCGACGGCCTCGGTCTGAGCGTGATCGGGCAACGACTTGAACCGGATCGTGCGGTCCTCGCGTGCCGCGTGGTGGAACCAGATCAGTGGTGCCGACGGTGCGGCAGCGAAGGCGCCGCTCGTGACACCGTGATCCGGCGGTTGGCCCACGAGCCGCTGGGCTGGCGACCGACCGTGCTGGAAGTTGTAGTGCGCCGCTACCGCTGTGCCGACTGCGGACACGTGTGGCGCCAAGACACCAGCGCCGCGGCGGAGCCACGCGCGAAGCTCTCGCGCACCGGGCTGCGGTGGGCGCTGGAAGGGATCGTGGTCGCACACCTCACCGTCGCCCGTGTCGCCGAGGGACTCGGGGTCGCGTGGGACACCGCCAACAACGCGGTCCTGGCCGAAGGCAAGCGGCTGCTGATCAACGACCCCACGCGGTTCGAGGGCGTGAAGGTCATTGGCGTCGATGAGCACGTCTGGCGCCACACCAGGCGTGGCGACAAGTACGTCACCGTGATCATCGACCTCACCCCGGTCCGCGATGGCGCCGGCCCAGCAAGGCTGCTGGACATGGTCGAGGGCCGGTCGAAGGCGGCGTTCAAGACCTGGCTCGCCGACCGCGACGACGCCTTCCGTGACGCGGTCGAGGTGGTCGCGATGGACGGCTTCACCGGGTTCAAGACCGCCGCTGCGGAGGAGATCCCGGACGCGGTCACGGTGATGGATCCCTTCCACGTCGTGCGCCTGGCCGGTGACGCCCTCGACAGGTGCCGGCGCCGGGTCCAACTCGCGATCCACGGGCACCGTGGGTTCAGGGACGATCCGCTCTACAAGTCGCGGCGCACGCTGCACACCGGCGCGGACCTGCTCACCGACAAGCAGAGCGACAGGCTACGCGCGCTGTTCGTTGATGACGCTCACGTCGAGGTCGAGGCGACCTGGGGTGTCTACCAGCGGATGATCGCCGCCTATCGCCACGAGGACCGGCAACGTGGCCGCGAGCTCATGGAGAAGCTGATCACCGACCTCAGCGCCGGCGTCCCCAAGGTGCTCACCGAGCTCACCACCCTGGGCCGGACCCTGAAGAAGCGAGCCGCCGACGTGCTCGCCTACTTCGAACGACCCGGCACCAGCAACGGGCCGACCGAGGCACTCAACGGACGGCTCGAACACCTGCGCGGCTCCGCACTCGGGTTCCGCAACCTGACCAACTACATCGCCCGAAGCCTGCTCGAGACCGGCGGCTTCAGACCCCAACTCCTACACCCCCGATTGGGATGAGCCGGATTGACACTTCGGTTGTTCGCCACCGCACTCACGATTTTCACTACGTTGACAGTGGTAGTGATTCCGACTGCTGCACAAATCTGTCCAACGATTTTTCCCGGTACCCCATCTAATTTATTGAACGTACAGCCAACCCAGGTTCCGCCCGCGGCGATAGCAGCTGCGGCGACTTGAATCATGCTGATTTGGTATCCCCAGAGTGCCAAGTGAGGGAAAGGCACCCATTGCACGCTTGGATCCGCGACGATTGGGTAGGTGGCGTTCTCTGTCTCGACGTGCTGAATGAGGGTGTTGCCTTCGACAGTATAATGGGTGATCAGCTTCTTTCCAGAGGCATCCAGTGCCCAAGGCTTCTTGATGAAAGGGAAAGAAAGTCCCTGCTTCTCATCAGTTAGGTGTACTGATCCATCAGGTTGCACCGAGAGTGTATAGCCAGCCGGAATCGACGCGGTGAACTCGGCAGAGTCGGTTCCCTCATGAAGGACCGTGATCAGGCTCTGAGAAGTGTCGTCGGCTTTTACAATCGAGTTGCGTGGGTCCTTCGGTGATAACGAAATAACCTCGGATGGAGATGCATCAGCCGCGGAACCGGGTTCTATAATGAAATCGGCTGCGGCATGGATCGATTTCCCCGCAGCCGTATCCGCATTTGGCGGAAGTACGCTGGGATTTTTCGCTACGACGTCATCAACTATCTTTTCAACGTCTATGTTTATGCTTGGCGCGGTGGCTACATTGGAGGTGGCCACTGCCGGTGTGGCTGTGAGAACCCCGGCGGATGCAGTGCCAAGTGTCAAGGCAACTGCGAGACCGATGCTGGTCAGAGACTGTGAGACTTTCATATTCCCCATATCTATGCGTAGTGCTCCTGCTTCCTGCAGGGGCACTACGAACCTATGCGGACGCGTTGGCTGAAGTGAATCCGTCTCGAACATGGATGCTCGCGTAGTTACTCCATCGTTATGATTAACTGCGGGATGGAAGGAGGTTCTGAGCTGGTCCTTCCCGTCAGCAGGGCTCTTCGTGAGCTCGTCCGCCACCAGCCGAACTGCGATCGCGGCACCCCGGCGTTGAGCTGTGGCTTCAGGCCGCGCGGGACAATCCGGGCAAGCTCATTGGCTTGGTCATGGGACCAGCCGGGCCCAGTGATCCGCTTGGCCCCTAACCTCCCGCAGCTGCTTAAGCGGCTGGTGATCATGGGTGGGTCCTTCAACGATCGTGGCAACACCACGCCGGTTGCGGAGTGCGATACCCATGAAGCGGTTCTTGACGCAATGATTGAACGGATCGCAACGCTTGCCCGGCGGACCGGGAGCCGGCGACCGCGCTGAACGCATGGCCGCACCTGCACGTTCACCCCGCGAGGAGTTCCCTGATGTCCTCTGCCGTCAGCGCTGAACTGAAGACGGCGTCGTCGTCCATCACGGAGTTGAAGAGCTTGGCCTTCTGCTCCTTGAGCTTCATCACCTTCTCCTCAATGGTGTCGAGGGCGACCATCCGGTAGACCATGACGTTCTTCGTCTGCCCGATGCGGTGCGTACGGTCCACGGCCTGGGCTTCGCTGGCCGGGTTCCACCAGGGGTCCAGCAGGAAGCAGTAGTCGGCCTCCGTCAGGTTCAACCCGAATCCGCCGGCCTTGAGACTGATCAGGAACACCGGCGCTTTGCCGTTCTTGAATGCCTCGATTACTTCGCCGCGCTTGCGGGTGGAGCCATCGAGGTAGGCGAAATCGACCCCATGCTGCTCCAGGCGTGCGGCCGCCAGCTTCAGGTAGGACGTGAACTGGCTGAACACCAACGCCCGGTGTCCCTCGGCCAGAACATCTTCCAGCTGCTCGAAGAGCACATCCAGCTTGGCTGACGGAACGCCCTCGTACTCGGGTTCCACGAGGGAGGCGTCCAGGCTGAGCATCCGCAGCAGGGTCAGCGACCGGAACACGATCATCCGGTTGCGGTCCAGATCGTCCATCAGGCCGAGCAGCTTCTGACGTTCCCGCTGCAGATGCGTCTGGTAGATCTTCCGGTGGCGTGGATGCAGTTCGACGGCGAGGATTTGCTCCTGCTTCGGCGGCAGGTCAGACGCGACGGCTTCCTTGGTGCGCCGCATCATCAGAGGGCGAATGCGGCGTCGGAGCCGCTGCAGGCGCTCAGAGTCGCCCTGCTTCTCGATCGGTGTTCGGTACTCCTCCGTGAATGCGCGCGACGAGGGGAACAATCCCGGAGCGGTGATGCTGAACATCGACCACAGCTCCATCAGGTTGTTCTCCATCGGTGTGCCCGTAATCGCGAGCTTGAACGGGACATCGAGTTCCTTGGCGCAGCGGTGCACCTTCGCCGCATGGTTCTTCACGAACTGGGCCTCATCAAGGATGAGCCCGGCCCATTTCTGTTCTCCGTAGGCGTCCGTGTCCAGTCGGAAAAGCGTGTAGGAAGTAACGACGACGTCGGCCCCCTCCACCTGATCGGCCAGCGGAGTGCGGCTCTTCGCCTGGGTATCGCCGATACCCACAACGTTGAGACCGGGCGCGAATTTGTGCGACTCGGCCACCCAGTTCGGCACCACCGATGTTGGTGCGACGACCAGGAAAGGACGCTTTTCGCCGCTCTGCTTGGCGTGGGTCAGCAGTGCGAGCGTCTGCAGCGTCTTGCCCAAGCCCATGTCGTCCGCGAGCACACCGCCCAGCCCGTGGGCCCAGAGGAAGGCAAGCCAATTAAATCCCTCAACCTGGTAGGGGCGTAGCGTTGCCTGCAGCCCGGCGGGCAGGGGAGTTTGTTCAACCTCCGTGAGCTCAAGCAGCCCGTTGACGGCGGTGCGCCAGGCCTGGGCCTGTTCGGTCTCCTCCGCAAGGTCCTCGAACTCGGCCCAGAGGGTGGCCTGGTAGCGGCTGATCCGCAGGCCCGTTTCCCACTCGTTCAGCATCCGGGCTTCGTCAATGAGGTCGCGCAGCTGCTCGAACACTGGCTGGTCGAGGGAGAGGTAGCTGTTGTCGACCAGCTTGATCTTCTTGGTGCCCTTGGCCAGCGCGGTGAAGATGTGATCGAACGGTACCTTCCTGCCCTGCACCGTCACGAGGACTCCGAGGTCGAACCAGTCGCGGTCCTCGGTATCAACCGTGGTGATGACCAGTTGCGGCGTTTCGGTGAGCTCCTCGAACACCGGCCGGGACCCGATGATGTCCACACGCACTGAGTCGAGGCGCTCCAGACGCGGCAGCGCAGTCTCGGTGAAGTCGACCATCTCCATGCCGGCGAGGGTGCGCTCACGCGCCATCCGGCCGCCCATCGCGTCTCGTGCGGCCTGAAGAGCGGCGGTTTCTGCTGCCGGGTCGCGGTAACCGGCGTCGCCGTCGTCGTTCTTCAGCGGCTTCCGGGTGGAGGTGTCGCCGGCACGATACTCCCACTCCCAGTTCAGGTTCAGCTCGTCATCGCTGAACGTTGCGGTGAGCACCAGTACCGGTGGAACGATCTCGGGGAAGGTGACCGAATTGTCGCTGCTGACAATGTCGATGGACTGCAGCAGCTTCGGGTAGAAGCCGGAAAGGAACTCCTGCTCTTCGCTTCTCGGGATGCGAACCGGGCGGGTGCGCTCCAGCAGCTCGCGGTTTTGGTCGGTGAGCTTCCGGGTGGTGGGCGCGAGTGTGATCAGGCCGTGGCTGGACGTGGTGTACACGCCGTGATTGCCGATGACGTGAGAAGACTGCGGCGGGTGATTCTCGCCGTCGATATTCAGGGCCGGGCAGAGCTGGATCTCATCGTCAGCGGTGGTGGCGTCGAGGAGCAGGACGGCGGCGCCGGCCAGCTGGACGGTGACGCTCTTCTTCGCCCCGACAAATTCGATACCCAGCCTTTGCGCTTCGCGGAGGAGCTGCCACAGCAGGGGATTGCTGAAATCGTCCAGGTAGAGCCAGGAATCGTTATTGCCGAAATAGGTGACACCGGTTCCCCGGTGCAGGGCGGGGAACTGTGCGAACCAGCGGTGCTGGTCCGGATCCAGCTTCATGCCGTAGGTCTGGTAGCTGATGTTGCCCCAGGCGAGGTTGTTTTTCACCCAATTACCCTTGGCGTTGCGGACCACCGGCCGCACGCCGAGCTTGAAGCCACGGTAGGTGCGCTTCTTTTGCCAGCTGGAATCGGTCACCGGCCGCGGTTCGAACTGGAGCGCCATAGCCGCGGTCTTCGTGGCGGCGAGGGCGGCGTCGTCGTGCTCGTGGCTCGACAACAAGCCGGACAGGGACTCCTGCCACCCGGCCGGCCTGGACGAAGTTGCCGGGGAGGTGAGCTCCTGGTTGGCGCGAAGATTCTCCATGTTGGACCGGAGCGCGACGGCGGCAACATGCTTGCAGTCCAGGCCCACCGGGCAGGAACAGAAGCTGTCCCGCAGGTGATACCGGCCGTCACCTTTCCGCGCGAGATACAGCTGGGTGCGGTAGGGGATGGGGGATCCGCCCAGGACCTTGGCCTGGACCACTGTGGAGTCCGGTTCGAAGGAGAGATCCTGGACGAGTGAATCCTTGGCATAGCCCTGCCCGCGCTGGAAAGCGGCGCCGCCCACCATGCGGATGATGTCGGCGACATCGATCATGGGATAAGCGGGGTTGGGCATGAATTTATGCTCTCACGCGCCGCTGACAGTTCCGGAAGCTTGCTGATTGGCAACAGCTGCCACATCGGTCAAGACTGGGCTCATGCGGTTACTCACGCTCGGGCACGGAACAGCTGATCGGGACGAGCTCCGGACGCTCCTTGGGGAGGCACCGGTTGAGTTACTGGCGGATGTGAGGCGGTACCCCGGAAGCCGCCGCAACCCAGATATGTCAAAGGACGCGCTCGCGGAGTGGTTACCGGCAGGCGGAGTGGAGTATCGGTGGCTGGAAGACCTGGGTGGGCGCCGTCGACGTGCGTCCGATGAGCCTGATGCGGACAGCTGGTGGAGAGTGGAACAGTTCCGCGCTTACGCGGCCTATACCCGGACCGATGAGTTCGGTGCTGCGCTGGACGGGTTGAAGTCGCTCGCTTCGAACCGAACGACGGCGATCATGTGCAGCGAGAGCGTCTGGTGGAGGTGCCACCGCCGCATCATCGCTGATGTCCTGGTACTGCTTCACAGTTTCACCGTGGAGCATCTGATGCATGACGGGCGGCTGACGCTGCACACGCCGTCGGAGGGCGCCCGGGTGGCTGGGCGTTCCGTGTTCTGGGACGGGCAGCCTTAAGGCGTCAGACTGCCAAGGAGTGTCCGAGTTTCTTGAGGAGATCCGCGAGGGTGCGCAGATCGTTAACGGACATTCCCGACAGCAAATCATGCTCCATGTCCAAATGCGCGGGCAAAACTGTGTCAACCAACTCCCTACCCTGCGGTGTGAGGGAAACCTGCGTGCCTCTGCCGTCCACGCCGCTCTTGGTCCGGCTGACAAGCCCTCGGTCCTGAAGCCGGTTGAGCCGCTGGGCAACAGCGCTCGAGGTGATCATCGAACTCAGGGCGAGATCCTTCGGGTTGAGCGTGCAAGGGCCTCCCGCCCGGCGGAGGGTAGCCAGCACGTCGAATGCTCCCGAATCCAGTCCATGGCGCGCAAAGTTCTCCTCAAGTCTGCGTTCCACGTGTTGGCTGATCCGCGAGAGTCGCCCGATTACCTTCATCGGCGAGACGTCAAGATCGGGGCGCTGCTGTTGCCATTGGCCGATGATGTCGTCGACATGGTCATTCATGGACCCCACTCTAGACAATAAGCTAAGCACTTAGCTATATTAGCTAAGTGCTTAGTAAAACCGTCAGTACGCTCCTGCTCACCTCGCTCGCGCCAATCGTGTGGGGGAGTACGTATCTGGTCACCACCACACTCCTGCCGCCGGACCTTCCGCTCACCGCTGCCGCGCTGCGGGCACTTCCGGCGGGTCTTTTACTCCTGCTGGCGGTCCGGACGCTCCCGAGCGGGTCGTGGTGGTGGAAAGCGCTGGTTCTGGGTGGCTTGAACATCGGCGTTTTCTTCCCGCTGCTGTTTATCGCGGCATACCGGCTGCCGGGCGGTGTTGCGGCAACCGTCGGGGCCGTTCAGCCACTCATCGTTGCAGGCCTGGCCACGTTGATCCTGAAGGACAGGCTCTCTGTACGGGTTGTGCTCGCGGGCGTTGCAGGCGTATTCGGTGTGGCGCTCCTGGTCCTCCAGTCGCAGGCGCGGCTGGACACGGTCGGCGTGCTGGCGGCACTTGGTGGAGCGCTGTCCATGAGCGCAGGCGTTGTCCTCACCAAGAAGTGGGGACAGGCCGGGAACCCGCTGACAATGACTGCCTGGCAGCTGGTTTCCGGCGGTCTTCTCCTGGCGCCGGCCGCGGTCCTGCTCGAAGGGCTTCCCTCCGGGCTGACGCTGACCAACGTTGCCGGGTATTCGTATCTTGCCCTCATTGGCACTGCCGCCGCGTACGTGTTGTGGTTCAGGGGAATCCACCGCCTGCCGGTTACAGCTCCGCCCTTCCTTGGCCTGCTGAGCCCCGTCGTGGCCGCCCTGCTTGGGTGGCTGGTGCTGGGGGAGCGGCTCTCGGTCGTCCAACTCCTGGGGGCTGTCCTGATCCTCGGTTCCATCCTGGCGGTCAGCGTGCGGATAGGTAAGGCCGCCTTGCCGACGCCGGACCCCTGCCCGGACGCCGGCACCAGGGCGCCCGCCGTGCTGCGGTAGATTTGAAGGACCGCACTCGATCGACCAGGAGATATCTATGACCCCCCGCGCCCTCTTCCGCAGTGTTGCCATCGCGGAGGCAGGTACCTGGATATTGCTGCTCGTCGGCATGTACCTGAAGTACGTTACCGAGACCACTGAAGTGCTTGTCTCGATCGCGGGCCCCATCCACGGTTTTGTGTTCCTCACCTATCTGGTGAGCACCTCGTTCGTCTGGGTGAACCAGCGGTGGAGCGCAGGTACCGGTCTGCTGGGACTGCTCGCCGGCGTCGTGCCCCTGGCAACCGTGCCTTTCGACTGGTGGCTTGAGCGCAAGCGAAAGCTCGACGGCGGTTGGCGGCTTGCGCCGGGCAAGGACCGTCCCACCGGTGCAGTTGAGAACCTGCAGGCCTGGGTGCTGCGCAACCCGCTGACGGCGGCCCTCGTGGCAATTGTCGGTGTGAGCGTGGTGTTTGCGGCACTGCTGATCATCGGCCCGCCGGTGCGGGTCAGCTGAGCCTTTCTTAGGGCACTCTCGGCAGGTCGCCGTCGAGTATGGCAGAACACCTCACGGAAAGCCGCTCGCGATCAACCGGATCGAGCTCACTGGAGGAGATGGCGCGAAGGATCCGCTGCGCCTGAGTGCTGATCACTCCACGGTGATCGCCGCTCACATCGTTCCAGGTCACTTCCGCCAGCAGCTCCACCAACCGTCCCACAACCCTCGGATCGTCGATCCCATAGGTGCAGATCTGGGAGACGACCAGATCGAGGAACATAGGGAGCGTTCTACGGTGGGTGACCACTCGGACCATCCCGGCCTCGTCCCTGAGGACATGCGCAGTTGGTGCATCGCGGGCGAATCGCGAGAGTACGGCGGAGAGATGCCCCAGCGCGTGCACGCAGGTGGTCGGATCATTGACGCTCGGCGAAATAGTGCGCACCGCAACATCGAGCAGTTGCTGCAGGGCGAACCCGAGATCCTGGACTGAATTGCGTTCAAAGCCGATGCTGACCGCGTTCGCCACCGCCCGCTCGACATCGTTCAGTTCATCCGGCGTGAAGCCTGCCACTGAAGCGCCCTCCGCCCGCCAGAGCTGGGCGAACGGGACGCCTTCCACGAGGAAGTCGCCCGGCGGGGCCTGCACCGAAATCACGGCATTGAAACGCTGCGCGAGTTCCAGCAGCGCAGGCCCGTCAATTTCGACGAGGAACCCGGATTCGCGAGCTTTCACGGCAAGCGCCGCCGTTGGAACCGACGGGGGTGAACCGCCGTCCTGGTGTGCGCCGATCTCCTCGACCGTCGTCGTGAAATCTTCCCGGACATCATTGAGCATCCGTTCCACCCGAAGCTGCCGCGATAGGTGCCCGAGAAACAGGACCAGTCCGATCACCGTGGCCAGGACCAGCAGGAACGAGAACGTGACAGCAATCTCCGGCACAAACCCGGCGGATTGCTCGTCATCGTCGCGGATGGTCCGCAGCACGGTGAGCGCAAAAGCGAACGTCGCGAGAAAGAGTGCCAGCGTGTTGTGCACAAACCGGTCACTCGTGAACGTGCGCAGCAGGCGCGGTGAATACTGGCTGCTCGCCAGCTGCAGCGTCACCACGGTGAGTGAGAAGGTCAGCGACGTCACAGTGATGGTGGACGCGGCGATAGCTTCCATCAGCGAACGTGCTGCCGGTGGTCCACCGCCGAACAGGAAGCCCGAAATGGCTGGCGGAAGCCGGTCGTCTACGGAGCGGTCCAGCCATGTGGTGAGCTGGGCGAGGACGACGGACAGGATGACCGCAGCGAGCGGTATGGGCCAAAGCTGGGACCGAACGTAGTCTCGGACGGCCCGCGGGGCAAGGTGGCGACTACTCCGACCAATCGAGGGTGTGCTTCGCATAGTTGACCATAGCAAGCCGGCGTCAGGCCTTGGCGGGTTGCTCGGCGAGTTGCTGAAGAGCCCACGTGTTGCCGTCCGGATCGGCGAAGTACACGAACCGGCCCCACGGCTGCTCATCCACGGCGCTGGCATCGACTCGGTTCGCGAGCAGGTGCTCCCGCGCTTCATCGGCGTCGGAAATGACAACCTGGAGGCCCTTCTGTGATCCGGGGGCCATCTCCGTAACTCCCTTGCCGAGGACGATGGAGCACGCAGAACCTGGTGGGGTCAGCTGGATGAAGCGGACGTCCTCGCTGACGGTGTAATCGTGGTCGAGAGTGAACCCGACCTGGTCCCGGTAGAACGCGATAGCGCGGTCCGGATCCGTAACGGGGATGGCAACCAGCTCGATCTTCCAGTCCATGGGTGAACCTTTCCATAGGGCGTAAACGCTGTAGATAAGAAACAAGGTATAAGCAATTCAGGTCAGATTATGTCCGCATTCCGATTGTTGTTTGAGGTTCCTAAACCTGAAGACAAGAACGACGACCGCGCCTCCGCACCTTCGGGTCGCGGGTAGCCGCGTACTAAGGACGATGCAGAACTGGTCGATGGGGTAGCCTCCAGTAGGCCCCGCAGATGAGTCCCCAGCAGCTGCATACGGTTTGATCCGAGATATGAAGCATGCTTATGATTCAGGGGTAGTTCAACGTTCAACGAGTCACCAGCCCGGCTCAGGGGAGTGCCGGGTGGAAAGCGCCTATGGTTCCCTTCGCTTCACACGTGGGCAATTGCCCCGCCGAGACAACTGATACTCCCGATGGCGACTCCCCGCTAAGCCTGGCCGAGGAACTCCGGGACTCTGCCCGACGGATCCGCGAACTGGAGCGGGTGCGAGTTCAACTCGCACACACTTTGCTCAATGTGCAGGAAGCGTGTGCCACCACGAAGGACGCCGACCACGCACAGCGGCTCTTGTCCGCGGCCGTTCGCGACCTTGAAGACCTCGACGCGCGGCTGTTCGAAGCCCGCACTTACCACGATTCAATGGAATCCTGCGGAGATGCGCTCGCGAGCTGACGCCAGTCGCGCAGCGCGCCGACGTCGTAGTATGCATGTCGCTGCTTGAGCACGGAGTGCACGCGCCGCAGGTTTTGCGGCATCATGAACTCCATGAGCGGTTTCGCCGATTACCGGCCCGGTGAGTCAGAAGCCAGGGCCGACCTGACCATCCGGCCCGCGGCTCCGGCGGACCTTGAACCCATGCTGGTGCTGCAGGAACTCGCCGGAAGGCCCACTTACCCGCAGTCACTGCGCGCGGCAATCGACGACGTCGGCCGGCTTGTCGTCGTCGCGTTCGCAGGGGACGAACTGGCCGGCTGGTCAAAAACCCACTTCTACGAGGAACGTGACGGCGCGGCGCCGGCGGGTCAGTATCTGGGCGGAGTGGAAGTCGCGCCAGACTGGCGCCGCCGCGGGGTAGCGACTGCCCTCACCGATGCACGGCTGAACTGGATTGCAGAGCGTGCCGAATCGGCCTGGTACACGGTCAATGTTGGAAACCGGGCGTCCCTGGAGCTGCACAGACGGTGGGGTTTCACCGAGGTGGCGCGGGCGTCGTCGTTTCATGGCGTCGAGTTCAGCGGTGGTGCTGGGTTGCTGTTGCGCGCGGACCTCAACGGAAATGTCGCCACCGGCCGGCACACTGGCACCACACCATCGACGAAAGGCAGCTGAATGATCTTCATTGTCGTGAAATTCAACGTGAAACCTGACTGGGCGGACCGGTGGGTCGAGCTCACCCGCAACTTCACCGAAGCAACTCGGCGCGAGCCCGGCAACCTCTGGTTCGACTGGTCCCGCAGCATGGACAATCCCAACGAATTTGTCCTCGTGGAAGCATTCAGGGAGGACGCCGCGGAAGCCCACGTGGAGAGCGATCACTTCCGTCAAGCCATGCAGGACATGCCGCAGGCGCTTGCGGAAACTCCACAGATCATCAGCGAGAAGATCAACGTTGAGGGCTGGGCCCGAATGGGTGAGCTCACCGTCGGCTAGCAGGCTCATTCCCCACGTAGTTCCCGCTTGGTCGCATCCGCATTGGCGGCTGCGCGTACTCCTCAAGGATGTGCGCCGTCCATCCGGCGGTGCGAGCCAGCCCGAAGATGCCTGGTCCGGCGTCGGGCACCATGCCCGCACCCGTTGTCAGCACAGCCAGGGCAAGGTCGATGTTCGGCATGTGGTTGGTCCGGGAGACAACGACGCCGGCAATCCTGTCCGCGACCCGGCTCACCTCCCGGTACCGGGGCTGGGCTCGCATCAACCCGAGCAGCACGTGCGCCCGCGGATCCCGGCGCGCATAGAGCACGTGCCCAAACCCGGGAATGCCCCGGCCGCTAGCCACCGCACGCGAAATTGCCGCTTCCGGATTGCCGGTGGCCAGCGCATCCTCCAGCATCGCCGCCGCCTGCGTGCTCGCATGCCCGTGGAGCGCGCTGTCGAAGGCGCCGAAAGCCGCCATCAACGCCGCATACGGATGCGCCCGGGCCGACGCCGCTACCCGCCCTGCCAGCGTGGAGGCGGCGAGGTCGTGGTCGGCCAAAAGCACCAGCGCCGCGTTGAGGATGGTCACGTCGGCCGCCTCCGGGGGAGCCGGGCTTAGCTTTCCCCAAAGTGACGCGGCGAGGGAGCCGGAACCGGAAGTGCCCGCCTGCGGAAGTACCTCAACCATGGTGCCTATCGCGCGGGCAACCATGCCGCGCGCCGTCGTCGGCGTCGGATCCCATTTCACCGGGTCGTGGATGCTGGAAACGAGCAGGCTTTGCTGGAACCAGTCGATGGGGCGGGCGTCTGGGAGTCTCAATGCCTGGACAGTCTCGATGACCTTCCCGAACGGCGTGAAGTCCAACCATTCGGATGCCTCCCAGAGCAGCCCGGCGACCTCCTCGAACGGTGCCCGCCTCGCCAATTCGACCGCCGGCACACCGCGGAAATACAGTTCGTCATCCCGTAGCAGGGTGATGGCGGAATCCACGACCATCAGCGGCGAGCCGCTGACCGGAGCATCAGTACGACGACGGCGCCTCCGCGCCAGCGCCTCAACCTCGAGCGGGTCGAAGGTGGAGCCCCTCTCGTCCTCAGAGCGCTCACTGTGGAGGAGCCCGCGGGAGACGTAGGAGTAGAGCGTGGCGGGTTTGACCTGCAGCCGGGCAGCGGCCTGCGAAGAAGTCAGCCGTTTCATATTGATCCAATCAATGTTGATCACTTCAGCATCAATGTGAGTGCTGCAATGGTAGCAACGCCGTTCGAGGAGGAATCATCATGCTTACCGCAGCCAGAACCGACAACACACTTATTGATGTTCCGAGGGGGCTCGCCAACGTTGTGGTCGCAGAAACAAAACTTGGCGAGGTCCGGGGGCAGGAAGGCTTCTATACTTACCGGCAATATTCCGCGGTGGAGCTGGCGCGCACCAGAAGTGTGGAGGAGGTCTGGTGCCTCCTGCTTCGTGGCAGCCTGCCGGACGGCACCGGTGTAGCCGACCTGCGGCAAGCCGCTACCGGCCTTTCATCGGCGGTCCGGGAAGCACTGCCGGTGATTGCGCTCGCCGGCTCGGGCGACCCGCTCGCCGGGGTCCGAACCGCACTTTCACTTGAAGGGGCTGCCACGGGTGTGCGCCCGCTGTATGACCTCTCGCCCGAGGAGCGTGAAGAGGAGCTTATCCGGCTCGCCTACGCTGTGCCGGTGCTCAACGCGGCGCTGTACCGGGGGCGCGCGGGGCGGGACCCAATCGAGCCTGACCCGGCGCTGGGCTACGCCGCAAACTACCTGTGGATGGTCAACGGGACGCTGCCCACCGAGCAGCAGGCAGACGCCCTCAACGCTTACCTGGTGGCGGCGCTCGATCACGGCTTCAACGCATCGACTTTCGCTGCACGGGTGATCGCCTCAACCGGAGCCGACGCCGCATCCTGCCTGGTGGGCGCCCTTGGCGCACTGTCCGGACCGTTGCATGGTGGCGCACCCGGGCGAGTCCTGGAGATGCTGGACGAGATCGGCTCTGAGGAGAAAATCGACAGCTGGATCGCCGGGCAGATTCGTGCCGGCCGGCGCATAATGGGCTTTGGGCACCCGGTATACCGGACGGAGGATCCACGCTCCCGCCTGCTCAAGGAGATCGCGGTGCGGCTTGGCGGTCCTCGGGTTGAGTTCGCGCTCTCTGTGGAGGAGAGGATTCACGTCCTGCTCGAGGAACTCAAACCCGGGCGGCAGCTGCACACCAACCTGGAGTTCTACACCGCGGTGATGATGGAGGCGATTGGACTCGATCGGGCTCTGTTTACGCCGACATTCGCCGCGGCACGGGTTCTGGGCTGGACGGCGAACATCCTTGAACAGAGCGCCGACCCGAAGATCATCCGGCCGTCGGCCCGTTATGTGGGACCGAAGGCGCCCGTGCCCGTGCCGTAGCTTCTTCCATCGGCGTTAGGTCACTGCGCACACCTTTTCGTGTGAGGCAGTGGCGGCTCAAGCGCCTGTTCCCGCAAACATGCCGGTAAACGGCAGGATCGTGGGGGCGTCCGGCGTCCCCACGAACCTGCACAAAAGCGGCACTGTTGCGGTCGAAGGGGTGTGCCGCCGTCCCCGAGCCCGACTACAGGATCGGCCGGCCACCGGTGACGGCGATGCGCGCACCGGACATGTAGCTGCCGTCATCGGACGCCAGGAGCACGTACGCCGGAGCGAGTTCGGCAGGCTGGCCGACCCGGCCCAGCGGGGTGTCGTCCCCGAACTGTTCCACCTTCTCCTCAGGCAAGGTGGACGGGATGAGCGGCGTCCAGATAGGCCCGGGAGCCACACTGTTGACCCGGATGCCCTTCTCTCCGAGCAACTGGGCAAGGCTCGCCGAGAAGTTTGCGATCGCCGCCTTGGTGGCGGCGTACGGTGCGAGCTGAGGACTCGGCATATCCGAATTGACCGAGGAGCTTCCGATAATCGAAGAACCCGACGCCATGTGCGGAAGCGCAGCCTTGACGAGGTGGAACATCGCCGAGATGTTGACCTTGAAGGTGTACTCCCACTCCTCCTCGGTAATTTCATCGAGGGATTCGTGGCTCATCTGGTAGGCGGCGTTGTTCACCAGGACATCCACCTTGCCGAACTCCTGGACCGCCTTGTCGATGATGTCGCGGCAGTGCTGCGCTTCGGAGAGATCGCCGGGAACGAGGACCGCCTTTCGTCCCGCTTCCTCAACGTAGCGCGCAGTCTCGCGGGCGTCGTCGTCCTCGTTCAGGTAGGAGATGAGGACGTCCGCGCCTTCGCGGGCGAAGGCAATCGCAACCGCGCGTCCGATTCCGCTGTCGCCGCCCGTAATGACTGCGGCCTTGCCGGTGAGCTTCCCGCTGCCGCGGTAGCTTTCCTCGCCGCAGTCCGGTGTGGGCGTCATTTTGGACTGGACGCCCGGTACATCCTGTTGCTGTGCTGGCTGGCCCATGGTTTCCTCCGGTTCTAGGGGAACTTTTGTGCAGCTCTGGTTACTTCACGACGCCGGAACCCGCCAGAGCTGCACGAAAGTTCCGGGGTGGAAAGTCAGAACGGGCCCGCCGTTCGGGGGAAACGACGGACCCGGGTTCTGGAGGTACTAGCGGTTGAACACGCCGCTCAGTACGTTCTTGGGACGCTGCATCTCGCCCTGCTGAGCTCCGAGGACAATCACCGCGGCGCTCAGCGCGGGTAGCGTCCACTGGAGGATCTTCAGTTGCTGCTGTGCTTTGGCGAGTTCCTCCGGCGCTCCGTGCTTCGGTTCGGTTGCACCCTCACCGCCGTGCTGGCTGAGTTCGCCCACCTTCTTGCCGAGGATTCCGGAGTACAGCGAGGCCGCCATGCCAACAACGGTGATGGTCGACTTGACCACGGTCGAAGCTACCGCGCCGTCCTGTCCGCTCAGCCGGCCCTTGTTGCCGGCAATCAGACCGATACCGCCGATGGCGTGCGCCCCGAACGCTGCAATCTGCACGGGAGTCCACCGTGCCCACCCGATGGTCGAGAGGCGGGTGCGCTCCTTCGGATCCTTCGCCTCGGCAGCTGCTCCATTGAGGCCGACGGCGCCCATCAGCGAACCGCCGAACCAAGCCGCAGCACTGAGATCGTGTAGGGATCGTGCCAACATGTTTCCTGCCATGATGCTCTCCTTTGACCTGGGGGTTTCCGTCAAAAACTAGACGGCCTAACTTAATGTTTATCAGCCTGCTTAGCATTTGGCGAGTGGCAATTCTGGCCGGGCGACCCGCAGTACGATCAAAAGGTGCTTCCGTTCCTGCTTCTGGCCACCCGCGCGGAGGATGACGCGGCGATGGGTGAATACCGCGCCTTCCTGAATTTCGCGGGGCTCACGCCGTCTGACCTGCGCCGCATCCGCGTCGAAGAAGCCCCGCTGCCACACATTCGGCTGGAAGAGTATTCGGGGATTTTCCTCGGGGGCAGCCCCTTCAACTCGTCCGACCCCGAAGAGTCCAAGTCGCCAACCCAGCACCGCGTGGAACGCGAACTCGGCGAGCTGCTGGACCGTGTGATCGAGGCGGATTTCCCCTTCCTGGGCGCCTGTTACGGGGTGGGAACGCTCGGACGCCGCCAGGAGGCCGTCATCGACCGCACCTTCGCTGAGCCCATTGGCTCGGCGGAAATTTCAGTGAACGACGACGGCGCGCGGGACCCGCTGCTGGCAGGCCTGCCGCCCAGCTTCGAAGCGTTCGTCGGCCACAAGGAGGCCTGCTCCACGCTGCCGGCGGGCGCGGTGCTGCTGGCGTCGTCGTCGTCCTGTCCGGTGCAGATGTTCCGGGTGAAACAGAACCTGTATGCCACCCAGTTCCATCCCGAGCTGGATGTTGAAGGCCTTGTCGAGCGGATTCGCATCTACAGGCACGCCGGGTACTTCCCGCCGGACCAGGCGGATGCCGTGATCGCCCGGGCTAGGGCGGCAAAGGTCAGCTGGCCGCAGCAGATCCTGCGGAACTTCGTGCTGCGCTACGCCCGGGACTAATCGACCAGCTGCACTAGGAGGACTTCTCCTTTGACAGTTCCATGAACATGGTCCTGTGCAGCACATCGACATGCCCGCGCGCCACGTCTACGGATTCCCGCACATCCCGACGGCGCAGCGCATCGACCAGTGCAATGTGGTCCAGGTTCGCCCGGTGCAGTGCCTCGATGGGGTAGGGGATGAAGTGTTCGTACAGCTCAGTGAGCACAGAGCCGTAGCTTTCGACGGCGGTTCCCAGCTGGGACGCCCGTGCCACCAGGAGGTGGAAGCGTTTGTCGGCCTGATGGTACTGGGACCAGTTGGAAGCTTCAGCCATGTCACCGGTGAGCTGCTCCAGTTCGTCAATGTCGGGATCTGTTGCGTTGACGGCCGCGAAGTGGGTGATCGCGCACTCCGCGAGCAGACGCCGATCCACCAGCGCATGGATCGCCGCCGGGGTGTCATCGGTTTCCCGCAGGCTCACCAGGGTGTCAGTTGGCGGGCTGTCCGAAACGAACGTGCCGCCGTCGCGCCCGCGGCGCCTCACAACGACGCCGGCCTCCGCCAGACTGGCCATCGCACGGCGTGCGGTCATCGGGCTGACGGACAGGCCGAGAGCGATTTCCTGCTGATCCGGGAGGCGTTCGCCGGGCTTGAGCAGACCCAGGGAGATTGCCATGGCGATGCGCGCGCGCACGGCGTCGATCGCTGAACGGCGACCTACCCCTGCCACGGCTGTGGCACTCAGCGGCGCGGAGTCCTCCTGGGACGGGGAAAGGCTGCTCATCTATTCAGCCTAGCGATGCGCGAACACATGTCTTGATATTAGCTCAAAGTGAGCTAATATTGCGTAAGTCACATTCGTTCAGCTCGAAAGCGATCCCATGCCCGAGAAACTGCCACTGCTTGCGCTGCAGTCCGAGCCCCGCCAAATAGGGGAACCGATTAGTGCATTCGCTGGGGAGCTTGAAGACGCACTGCGCATCGACCCGGACGCGAAGCTGCTCATCTTTCCGGAACTTCACCTGTTCGGGGACGGACACCCTGACCGGCAGCGTACGGAAGCCTTGCAGGATGCAGCGCAGCCGCTCAATGGACCGTTAGTGAAGGAACTGAGCGAGCTTGCGGGTGATCTGAAGATCTGGCTGGTGCCCGGAAGCGTGTGCGAGCGCGGACCGAATGGCGAATTGTTCAACACCCAGGTGGTGTTTTCCCCTGAGGGCCGGCTGGCGGGAAGCTACCGCAAGATCTTCCCGTGGCGTCCCTTCGAGCCGTACGATCCCGGCGACAGCTTCGTCACAGTGGACCTCGAAGGGTACGGGCGGGCCGGTTTGTCGATCTGCTACGACGCCTGGTTCCCGGAGGTCAGCCGACAGTTGGCCTGGATGGGTGCCGAGGTGATTATCAACGTCGTAAAGACGACGACGCCGGACCGTGAGCATGAGCTGATCCTCGCCAGGGCGAACGCCATCTCCAACCAGGTCTTCATTGTCAGCGTCAACTGTGCGGGACCTACCGGCCGCGGCCAGAGCCTCATCGTCGGACCCGAGGGCGAGGTGCTCCGCCAGCTCGGCGAAGATCCCGGGACGCTCTCGATGTCCCTTGACCTGGGTGAAGTTGAACGGGTGCGCGCGCATGGCACTGCGGGCCTGAACCGCATGTGGGCGCAGTTCCGTTCCCATGAAGCGCCGATAGAACTGCCGGTTTACAACGGCCGAATCAATCCATCTACCTGGACCCCCGAGGTCCACCGCACGTCAGGATCAACGCAATGACGCAGCCGATTCAGCTCACCCGCACACTCAAGCTGCCTTCGCTGGTTCTCTTCGGGCTGGCCTATCTGACGCCGCTGATCGTGCTGGCTATTTTTGGAGTCATCGCGGAAGCAACGGGCGGCGCTTCTCCCTCGGCCTATCTGCTCGCGCTCACGGCCATGCTCTTCACCGCGCACAGCTATGGTCGAATGGCCATCGCCTACCCGGTTGCCGGCTCCGCCTACACCTACGTGCGCCAGTCCATCGAGCCCCGGACAGGGTTCCTGGTGGGGTGGGCCATCCTGTTGGATTACCTGTTCCTGCCCATGGTGATCTGGCTGATCGGCGGTTCCTACCTCAACGCCCAATTCCCCGGTGTGCCGATCGCGGTCTGGATCCTGGCGTTCGTACTGGTGACCACGGCGCTGAACGTCATCGGTATCAAGGTGGCCGAAAAGGCCAACTTCCTGCTGATGGCATTCCAGCTGCTGGTGATCGTCATCTTCGTTGCGCTGACCATTGGCACCCTGCTGTCGACGTCGGGTGCGTCAGGCCTGGTCAGCAGCGAACCGTTCTTCAACAGCACCGCCAGCCTTGGAACAATTGCCGCAGGCGCCGCAATTGCGGCTTATTCCTTCCTCGGATTCGACGCCGTTACCACCCTCACCGAGGAGACCGTCGAACCCCGCAAGAACATGCCGAGGGCGATCATGCTCATCGCCCTGATCGGCGGTGCAATCTTCGTGGTTGTTTCCTACTTCACGCAGCTCATCCGGCCCGGCGGAACGTTCGAGGACTCGGCATCCCTGGCATCTGACATCGCCCTCCAAATTGGAGGCCAGTTGTTCGCGGCAGTGTTCCTCGCAGGTCTGGTTGTAGCCCAGTTCGCCTCCGGCCTGGCTGCCCAGGCCAGCGCGTCCCGTTTGCTGTACGCCATGGGCCGCGATGCGGTTCTTCCCCGCCGGGTCTTCGGCAGGCTGAGTGAGAAGTACCGCACACCGATCCTGAACCTCGCGATCACCGGCGCGGTAGGCCTGGTGGCGATCTTCCTCGACGTTGCCACCTCCACCTCCTTCATCAACTTCGGGGCGTTCACGGCGTTCACGCTCGTCAACGTGTCGGTCATCGCCTACTGGCTCCGCCAGCGCAGACAGGGCAACAAGCTGAACCGCATTTCCTACGTGGCACTCCCGGCAGTGGGGGCTGTGATCGATGCGTTCCTGCTGACCCAGCTCGACCCGACGGCGATTACGCTCGGGCTCATCTGGCTTGCACTCGGAGTGGTGCTGCTCGGCGTGACGACGCGCGGGTTCAGGCAGGCGCCGCCGGAAATGTCCAGGACCGAGGAGGCGCAGGTCTGAGTTTCCTGCACCTCTCCTGTGCCAATCCTTGGCCTGCGCGGTGCCCGAATCCACTAGCGTGTTGCCTAAACCGGATGTAAGCATGGGGGAATCATGGCGGCAGGAGAGGGTGCGTCGGACCGCGCACGCCAGGCGGGCGAAAGGGTCGAACGGCTGCGGCAACAGCTGCAGCAGGCCGAGCGCGCCCAACGGGCGTGGGAGGCCGGTGCCCTCGGCGAGGCGCTCGTCGCGGAGCGTCTGCGTGAACTGGAGGATGACGGCTGGTTCTTCCTCCACGACGTGCACTGGCCGGGCCGGCCCAAAGCGAACCTTGACCATATCGCGATCGGGCCGGGCGGCGTCGTCGTTATTGATGCCAAGAACTGGACCGGGATCGTTCAGCTCCACCACGGCGAACTCCGCCAGAACGGTTACCGGCGCACCTCGACGGTCGACTCGGTCCTGGAACAGGCGGGCGCCGTCGCGGTGTTGCTCGAGCCGCAGCACCGGCAGTCCGTCTCAGGGTGGCTGTGCCTGGTGGGGCAGCCGGAACTGCGCGGAACCACGAAGAACGGCGTGCGGATCCAGGGCCTGAACGGCCTTTCCGACGCCCTGCGGACCCTCCCCCCGGTGCTCGACGCTACGACCGTGCGCGCAATCCGCGGCTACCTCGAGCAACTCCTCGGCGGTTCGCGCAGCCCCGGCCTCTGGACCACGGCCCAACTGGCGGCCACGAACAAGAACGACGCCGCGTCGTCGACACTCACCACCCGCCGCACCGCTTCCCGCGCCCAGCCCGTTCGACAGCACTCGACCCGCCGCCGCACACGAAAGCATCTGAGCGTGACCGGTGCGGTGATCCGGTTGTCGCTGGTTGCCATCGGAATCGTGGTGCTGCTGAACATCTACCAGGGGTTGTAGGGTCGATTGACAAGTCTTCAACCCCAGGAGCACAGATGGCACAGCACGACGACGACGGCGCCCGCGCCACCCAGCCCCACCGCGGCCCGGATTCGGGCCACCAGTCGCCGCATCACCAGGTCCTGATCATTGGCGGCGGCAACGCGGGTATCTCCCTGGCCGCCCGGCTGAAGCGCTACCGGGTGAGGGGCATCGCCGTTGTCGATCCCAGCGAGCAGCACCTGTACCAGCCGTTCTTCTCGCACATCGCAGGCGGGACAGCGAAGGCCGAATCGGCGGTCCGTCCGCAGGAAAGCGTAATTCCGAAGGGTGTCACCTGGCTTCGTGATGCCGCCACCGGCATTGACCCGGAATCGAAGACCGTAACGCTGGGCTCCGGACGCTCCATCACGTATGAGCACCTGGTCATCTGCCCCGGCATCCAGAAGAACTGGGACGGCATTCCCGGGCTGCAGGACGCACTCGATTCGGCGCACGGCGCCTCGAACTACAGCATCGACCTCGCCGTGAAGGCGTGGCGCCTGCTCAGTACCCTGCGCTCAGGCACCGCAGTTTTCGCCACGCCGGACGGGCCCATCACGTGCGGCGGTGCGGCACAGAAACCCATGTACCTGGCGTGCGACTACTGGCGCTCGCAGGGCGTCCTGCAGGATATCCGCGTGGTCCTGGCGGTGCCCACACAGACGGTGTACGGCGTCGAAATCGTTGACGAAGAGCTGAACCGGAAGATCGCCGAATACGGGATCGAGCTGCGCTGCAGCACCGAGCTGGAGTCCGTCGACGCCGGGACCCACACAGCAACCCTTCGGAACAACGCGGACGGCTCGTCGGAGCAGCTCCAGTACGACGTCCTTCACGCCGTGCCGCCGCAGTCCGCGCCCGGCTGGATCCGGGACACCGGCCTGGCCGACGACGACGGTTTCGTTGCCGTCGACCGCTCCACCCTCCAACACGTCACTTACTCGACGGTGTGGTCGCTCGGTGATGCCGCCGGCACCCGCAACTCGAAGTCCGGTGCCGCACTCCGGCAGCAGACCAAGGTGGTCGCGAAGAACCTCAAGGCCGTGCTGGACGGGCATTCGCCCACCCAGCAGTACAACGGCTACGGTGCGTGCCCGATCACGGTCAGCCGGTCAACCGTGGTGCTTGCCGAGTTCGACGACGCCCGCACACCCAAACCCACAGTCCCGGGTTGGAAGGGGCTCGCGAAGGAACGCCGCCTCACCTGGCTTGTGGAGCGGTACGGGTTCATCCGGCTCTACTGGTACGGAATCCTGAAGGGCTGGGCTTAGGATCCCGGATCCATGCATGACCGCAGCCGCTGGATTCCTGAACGGATCCGGGTCTTGACGGTTGGTACAGGAACGTTGAGGTGCTCAGCAACCTGGGTGTAGGTGAGGCATTCGTAGTAGGCCAGGTTGATCGCTTCGCGCTGAAGCGGGCTGAGTTGTTCCAGGCACTCTACAACACGCGCCGCTTCCATTCGGTCCGATACCGCGTCGGCAACCACGTCCCGGTCCGGAAGATAGTGCTTGATGCCCCAGGCTGCTTCCCGTGCAGTTCCGCTGTGTTCTGACCGGACCTTATCCACGGCCCTGCGGTGGGCGATGGTCATCAGCCATGCCATCGGGCTCCCGACGGCCGGATCATACCTGTGCGCTTGTTCCCACACCATGAGGAAGACGTCCTGGGTGGTTTCCTCGCTCAGCTCCGGGTCCACGATGGTGCGTCGGGCAAGCCCGTAGACGCGCTTGTGAGTGCGGTGATACAGGTCAGCGAACGCTGCCCGATTGCCCTCTGCGGTGCGGCGGATCAACCCGACGAGCTCCGCGGCATCACCCGCCGCGGCTCCGCGATAGTTCGGGTCCGTGGACGTCATGTCGGCCCCGCAAGCACGCGCAATACCGAACTTGAGAAGAAGGCACCGGCTTTGCAGCCCGGTGTATAGCGTCTACCCATAGACGGTTCTCTTCGTGTGCAGCTCCCATGCGGTCAGATGAGAGCGAACAAGAACAGTTCCGACGGTAACCGAGGCCGTCTTCGACCAACATACCGCACGAAATCGCGCACGTCATGAGTTAGTTAGCTTGTCGAACTATCTCCCCGCGCTGTACCTAGACAACGAAACCGTTGACCCCTACCCCACACGCCGGCCGCGATACACCGCGTCGGCGACGGCCAGCTTGGCGCCGTCAGGCCCGCTCGCTTCACGAGGCCTGTCCTCGGCCACCACTGTCTCCCAGCCCGGGCCGAGTAACTGCACAATGTCTTCCGCCGTGAAGTAGAGGTCCTGGTGCACCGGGCGCCGCGCTTCGCTTTGCAGGTCCGAGAGCGAGTGCCCGACAATCAGCAACGTTCCATTGGGAGCCACGGCCTCGGCGAAGCGTTCGAAGAGCGGTACCCGTTGCTCCGTGGGCAGGTGCATGTACTGTGCCGTCACCAGATCGAAGGCCTGTGCAGGAGGAGTCCATTCGGTGAGGTCGTGGTGGGCCCAGCTCACGGGCGGGTGGCCGTCGTCGAGCCCGCCTTCGTGCTCCGCCGCGCGGGCCAGCGCCACCGACGAGATGTCGACGCCGGTGACCTGCCACCCGCGGCCGGCAAGCCACAGTGCGTCCGCGCCTTCGCCGCAGCCGACGTCGAGCGCCGTTCCAGGTTCCAGGTCGGAGGCCTCCGCGACGAGTTGCGGGTTCGGATTTCCGCTCCAGATCCGATGCTTCTCGCCGTAGCGGGCGTCCCAGAAGGATTCGTCGTAGACGGGGGTGTCATGGGTGTGCATCAGGAAACCCTTTCTTCGATTGTGTTCACTCGAGCCCGGTAAGCAGTCAGGTCGGCTTCCAGTTCTTCTGCCATGAGGGAGTTGTTGATCGCAACTGCGGCTGTGGAACCCGAAGCCGCGGACGGCAGCACTTGCAGCATCAGGTTCGCAACGTTCCCGGCTGCCCAGACGCCGTCGACCTTCGTGGCGCCCATCTCGTCCACCTCGAAGTGCTCTCCCACGCCCATCGGATGCTGGACCGGGACCAGGCCCAGCCCGGTGAAGATGCCCGTGTTCGCAACGAACCGCGGCGCGACGGTGAGGGCTTCGATGGGAACAGTGCGACCGTCGGCGAGTTCCACGCCGGCGAGGCGGCCGCCGTCGTCGTTCTGGAGGTTGGTAACCGCACCGTCCACAACGGTGATGCCCCGGGCAGCGAACTGCTCCCACTCGGTTTCGCCGGGCTCAACCGTGTTGTTGAGGAAGAGTGTGATGCGGCTGCTCCATTGCCGGAACAGGAGCGCCTGATGGAGGGCCATCGGGCTGGTGGCGAGGATTCCGATCGCGCGGTCGCGGACTTCCCACCCGTGGCAGAACGGGCAGTGGATGACGTCCCTGCCCCAGTGCTCGCGAAGGCCCGGGATGTTGGGGAGTTGGTCCGTCAGGCCGGTGGTCAGGAGCAGTCGGCGGGAGCGCAGAATCGAGCCGTCCTGGAGGGTGGTGCGGAAGCGGTAGCGGGGATCGTTGTGGTGTGCTGCGTCGGTCACGGTGCCGGGGATGATGGTGCCGCCGTAGGATTCGACCTCGGTGCGGCCGATTTTCAGGAGTTCTGCGGGGCTCATGCCCTCGCTGGTGAGGAAGCCGTGAACGCCGTCGGCGGGGGCGTTGCGTGGGCGGCCGGAGTCGACGACGGCGACACTCCGGCGGGTGCGCCCGAGCATCAGGGCGGCGCTGAGGCCGGCGGATCCACCGCCGATAACAACGACATCGAATGTGTTCGGAGAATCAATCATGTATTCAGGATGGAACGCAATCCGCAAAGTAGCAAGAATGCTTGCTGAAGTGGCAAAATAGGTCCATGACGGAAGACATTGGTGAAGCACTGGCGGCAGTGGGCCCGCGGTTGAAGGCGTTGCGGGTGAAGCGGGATGTGACGCTGCAGTCGCTCTCGGAATCGACCGGCATTTCCGTGAGCACGCTCTCGCGCCTGGAGGCCGGCCAGCGCAAACCGAACCTGGAGTTGCTCCTTCCGTTGGCGCAGGCACATCAGGTCCCACTCGATGAGCTGGTGGGCGCACCGACCACGGGTGATCCGCGGGTCCACCTCCGGCCGATCGACGTGGGCCGCGCCACCGTCATTCCGCTCACCAAGCGGCCGGGTGGAATCCAGGCGTACAAGTACGTGCTGCCGGCCGATATGCCGCGCGAGGAGCCGGACCTCAAGGTCCACGAGGGCTACGAGTGGCTGTACGTGTTGAACGGGAACCTGCGGATGATCCTGGGCGAGCTGGACCTGGTCCTGCCGGCCGGTGAAGCGGCGGAGTTTGATACCCGCGTGCCGCACTGGTTCGGAAGGGCGGATAACGACCCCGTCGAGTTCCTCAGCCTCTTCGGCCGCCAGGGGGAGCGGCTGCACCTGCGGGCGAAGAGTACCTAGCCGCGTACGCCGTGCTGCTCAGGCAGCGTAGGGGCGGTTGCCGTTTCGAAGAACCGCCTGCACTGCACTCATCGCATGCGTTGAGAGCAAAATGCGTGCTGCCTGCACTTTCCGACAAGGACCATAAGCCTCCTGCCGCCGATGCGCCTATGCGACCAGCAGCGAGCGCTCCAGCACGAAGTCGGATTCGACGTTCCTGCCAAGCTTGAACGTCTTGGTTCCCACCTTTGTGAAGCCGTGCTTCTCGTAGAAACGGATGGCTCGGGCATTCTGGTCGTTGGTGCCCAGCCACATGCCGTGGGCGTCGTTGCCCATGGCGGCGATATCGAGGGATGCCTGCATGAGTTGCGACGCCGCACCCTGCCCGTGGTGCGAGGGGTGCAGGTAGAACTTGCTCAGCTCGATGGTGGGGAAGATCGAGAGGCAGGAGCGCACATGCTCATCCTGAGGGAGTCCTTCGACGAGCATGCTCCAGCCCAGCAGATGGCCGTCCTCGCGCAGGCACAGCAGGATCTTGGTGGGATCGGCGATGTGCTGGGCGAACCTCTGTTCCGACAACTCGGTGGCAACGTACTGCCGGATGTCCTCCGGGTGCGATGTCGGCGGGCACGCGAGCGGGAAGGTGATGCCGGCGAGGATAGCGAGCTGGCCGGCGTCGTTCGCGGTGGCGTGGTCGATGGAAACGGTCACGGAAGCAAGGTTAGCGCTTTGGCTCTCCACCACGCCTACTATCGCAGTAGGACATGGAAAGGTTGCGATGCAGTTAGCTCGGGGATCCGGCGCCAGCGTTCGGGCGCAGTCGCGCGGTTCGTGGCCAATTGCGGTTGCTGCGGCCGCGCTCGTGACTGTCCTTGTGCCCGTTCTGATTCTGTTGATTTCCGACGACGGCGGCGCCACCTTTATCGGGTCGACGTTGCCATTTGTGCGGGCGCTGGTGCACCTGACAACTCTTACGGCCGTAGCCCTGCTCTGCGTCGGGGTGCTGCTGCCGGCGCCTTCAGAGGAACTTTCCGCTGAGGAACTTTCCGCCGAGGCGCAACGGCTCGGGCGGCAAGGCTGCGCTGCGGCCGTGATCGCAGCACTCGCCTGCGTTCTTCTCCTCTTCTGGACCTACTTCGATGTGATCGGTTCGGGCCCCTTCCAGGGCGCGGACCTCAGCGACCTGGGCGCCTTCCTGAATGAGCTGGCCTCCGGCCGGGCGCTGGTTGCGCAGGTGAGCCTGCTGATCCTCGGGGCGGTCTTCGCATATCTGGCCCGGACCGCGGTTCCGCTGCGGATGGCGCTGGTCCTGGTGATTGCGGGGACGACGACGATGGGGCTCGGCGGCCACTCGGCATCGGAGTCCGGGCACGGTGCGGCGATGTTCAGCATGACGGGACACATCGGTGCGGCGTCATTGTGGGTGGGTGGCCTGGCCGGGCTCGGTTGGCTGGCGCACGCGCATCCGAACCTGCTGCGCCCCACCGTTGCGCGGTTCAGCAGGCTGGCGCTGACCTGCGCTGCGGTGGTCGGTGTGAGCGGTGTTGTGAGCGCCGTGGTGCGGGTCGAGAGCCTGGCGCTGCTGCCCGGATCGTTGTACGGGGCAGTTCTGCTTGCGAAGACCATGGCGTTCATTGGGCTGATCGTGTTCGGTGTGCTGCACCGGCGTCGGCTGTTGGCGCAGGACAGCTTCACCGCGCGGACGTTCCTGCAGCTTGCCGCGGGCGAGGTGTTGATTATGGGCGTCGCTTACGGGCTCGCGGTTGCGCTCGTCCGGCTGGATCCGCCGGTCCTTCTCTGACCTAACCGGAGCGCGCACGCTGCCTGACATGGGATAAGTACACAAGCGCTTTCGCAGTTAGAGCTCCGGCACACACTGTCCGGTTCCGAGAATCGCCAGCCCCGCGCGGTCGCCATCGCCGAGCGACGTCCTTACGCTGCGCTCATACATCAGCTCGTTGGGATCATCCACGTGGTCCAACCCGACAACGTGCGCCAGTTCATGCACAATGATGGCCCTGACCTGGTCGCGTCCGCCGGGGAAAAGCAGCGTCGTCGCGAGGTCCGGCGCATCGAGCATGGCCTGACCCGCTACATAGACAACCGGTTTCCCCGGCCGCTGTGCGATCTGGCTGCCTCCAAACCCAGCAACCGCGCCTTCGAGTGCCGGAATCTCGGTTGGGTTCGTCCATGTGATCAAGATCGGTGCCCATCGTTCACCGTAGAGTTCGGGCTGATACGGGTCTCGCGCTCCCTCACTCGGTGGCTCAGCGGTGGAGCCGCTGTACACGAACTGAAGCCCGGTCGCAGCGGAAATCTCCGCGACGGCCTCCTCGATCAGACCCTCGGTCCCCGCAGGAGCGTTGTCCGGGCGGACGACGTAGTGAACTGGACGGCACGGGTCATAGGCGACGAAGGCCTGCGCCAGGTCCGGGTAGGAGTACAGTGCGTACTGCGAAGATCCGGTTGACGGCGGAGGAGCTCCCAACGGCGCGTCTGCTGCGTCAACCCCTCGCACCGGCACATTGGATCCCGGCAGGTACGGCAGAACATCCGGCAGGATATCCCGCTCGAAGACCGTTGGCGTCAGATACAGGGCCGCGACAAACGCGATGAGCGCAGCGGTGCGAACCCGAAGCTTGAACGCGGAAGACCGAGTACGACGACGGCGGGCGGGTAGGCGGTTCGAATCCTCGCCGTCCCAAACTCCCATGTGCCTTCACTTCTCATAACGGATGCTCTGGCCTGCTGTGCCTGAAAGCCAATCCTGTCAGAAACTCCTGAAAGGCATCCTCTTCGTTCGCTTTTGACCGCCGCCTGGAATGGTGCGTGAATTTTCTGCGTTAGCAGAAGAACATCAACGAAAGGAGTTGTCATGTCGCGCATTGCCGTCATCGGAGGGCATGGGAAGGTCGCGCTTCAGTTGGCCCGCATCCTGACGGGTGGAGGCCATGAGGTTAGTTCCATCTTCCGCAACCCCGGCCATAGGGCGGACGTGGAATCGACCGGCGCCCAGCCTGTTGTCGCGGATGTGACTCAGCTTTCGAGCAGCGAATTGGCTGATGTCCTGCGAGGGCACGACGCCGTCGTGTGGTCTGCCGGGGCTGCCGGCAGCAGTCCGGAAGACACTTACGCGATTGACCGTGATGCCGCTATCCGTTCGATGGATGCGGCGAAAGAGGCGGGTGTTGACCGCTATGTCATGGTTTCCTACCTCGGTGCGCGGAAGGACCACGGCGTTCCTGAGGACAACGGATTCTTCCACTATGCGGAGGCGAAGGCAGCGGCTGACGATTATCTGCGCGGGACGGACCTTTCCTGGACCATTCTTGGTCCGGGCGCACTCACTACCGATCCTGGGACCGGGGCCATTGAGGTGTCGACCGAGCCGGAGCAGGATTCGGTAGCCCGCGAGGACGTCGCCCAGGTTGCTGCCGCCGTGCTGAGCAACCCCGGCACCGTGGGGAAGTTCATCCAGTTCAACACCGGCGCCACGCCTATCGCTGAAGCAGTCGAGGTTGCGTAGCCACGCCGTCGGGGTCCGGTAATCCTCACTGGGTGAGGATTACCGGACCGTCCTTTGTTATTGCGATGGTGTGTTCGCTATGAGCGGTCCGCGCACCGGTAGCGCTCTTCAAAGTCCAGCCATCTGCGTCGGTGATGAGCTCGGCGGTGTCTGCCATCACCCACGGCTCGATAGCCAGCAGCAGCCCCGGACGCAGGCGGTACCCGCGTCCGGGGCGGCCGGTGTTCGGAATATGGGGGTCCTGGTGCATGGTCGATCCAACTCCATGGCCTCCGAACTCGGTATTGATGAGGTACCCCGCATCGGCCAGCACCGAACCGATCGCGTGCGAAATGTCCCCGATACGGGCATCCGGAGTGGCTGCTGCAATTCCCGCCTGAAGTGCGCGTTCAGTGGCGTCAATCATTGCGAGGTCAGAGGAGGACGAGGAGCTTCCGACGACAAAGCTCATCGCTGAATCCGCAACGACGCCGCCGAGCGAAACCGCGAGATCAAGGGAGAGCAGGTCCCCGTCTTTGAGCGCGTAGTCGTGCGGCCGACCGTGCAGCACAGCGTCGTTGACCGAGGTGCAGATGTAGTGCCCGAAGGGTCCCCGGCCGAACGCGGGGGAGTAGTCGACGTAGCATGACCGTGCTCTGGCTTCGCGGATGAAATCGGATGTCCACTGGTCAATCTCCAGCAGGTTCGTACCGACGCCGGCTCTGTTCTTCAGTGTTTTCAGGATCGTCGAGACCAGCTTCCCCGTGGCCGCTGCGCGTTCAAGTTCGGACGCATTCAATATTTCGATCACAGGGTTTCCTTCCCACCTGGCCAATAACTATCCCGGCAAACGTCGGGGGTCCTAAACATGGGCTCCCTCGCTGCTTGAGCACAGCCCGATGAACGCCCCCAGTTCCTCCAACTGCTCGGGCCGCGCCGGCATGTGCTGCGTCAGCTCGGGGGAGCGGACGATGACCGCCCGCCACTGCCCGCGCGAGATCGCCACATTGATCCGGTTGCGGTTGAGCAGAAACTGGATGCCGCGCGGTGCTTCCGACGCCGCCGAGCAAGCCATCGACACCATGACCACCGGCGCTTCCTGCCCCTGGAACTTGTCCACCGTCCCTACCCGGGTTCCGGTAAGCCCAGCGTCCTTGAGCTTCCGCCGTATCATCTGCACCTGAGCGTTGTAGGCAGCGACCACGAGCACGTCCGCATCGGTGAGCGCACGGGGCTCGGCGGAAGCATCGTCCCAAAGAAGGCCCACGTGCCGCTGCACCTGCCGGACAACCTCCAGCGCTTCCTCCGAGGAAGCGCTTTTGTTCCCCGCGTGATCGACGAGAACGCACTCGACGCCGGCGGGCACACCGTCAAGCACCCGCTTCGTGGCGATCACTGCGGATTCCAGTTTGTCGTCATAGGCCAACCGGGACACCACGCGGCACAGCTCGGGATGCATGCGCCAACTGTCCGCGAGGAAATACCCTAGCTCAGGTCGGAGCGTGGCCTCACCCTGCGACAACCAGCCCAGCGCGGACTCATCGACCGGCTCCGGATGGTTTGCCTGCGTCACCTGAGGCAGTTGCTGCGGATCGCCGAGCAGCAGCAGCCGCTTCGCAGCCCGCGAGACCGCCAGCGTGTTCGCCAACGAGAACTGCCCGGCTTCATCGATTACCAGCAGGTCGAGCGACGACGGCGGAACCTTGCTCCCCGTCATCGTCCAGGCGGTGCCGCCCACCAATACGCCGTCAGCACCGTCGAGGAGGGAGGCGACGTCGTCGTCGGTCTTGTATGTCCACGGGGCGTCCGGATGGTCTGTCTTTTTGGCGACCTGATGCGGCGGAACACCGGCTTTCAAGGCTGCCTTCAGCATGTTCTCGACGACAGCATGCGATTGCGCCACCACGCCGACCTTCCAACCAGCCGCCACCAGCGCGGCGACGACGTGGGAGCCGACATAGGTTTTGCCCGTGCCGGGAGGGCCCTGGACGGCAAGGTAGGAGCGGTCCAGCAGCCGGACTGCTGCGGTGATCGCTGAAACGTAGTCGTGGTCGAGCAGTTCGGGAAGGCTGGCGCCGCCCGTCAGGTTGGGATTCGCCCGGCGGAGGATGTCCAGCCCGGGATTCCTCGGCAGCCCAGGGAGCGACGCACCCACCTGCTGAGCGAGCTCGGCGAGGGCGGCACGAATGGACTTGGTGGAGATCGGCCGGTCAGGGGTGAGCGCCATAGGAGTCTGCTCGTAGGCCGCGCCCCCTCGCTTGAGCTTTTCGCGGATGACGAGGTGTTCGCCGTCGCGGTCAGCGTAGGTGTCGGTGACTTCGGTGCCGAACCAGCCCTCCCGGCCGCCGACTTTCCCATCGAACGGTTCAAGGCCTTCCGGCAGCGGTTCGCCGTACATCCGGAACCAGGTGCTGCCTGGTTTGAACTCCGAGCCTTCCGACGCAATGCCGCAGAGATCCAGTACGCGCACGTGGTTGCTGCGGGCGTTCGGTTTCGCCCAATCTTCGAGGACGGTTGCACGCCGGACGGCGAACACGTCACGGGTGTCAGACCAGTCGTCCAGCGGGGATCCGAGGCGGTCGAAGTGTTCCCACCAATACTGCTTGTCCTCGCGCCGGTGGTAGCCCACTGCCGCAGCGACCATGGCGATTGCGTGCTCATCTTTGGTCAGTGCACGGTTTGTAGGCAATGAAGTCACGTGGTCCAGCAGCAACTGTTCCTCGGGTGTTGGAGGTTCGGACTTGTCCACCTTCGGTTCCCGGGGCTGCGCGAGCGCGATGTTCCGTGCTGACGCCAGCCCGAGCAGCCAGTTCCGGAGTTCGAGCGTGGAGAGGCAGTCGTACTGGTTGTAGTCGCTGATCCCGGCGAGGATCTCGGCGGCTTTCTCAGCGTTCCCGCTGTCCCTCGCCTCGCAGAACTGCGCGTACGCAACGACTGAGGCCCCGGCGTCGGTCACGTCCCCTGACCGCAGGTTGTCACCCATATACAGCGGCTCAAGCTTCTTGATGCTGTAGGAGCGGTCGGAGATCCGCAGACTCGTACGGACGGTCTCGTAGAGGTCCACCAGCACCCCGTCGCGCAGGAGCGTATCGACCGCTTCCTCACCGATCAAGTGGATCAGAGAGAGGTTCCGCAGTGCCGTCTTCTCGTAGGCTGCGTAATGGTAGATGTGCAGGTTGGGATAACGACGACGGCGCTCGGCGACGTAGTCGAGGAAGCTCGCGAACGCCTGGCGTTCCTGCGCGCGGTCGTGTGCCCAGAACGGAACGAAGGGCGGCTCGGCGCCCGGCGAAGGAGGGTTTTCGACCACGCCGAACAGGTACTCAATACCCCACCGTCCGGTCAGTGGATCCTGCCACAGTGGATCGCCTTCGAAGTCGAAGAAGATGTCACCGTGGTCGGGCTCGGGGAGATTCGCGAGGCTGTTGTCCTCAAGCAGCCGGTAAGCCAGTGTGGCGGCGTCGCCATGATTGTCGCGATACTCGACGCTCCCGTCGACCTCGGCAACGCCGGTTTGCATCCGGGCCTGGTCGCGGAGGGCAACGAGGCTCTCGTCCTCGGAAGGAACGTCCATGGCTGCGAGGTCATCGATGGTATAGATGCCGGCTTTATGCAGTTTTGCCCGGCGAGTGGTGCTCATCCGCCCGACCAGCAGCAGGTCACGGGTCTCTTCGACCATGAGTTGGCAGTACTCGCACCGGCCGCAGGCCACATAAGAGTTCCCATCCCACACCACCGGATCCGGCTGTGCCCTATGGCCCCCGACCAGGGCAAGGAACCGGTCGCGGCGCTCGCGGTATACAGGCAGCAGGTCCGCAAGCCGGTGGTCGCTGTGCTGCTCGTTCCCGAGCACGAGCGTCACAAGCGGCGCCGGCTCAATCCCTGCCTTCAGCATCTGGTCGCCGTAGGCGGCGAGCTGCAGCAGCGCACCCACCTTCGCGTGCCGGGCGAGCTTCGTATCCCAGACGGCGTACGCGCCGTCGACCTTCACCAGGAAGTCGGACCGCCCATGGAACTGCCCGTCAAAGAACGCCGCCTGGAACACAACGTCCGCGCCGCTACGCAACGCCTCAACCGACTCCGCATGCTTCTGAAGCAGGAGCGATCGTTCCATGCCTGCGGCGGGCACGACGTCGTACACTCCCGTTCCCCGCGCCGGATCCCACTTGCCGTGCTCGGCTAGGAAGCGCTCCAGGATTCTGCGTTCGTGGACGTCGCCAAGCTGGGCGGTGCGCGCGAGCATCTCGTCGACGTCGAACTCTGGTTTGGTGCTGCGGCCCAGCTTCTCGTCAAGGACGCGCAGGGTCCGGTACTCGCACACCGAGGCGTTGACCAGGTCCGTCGCGGAGAAGACAAGATCAGGCTCGGCGTTGGGGGTTGTCGATTCGAGCAGGAACATGGCGCCTTCCGTGGATTTCGCGTTGGAACCATCGAATCATGTGCCGGTGACAATTCGCCGGAGAGACCGGATTTACTCGTCCGCTGTGGGCAGCTGATCGTTCGGAGCGAGGTAGTCCGCGAGCACCAGGATGGGCAAATGGTCCGAGCCGCCGCGCGGCAGGGTCTCCACTTTCTGAATCTTCAGCCCGCGGGAGGTGGCGAAGTCGAAGTGTCCGCGGAACACCATGTAACGGGTGTAGGTGCGGCGGTCGCTGAGCGAGAGGTCGTAGCCGGCGTCGTTCATGTGCTCTGTGAGCCGCTGGGTGAAGAACGGGTAGTTGAAGTCACCGACCATGAGGGTCGCCTGGCCGGTGCCCATTTCCAGCAACTCGGCGTGCGCTGCGTCGATCTGCTTGCGGCGCAGGGAGTTCGACGCCGTCAACGGGGCCGCGTGGAAGGACCCGGCAACCAGCTCGTGGTCCGTCTCCAGGTCCAGCAGCTTCACGCCGATCAGCCGCTCATGCGCCGGCGTAAGGACCCTGTCATGGAGCGACTTCTTCAGCGAGAACGAGTCCGCCCGCACCATGTCGAACCGGTCCCGCCGGTAATACATCGCGAGTCCCAGCCGGTTTTCCTTGGTGGCGGTGGCCATCTGTAAGCCGCCGACGACGTCGGGCAGGTCCGAGGCGTCGCACTCCTGCAGGCACAGCAGGTCAACCTCGTGCTCGTGCACGAGGGCCTCGAGCTCCCCGCTCGCCTTGTGCTCGCGAAGGTTGTAGCTGATGGTGCGTATCAGGGCCGTGCTCCTTATGCATGGGCGGCAGAAAGCAGGTTCAGTCTAACCACCGGTCGGGAAGACCGACGCCGGTGGCTTGCTAATGAGCAGTATCCCGCTCGGTAAAGCCCCTAGTGGACAGGATGTTGTCCATAGCGTCAGGTGTCCGCGGCCAGCCGCCGTCGTAATTCTGCTGCTGCCGGTTGGATTGCGGCGTCATCGGGCAGGGGTTCCCGGCCCCACAGCCAGAGCAGGAGGGTGTTGGGTTCGCCGGCTATGCGGGCGTCGGGGGAGTCGATTCCCTCACCGGTAATGGTCACCTCGTCCTGCTGCAGGTAGGCGGTCCAGGCGAAGCCCTCGCTTTCGAGGACAACGGTTCCCGTCTTCGACCCGCCGGTATCCGTTCCGCGTCCGAGCATGACCGTCAGTACTTCATCGATTCCGTCGAGCGCCAAGTCGCCGTCAATTGGCTGAGGCTGGCCGAGCGCGGCTTCGATGTCGTAGCGGTGGATAGCGGTCTCGTGGGCCAGCCGGCGGATCCAGAACCCCACGGTCTGGTCCTCAACCACCCAGGATTCGGCGACGTCGGCGGGTTCGTGGGAATCGAACTCGGTGGTGAGCCGCCCGAAGCACGTCTCAAGAATCTCCGCCGGCCCGAGCCGCAGGATCTCCTCCGGAACCCAGCGGCCCTGCGGCTTGACCCCGGTGCGGATGGTTTCGGCCTTCTGCAGGTAGACCATCGCAGTGTGCCGCACGAGCTTCTCGATGTCCCAGTCCGGGCACCCGGGAACCTGAGCTGTGAGCTGACCGTCGGCAGACCGTGTCAGCTCGAGCAGGCGCGAGAAGTCCTCCGCCATGAGCTGCCGGTAGCGGACGTAGGGGAGGGCGTACGGGTAGGCGGGCTTCACTGGCGGGCTCCCTTGATCAGTTCCGGGACGTCCCCGGCGCGTATGGCGTTGAGCAGTTCGCGTACGTCCCGGTAAACCCGCGCGGCGCCGGCGTCGCGCAGTTCTGCTTCGCTGGTGCCGCCGGTAGTGACGGCGAGAGTGGGCATGCCGAGCTTGTTCGCGGCGATCACGTCCCACACAGCGTCGCCAACGAACACGGCCTCGTCCGGCTTCAGTCCAGCGGTTTCCAGGGCGGCCTCGAGAATGTCGGGGGAGGGCTTGCTGATGCCGGTGTCGGTGGCGTTGGTGGCGCCGATCAGTGCGGCCTCGGCGTCGAGCACTTGGCGAAGGACCGCCAATTCCTCCTCCGAGGCGGAAGTCGCGAGTACGACGGCGAGACCTGAGTCCGCGCAGTGCAGCAGTAAGTCGCGGGCGCCGTCGAACGCGCGAAGCGACGGCCACTGGGCTGAGAAGAGGGCGGCGTGGGTGTCCTTGATCGCATCGTCCTGGCCGGTCTCGCGGTCGGTACCAAGGAGATGCTCGATCAGGGTGGTGCCACCCATTCCGATGGTCCGGTGAATGGCGGACATTGGAACGTCGTGTCCGAAGCGGCGGAAGGTCTGCCACCAGGCGACAGCGTGGAGGTAGTTGGTGTCGACAAGGGTTCCGTCCACGTCGAAGAGGACGCCGCGCTTGCCGTCGTCGTCGTGCTGTTCTGCCATGGTGCCGCCTAAATCAAAAGGTGCATGTTCCAACTTTGGTGTACCGCCAACCTTGTCCCAGAAGGAATGCCGGTGTCGAGTTATGCCACCCATCCAAGCGGGCAGCTCATTTTTGGGGGACCCGGCTCCTAGGATGAGGGCATGGTTTTGGTGGGAGTGTTTTCGGCATCGCTCGGTGTCTTGGTAGGGACGGATTGGTTGGAGGTTGTCGGGTCACTTGGTCCGCTCGCCATCCTCCTGGCAGCGGTAATCACCGGCCTCATTGGCTGGAGGACACTGCGGCATTCCAGACGGGCTCTGGAGCAGAAGGTCGAGACCGATCGATTGAACCTGGAACAAAGGGCTTTGGCCGATCAGAAGAACCAGTGGTGGGAGCGTGTCCAATGGGCTCTCGACTCCGCTTTCTCGGATACCCCGGAACGCCAGGCAGCCGGCATCGCCATGATCCGCGTACTCAGCCAGGCCGAGTGGCTGACGGAGGAAGAAATCATGCTGCTTGATGCAGCGTGGCAGGAGGAGCTCGACGAGGACGATGAGGAGATGTTCGCCTACGAACCACCACTATTCAGCCGTGAGGTAGAAGCGAACGGGCATGCTGTGGACGGTTATCAGCATATTGGGGACAATGGAGAGCAAGACGAACCAGAGGAGACCGACCGTGGGCGAGGCTCTACACGCTGATCGGACACGTTCCGCAGACGCAACTCACGAGCAGAGCGCTGCCCCGCTGACCCGGTCCGAGCGCCGGGTGAAGGTGGAGGCTGCCAAACTTCGGGTCGTCCTGGATCAGCGGCTTGGACGTGCCACGCCGGAATGGGTTAATGTGCTCGCCGAAGAGAAGCTATAACTCCAGCTTCGCTCGATACCCGTTAATCTTCATTGGTATCGTTTCCCGGGTGCCTTTCTCTGCTCCTCCCATCGCCAGCGCGGGACAGATCCGCAGCCTGGTTGGCGAATCCAGTTTCAAGCGCGGCAGCACATATGCTCGCAAAGGTTCGGCTTACGACCTCGCCTGGAACGCTAAATTCACTGAGTTGAGCGGGAAGGTCCAGGGTTCGCACGGCTCCGCTTACCGGACAACCGTGAAGTTCTCGACTTCCGAGCTCACCCCGGGCCCGTCGTATGGTGTCTGTACCTGCCCGATGCGCAGCAACTGCAAGCATGTCGCCGCGCTGCTCCTGACACACGGTGCGGAATCGCCCGAAGTCGAGAAGCCAGCCAAGCCCGCCGCTCAAATCAAGAGCCGGACAAAGGCTCCGAAGCAACGCGTCGCACGCGCTCCGCAGTCGCCCGCCTGGCGACGGCAGTTGGACTCACTGGTGGGGGCGCCAAAGGCAGTTTCCAGCAGATCCTACTCTGCCAGCGGATACGGCGCGCGTTATCTGGGGCGCGCTGTGCCACTGGCAGTGCATTTCGAGTTGCGTCAGGATCCGTCTGATCCTCGTTCGATGAGCCTTTATGTTAAACCGCTTCAGCTCAGTGACAGTGGGAACTGGATCGCGGGCCAGCTACGATGGGACATCTTCCAGGGCGGACACTCCAGCGGCTACAACGAAGCGCACTGGGATTGGATGCGGACCTTCACTCTCATAGGCCGCCGAGGGTACAACTACGGTTACGGCCGCGATCAGACGATGAAGCTGAGTGACTTCAAAAACCCGCTGCTGTGGGACCTGCTTGCGCAGGCACGTCAAGCAGGAGTGAAGCTGCTCGGGGCCGACAAAGTGCAGACAGTTACCCTTTGCAAATCAGTGTCAGTGCATCTGGACGTCGTTTCTGATGGCAGCGGCCTGAGTCTGAGCCCTTATGCCGAGATCGACGGCGAGGCGCTTGATCCAACTGCTCTCGGGGTTATCGGATCGCCTGCGCACGGTCTCTTTTTCTGGAACAACGAGGAAGCGCGCCGTTCTCTGACCGGTAGGCACATTACGCTTGCTCCCACAACGGGTCCGCTCCACGAAGCACTCAGTTCTTTGATCGCCGCGCGCGAGCCGCTGCAGATTCCCGACGCCGGCCGCCAAGCGTTCCTGGACGATTACTATCCGCAGCTTCGTCATCGGATCAGCGTCATCTCACGCGACGGCTCCGTAGCACTTCCCGACATCGCGCCGCCCGCACTGTTGCTCACCATCACCTACACGCCTGCCCCGCCGTCGTCGGGGATGCGTTCCCGACACAAGCAGGACAGCCCGCAGGGACACATAACGCTTAGTTGGTCCTGGGAATACATGTTCGGTAGAACGACGACGACGCACCCGCTGCTCGACGACGGCACCGGCTACCGCGACCGAACGGCAGAATCCGAAACGCTGGCCGCAGTGGCCGGACTGCTTGATGGCTTCCGTGCGGTCTGGTACGAAGCGTTTCCCAGGCCGGACGAGGGTTTCCCGGGCCGGTCAGCGCCGATCGAACTGCATGGCGTGGCCGCCGCCCGTTTTGTCGCTGAACTGGTGCCGGCATTAGGCGCCCTCGAACAGCTCGTGCGCGTGGTGCAGAGCGACGATGTCCCGGACTACACCGAGTTAACTGACCGGCCGCAAGTCTCGGTGCGAACTGCGGAGACCGAGGACCGTGACTGGTTTGATCTTGGCGTCAGCGTGTCCCTCGGCGGCTTTGACGTTCCTTTCGTTGACTTGTTCCGTGCGCTGGCCCTTGACGAACCACATCTGCTGTTGCCGGGCGGCGGATACTTTGCGCTGAATCAACCGGAGTTCGAGCAACTCCGAAAGCTCATCGAAGAAGCGCGGTCACTACAGGAGAAGGACGACGACGGACTGCGGATCAGCCGCTTCCAGGCTGGCCTGTGGGAGGACTTCACGGAACTCGCGGCGAGTACGGAGCAGGCCGAGTCATGGCGGGCATCGGTGAGTGCTCTACTTGAGCTCTCCGAGGTGCCCGTCAGGGACGTGCCCGGCGGAATCGACGCGGTGCTGCGTCCGTACCAACTGGAAGGCTTCAGCTGGCTCGCCTTCCTTTGGGAGCATGGGCTGGGCGGCGTTCTCGCCGATGATATGGGGTTGGGGAAGACACTGCAGACCCTGGCGCTGATCGCTCATACCAGGGAAGTGGGCCACGAAACCCGCCCGTTCCTCGTTGTTGCTCCTACCTCAGTGGTGCCGAACTGGGCCGCCGAGGCGCACCGGTTCGCGCCACACCTGCGAACGGGAGCCGTGATGGATACCCTGCGTCGTAGCGGCGCCGATCCGGCCGGGCTGGCGGGCGGGAACGACGTCGTCGTTGTCTCCTACACCCTCTTCCGGCTGGATTACGAGGCCTACTCCGCACAGGAGTGGGCGGGGTTGATCCTGGACGAGGCCCAGTTCGTCAAGAATCCGCTGACCAGGGCCAGCCAAAACGCCCGGAGCTTTCCCGCGCCATTCAAACTTGCAATCACCGGCACCCCGATGGAGAACAATCTGATGGAGCTGTGGTCGCTCTTCGCGATTGCTGCCCCGGGGCTCTTCCCGAGCTCCAGGAAATTCGCCGAGTACTACCAGCGGCCAATTGAGAAGGACTCCGACGCAGAGCGGCTGGCGCAGCTGAGGTGCAGAATCCGGCCCCTGATCACCCGACGGACAAAAGAGCTGGTCGCCAAGGACCTGCCGCCGAAGCAGGAGCAGGTGCTGGAGCTTGAGTTGGCACCGCGGCACCGAACCGTCTACCAAAGGCATCTGCAGCGCGAACGCCAGAAGGTGCTTGGTCTGCTGGACGATATGAACAAGAACCGCTTCGAGATTTTCCGTTCCCTGACGATGCTGCGCAGGCTGAGCCTGGACGCTTCGCTGGTCGATGAAAAGTACGCGTCGGTGCCTTCGAGCAAACTGGATGCCTTGTTCGAGCAGCTTGAAGACATTGTCGCTGAGGGACATCGCGCGCTGATCTTCAGTCAGTTCACAAGCTTCCTGGGTAAAGCAGCCGAGCGGCTTGAGGCGGCAGGCGTGGAGTATGCGTACCTGGATGGCAAGACCCGCCGTCGCGCCCAGGTGGTTGAGAAGTTCAAGTCAGGTCAGGCTCCGGTGTTCCTGATCAGTCTCAAGGCCGGCGGATTCGGGCTCAACCTTGCCGAAGCGGATTACTGCTTCCTGCTGGATCCCTGGTGGAACCCGGCCAGTGAAAACCAGGCAGTGGACCGCGCGCACAGGATCGGTCAGAAGCGCAACGTGATGGTCTACCGGCTGGTGGCAAAGGACACCATCGAAGAAAAGGTGATGGCGTTGAAGGAGAAGAAGGCCAAGCTCTTCACCGCTGTGATGGACGACGACGCCATGTTCTCCTCCGCTCTCACGGCCAGCGATGTGCGGAGCCTGTTCGAGTAGAGAGGCTTTGACGTGACCCCGAGGAAACATCTATGCTTTTCTGAATCGATTCAATCAGTCGGAGTGAACCAGATCCGACTCCTTGCCAATGGCGACGAAGGAAACTAGCAATGAGTAGAACGCCCACCGGAGAAATCAGTCCGCTCCGCGAGGCCGGCGTCGGCCAGAGGGATCCGCGGAGAGCCGCGATGAGCGGTTGGATCGGAAGCGCACTCGAGTACTACGACTTCGCGTTGTACGGGCTCGCCGCGACCCTCATCTTCCCGGCAATCTTCTTCCCGTCCGAGAATCCGACCGTCGGAATCATCGCCTCCCTCGCCACCTACGCCGTGGGGTACGTTGCACGTCCGATCGGCGCGGTTGTCCTCGGTGCGTACGGAGACCGGCACGGGCGCAAGCACGTGCTCGTCTTCGCGATGCTGCTCATGGGGTTCGCGACGTTCGCCGTCGGCCTCCTGCCGACGTACGCGCAGGTCGGCCTTCTCGCGCCTGTGTTGCTGGTGGTCCTCCGCCTGATCCAGGGGTTCGCGGTTGCGGGCGAACTCGGCGGCGCCAGCGCGATGATTGTTGAGCATTCCCCCGATGCCAGGCGCGGCTTCTTCGCGAGTTTCAGCCTTCAGGGCACGCAGGTCGGTTCCATCCTGGCTACCGGCGTTCTGCTTACTCTCGCCGCCATCCTTCCCGATGAGCAGTTCGAGACCTGGGGCTGGCGCATCCCGTTCCTGCTCAGTGCTGTCGTGATCCTCGCCGGGTACTACATTCGCAGGCGGGTGCAGGAGCCTCCGGCATACCAGGCACAGGCCGACAGCGGCGAGACGAAGCGACGGTTCCCGCTGATCGAACTGCTGCGTAGCTACCCATGGGTGGTGCTTCGTTGCGTCATCATGACTTTCACCAATGTCATCGGTATGGCGACGCTCATCTTCGGGGTGTCCTACGCGACGCAGGACGGCTACGGCATCGGGTACTCAAGCGATGATTTCCTCTGGGTAACCCTGGTGGCGAACGTGGTCGCCGTACTGACAATTCCGGTATTCGGCGGACTGTCCGACAAGATCGGCCGCCGCGCATTGATGGTGGCCGGCGGGCTCGGCGGTGGTCTGCTTGCGGGCGGTTACCTGTGGGCTATCGAGCAGAGGAGCCTGCTGCTGGTCTTCGTGTGCGTCGTGATTGTGCAGGGGCTCCTTTTCCAGATGTGGAACGCAACCTTCGCCACGTTCTTCCAGGAGCAGTTCCCGATGCGCATCCGTGTGACCGGGTTCGCGGTGTCGCAGAACGTCGGCCTCATGATCGCATCATTCTTCCCGAGCATCTTCACAGCGATCGCCCCGCCCGGTTCCGAGAATGTTCCGATGGTCATCGGGCTGACCACGTTCGGCATCTGCCTGATCGCGGCGGTGGCTACGCTTCTGTCGCCTGATACCAGGAGCAAGTCGCTCGAGGACCTGGAAGGTTCCCCGGCGCGCGGCGCCTAGCGCCAGAACACCGCCACAACGATGTTCAGCAGCGTCAGTCCGCCAATAACACCCAGAATGACGGACGGCCCGGCGTCCTTCTTTCGGTTGAGAAAGGCCAGTACGACGACGGCGACCATCACCAGCAGCTTCACCGCGATTTTGAGGTTGTCGACTTCCGCGAGGTCGCCTGCTTCGATGACGCCGACGAGTCCGAGCCCGGTGACCAGTTGCAGCCAGCTGCCGTGAAGAATGCCGGGAGTCACCACGGCGCCGCCGGTGCGCATGCTGCGGATCTGGGCAAGCACGCCGCCGAGGATCGCGGCCAGGCCAACGAAGTGCAGGACGAGAAGCAGGTTGCGGAGCAATTCCATTGGAATAGCTTAAGCATCTGTCTACGCACTAGTGATTAGTGTGACCGCGGCCAGGGCTTGTTAGGGTTGCTGCAAACCTACGAACTTAGTGTTGCGAATCTACGAAAAGTTATATGCAAACCTACCGAGTTCTTGTTGCGAATCTACGAAGAAGCACTTAGATTCGTAGTGTGCCTGACCTGATACGCCGCAATGTTCATTCGTATGCCCAGGACGTCCTTAACGCATTTCCGGTGCTGTTGGTCCAAGGGGCCAGACAGGTGGGTAAGAGTACTTTCGCCCAAATGGTGACGGCAGGCACCCCGTCTCGGACAGTGACTCTCGACAGTGAGGAGACGCGAGCGGCTGCAGAGGCAGACGCACCGGGTTTCGTTCAGCAGCACCCGCAAGGGACACTGGTCATCGACGAAATCCAGCGGATGCCGAGCCTGACTTTGGCGATCAAAGCCACTGTTGATGAGGATCGCAGACCTGGACGGTTTCTATTGACCGGTTCCTCGAATTTGCTGCACCATCGCGGCATACAGGACAGTCTCGCCGGGCGGGCTGCGTCAATCGATCTGTTTGGGCTGAGCATCGGTGAACTGCACGGCAGGAAAGATGACCTCGTGGGGACTCTTGTCGGGTCGTTGAAGGACTCTGCGCCGGCCTCTTTTTCGACGAACTGGGAGCGAAGGCGAACCGTCGACAGCATTTGTGCAGGCTCTTACCCTGGCTTGATCCAATTGAGCGGGCGATTGCATTCGACTTGGGTGGACAGCTACCTGCAGCGGGTTATCGAACGGGACGCCACCGACCTCCGAACCGTATACCAGCCCGCTCGATTGAAGTCGCTGCTGAGATTGATTGCGGCGAACCAGTCCGGGGAGCTTGTGAAAGCACGCTTGGCAGAGCAGGCCGGCCTACCAGCGACATCGATCACGGCTTATCTGGATCTGCTCGGGTCGCTGTATCTGGTGCATACGGTTGAGCCATGGACGCCCAACCTGACGAAGCGGGAGGTTGGGCGTCCCAAGAGTCTGGTCACGGACTCGGGAGTGGCTGCACGATTGAACGGAGCCTCAGCCGCCCGATTGCAGGATGTCTCTTCAGCTGACCATCTAGGCGGCTTGTTGGAGGGGTTCGTTACGGCAGAGCTTCTGAAGCAGCAAACCTGGACGTCCGAGCCATTTCGACTGTTCCATTTCCGCGATCGAACGGGAGCGGAAGTTGATCTTGTCATCGAACTGGACGACGGCTCAGTCATAGGTATAGAGGTCAAGTCGTCCACCTCTTTCAACGCCAAGCAATTTACGGGGCTCAAGTTCCTGAGAGACAACCTTGGGGACCGTTTCCTCGGCGGAGTGGTCCTGAACACCGGTCAACGTGGTTACCGATTCGCCGAGAAGTTATGGGGGCTTCCCGTTGCCGCACTATGGGAGCCGCTAAGCGGGTAGTCGGTTGGGCTCCTCTGGACGCAGGGAACCGCCCGCAAGTTCGGGTACGCGATCAACCCCAGAACACGGTGACGATGATGTTCAGCAGCGTCAGCCCGCCTATGATCCCGAGAATTGGGTGGCACAGTCATGGCACCGCCTAATGGGCGAAAACCGTGCTCAACGCTAGGTTCAAGTTAAGGATCTTCAAGCTGCCGATCGTGAATCGGTTATTGCCTTCGTCTGTGAGCAACAGGTGGGTGTTGTGGCCACGACTGCACCCCATGGCCGGCCCGAAGCGGCGCTCGTAGGGCGCGCCGCCTACAGCACCGCCCCGGACATGTTCACGACCAAAACCACCCCGAGGATCCCCACCAGCCAGGACAGCGTGTTGGTCGAGTTACGCGCCAGCCACCCGTCCAGTTTCCGCAGCACCGGATCCACCAGCCGCGCAGCCCCCAACCGGAGCACCAGCAGGACCACCGCTGGCAGCACCATGAGCAGGCAGTACCCCGCGAGCACACCGCCGGAAACGGGCCACCCGATCTCCGACGTCGTGATCAGCCCGATCGCCCCCAGGTAAGGCAGCATCGTTGCGACCTCCACGGTGGTCGCTGCGAGGGCGAGTCCCACCAGGGCGAGCGTGCCGCCGGTGGCCGTGCCGCCGTCGTCGTTCCCTACCGCCCGTGCCCGCCACCGCGGGAACCGGCCCGACGGCGCCGCCCCCGAAGCCTTCTCACGCTTGGCTTTCGCTTCGAGTGAGAAGCTCCACGCGACCAGGCCCAACCCTGCGGCGAGCAGGCCGATCTTTGCCGGTCGGGTGGTGAAAAAGTCTCCGAACTGTTCAACGGCGAGTTCGGCACCGAAGTAGACCGCCACGCCCACGCCGAAGTAGAAGACGCAGACCGTCAGCAGGAACACCAGGATCCGCGTTACGCGCAGCCGGCCGGGCGCGAGCATCAGCCACAGCGGAATCACCAGGGTGCCGAAGCTGGTGGAGTCGATCAGGGCAAGGACCGCCAGGATTCCGGCGAGGGTAAGCGTCATGCCGACGACGCTACGCGGCACGCGCCGCAGAGGGAGTCTGCCGAAAGGCCGATTCCGCACCTACGCGTACACCTTTTGGCTGACTCCTCGGCGGGCGCTGTGTGGTGCAATCGAGGGTGAGTTTAGGGACCAAGCAGGCTCAGGGGAATGACAGCGATCCCATCGGCCCGTCGATAGGCAGCCGGGCCGGTGGTGAGCACGGCAGCATCCGCCAGGCGATCACCCAAAACACTCCGTAACCAGTGCAGGTGATTGACGTCTCGGTCGCTCACTGTTGCAGCGAGCTTTATTTCCAGTGCTACGAGCTTGCCGTCGTACCGTTCCAGCACCAGGTCCACTTCCCGATCACCGTTGCGGGTGCGAAAGTGCCCTACAGATGCTTCGGCTGCCTGTGCGAGGACCCGGACGGACAGCGTTGCCAGTGATTCGAACAACTGGCCTAGCCATCCGCCGCCTGCAAAACCCCGTGTGGAGCCGATTGATTGTTCGGTGGTCCCCGTGAGGGTGGCGGCAAGTGCCGGGTCGGCGAGTTGGTGTTTCGGCATGACAGCCAATCTGGTGAAAGGGTTTGGGGACGGAACCCAAGCAGGCAACGGGTCGAGGATCCAAAGTCGCGTGAGCAGGTCTCGATAGGTAGCAGTAGTCACTTTCGACGGCTTGTCTGAATCCCCCGTGGTGGCGGCGTCCAAAATCCGGCTGTACGACGCCGTCGTTGAAGTTGCCGCCGAATATGCTGTAAGCCAAAGCCGGAGGGATTGCGGCCGCCGCAGGGCATAGCCCTGCTCAGGAACGTCCCTGTCCACAATCCGGTCCACGTAGCCAGCAAGCTGGAGGCGACGAGCTCGCGGTGGTAGCGTGCGAATTCCGGGGAAACCCGATGCAAGTATCTCCCTGACGTAGTCGGGCAATTCCAGAGTGGACCGGCCGCTGATTGCACTGTCTTTGTTGAACATGGCTGCCAGGGAAACGGTGGGTTCAGCCAGCCGACGTTCCGAAAATGCCAAGGGGCGCATACGCAGGGAAACAATTCGTCCGGCACCGCTGTGCGTATCGGTCCCCGGTCTGGGCGTTGCACTGCCTGTAAGCAGAAAACTTGCTGGCGCGGCGCCGTCGTCCACTGCCCGACGCACAACGTCCCATAACGGTGGTTCAAACTGCCATTCATCCACAAGGACGGGAGGATGCGCTCGGAGTATGGCACGAGGGTCGGCCCGCAGCAGCTCCCGCTCGGCTGGCGAATCGAGAAAGAACGTTGACGCTGCTCGCCGGGCTGCGGTGGCTGTTTTTCCGACGCCCTTGGGTCCATCGAGGGCAATGGCGCTCAGCGTCGGGAAAAGTTCATCCAATTCCTTGTCCACAACCCGTTCTACGTACGATGCCATTGCGTCTCCAATGCTTTAGTATCCCATTAGCAGATACTCTAGTATCCCATTAGCAGATACTCTAGTATCCCGATAGCAGCTACTCAACTTGGCTGTTGGCAGCATGCTCACTATCCAATTGAGACGCCGTGCTGGCCTGGGGAAGCGTTTCGTCACCAACCGCTGGTACGCGTGGTCGCTTTCACCGGTTCCACCGCCAGAATTCCATGCCGACGACGCTACGCAGCACGCGCCGCTGCCGCGGACGCAGTCTGCCGAAGAGGTGCTGATGCAGCGAAGGTCACTGGTCAAAGTTGCAGGCCTTGAAGTGGGAATCGGGGAGTGGCTACCGACGACAACTGCGCGAAGTGGGAATTGAGGAGCGAAGTATTCCCACTAACTATTCCAAGTGGGAGTATTGGTCCTGTAGATTCCCATTTGAGGAGAGCCATTGGAACAACCGCGTGAGAGATCAGGAGTTCCCACCGGTGGAAGGTACGCGCAGCGCGTTGCGTCAGAAACAGGGACCGTTCCTACGTCAGCGGATCCGTGGCCACCGGTAACCTACGAAGAGCGTCCCTGGAAAGCGGACAGCGATTCGGGCATTTCACGCAGGCAGCGTCTGCGCGCGAGAGGTCCGTACCAGGCGGCGGTGCTCGAACCCATCGCTGATTGCACTCCCCACCTGGGTTCTCGAACCCATGCCATGGCCGAGCAGGCCATCGTTGAGATGGTGCGGTTTGACGCCGAGATGGGCGCCGGAACGGCACCGTTTGCGAACCTCCTGCTCCGCAGTGAGTCAGCGGCAAGCTCGCAGATCGAGAACCTCACCGCAGGGTCGCGGAAGATCGCTCTGGCTGGACTGGGTGACACCTCCAGCGGGAATGCGCGCCTCATCATGTCCAACGTCGCCGCCATGAAGGCAGCGCTGGATCTCTCCGATGACCTGTCGGTGCAGAACATCCGGGAAATGCACCGGGCGCTGATGCTTGAGTCCGAGCCCGATATTGCAGGACAGATCCGGGAATCGCAGGTGTGGATCCACGGCAGCTCGCCGCACACCGCGGACTTCGTGCCTCCGCATCACGAGCGGGTGACAGCGGCCCTCGAAGACTTGGCTGAATTCATGCAGCGCGACGACGTCCCAGCGCTGACACAATCAGCGATCGCCCATGCCCAGTTCGAAACCATCCGGCCGTTCGCCGACGGCAACGGCCGCACAGGCAGAGCCATTGTTGGGTCAATCCTGCGAAACAAGAATGTGACGGAGAGGGTCACCATACCCGTATCCTCGGGGCTCCTCACCGACACCGCAACCTACTTTGAGTCGCTGACTGCGTACCGCGAAGGCGACATCCAACCGATCGTAGAGCTCTTCGCTGAGTCCACGTTCCGTGCGATCGACAACGGCCGGCAACTCGGTGCCGAGATTGAGGAGGCACGAAACGAGTACAAGGGCCGCGTCATGCATTCGAAATCCAAGGTTGCCCACGACGTCGTCGACTTCCTCACGAGCGAACCAGCAATCACCGCGCAGATGCTCAAGCATCGTACAGACGCCTCAGAATCAGCGGTGTACCGCGCTATGGAGGTGCTGCTGGATGCGGAGGTGCTGAAGCCGGCGGGCAAGGTGAAGGGGATGGCGGTCTACATTGCGACGGACATCATTGATGCGCTGGACGACTTCGCTGCACGCGCCGGACGCCGCCAGCGTCACTAACCGAAGATGAGGTGATATTCCCAGCTCTTATGGCAGCGCTGAGTCTTCGTAGTCCCCGTGGCCGGCACGGTAGATCGCGAAGGCCCATGTTGGCATACGCTACCGCGCGTACACCTTTTGGCTGACTCCTCGGCGGGCGCTGTGTGGTGCAATCGAGGGGTGCGAGAATCCCTGATCCGGCGGCTGGCTCCCCAGGAACTGCGTCACGATATTCGGATCGCTGCCCTTACTTTCGCCGTGGCGCTCGCGTTGATCGCGTTAGGGCTGACCGGGCTATGGGGTGGAACAGGATTCGCGTCCCTGGCGTCCGACGTCGATCGTTGGTGGCATATTGCCCCGGTGCTCATCGCCTCGGTTGCGGTGGTGTTCAAGCGTGCGGCGCCCGTGCCGGCGCTCCTGGTGGGGGCGGGGATGTTCGGCTGGGACCTTGCGCTGGGCGGCAGTGTGGCCATGCTCCTTCCGTTGTTCGACCTTCTGTACAGCGCGGCGCTGTATTCCGGGGCGCGTACCCGTCGTGTGCTGTGGGGTGTTGGGTCGGTGCTGGTCATCGTGCCCACTGCGGTGCAACTGGTCGATTCCGGGAACCTGCAGTGGACGGTGCTCACTGCCCTGCAGCAGGCCGCGCTTTTCCTCAGCCCGTTGTGGTGGGCGAACGATGTCCGCCGCAAGTCCGAGCTCGCCGAAACCGCCGCCGCCCGCGCCGACGCCGTGGAGCGCCTTGCCGAAGCCGACCGTCAGCGGGCCGTGCGCGCCGAACGCGACGCCCTGGCCCGCGACCTTCACGACGTCGTCGCCTCCCACCTTTCGGCCATCGCCCTGCATTCCGGCGGTGCGCTCGCTACCCCGGCGGAGGAGGGCAAGGACCGCGCCGCGCTCACGCTGGTGCGCCGCTCCGCCCTCGAATCGATGGAGGACATGCGCGCCATGATTTCCCTGCTGCGTGCGCCTTCTGGCTCTTTGGAGGACGCGAACGACGACGGCGCCAGCTCGCTACCGCGGCTGTCCGGCCTTGACGCGCTGGTACAGACGGCGCGGTTCAACGGAAGCGCCGTCGTTGTGAGGGATGAGCGATCCGATCCGCGGTTGCCGGATGCCGTGGATCTGGCCGGCTACCGGATTGTGCAGGAGGCGTTGACCAATGCGGTGAAGCACGCACCGGGCTGCGACGTGTCGGTGACCGTCCGGGATGGTGAGGGCTCTGTGGTGGTGGAGGTGTCTAATCTCCTAGGTCCTGGAACCCTCTCTGCCGTTCCCGGCATGGGAATGGGCTTGTCCACCATGGAGGAGCGGGCGCGAGCTGTTGGCGGAAGCCTCAGCGTGCAGGCCGAGGGTGGGTGGTGGACGGTGCGGGTTTTGCTGCCGATTTCCGGGTTGAGTCGCGTCGGTTTGGACCGTTCAGTGGGTGTGGGACTGTGAACGACTCTTTGGTGCGCGTGCTCATCGCGGACGACCATTCCTCGATTCGGGCCGGTCTGCGGTTCATCCTGCAGTCGGCTCCGGGGATTGAGGTAGTGGGGGAGGCCGCCGATGGAGCTGCCGCCGTGCAGAATGCTGCTGTTCTACGGCCGGATGTCGTGCTGATGGATGTACGGATGCCGGGAGTGGACGGCATCGCTGCAACGCGGGAGGTGACGGCGGCGGCGTGGGCTCAGGTGCTGGTGCTGACCACCTTCGATGTTGACGAGTACATTTTCGGGGCGTTGCGTGCCGGTGCGGCAGGGTTCCTGTTGAAGACGGTTGAGCCGCCGGCGTTGGTTGATGCGGTGCGGCGGGCTGCCGGGGACGCAGTTTTAGCTCCGGAGGCGACGCGGCGTTTGCTTCGTGAGTTTGTTGCGCTGGATCGAAAGCGCGTGGAGGCTTCGCGTCCTGAGCTACGGGTGCCGGTTGGCGTTCCTGGCGATGAGCTGACGCAGCGCGAGGCAGAGGTGCTGGCCCTCATTGCCGAGGGGCTTTCCAACAGCCAGATCTCGGCGCGGCTGAGCATCTCCTCGGGGACAACCAAGACGCACGTCTCCCGGGTGCTAACAAAACTCGGCTGTGCCTCCCGCACGCAGGCGGCGATCATCGCGCGGGAAGAGCGGCTGCTGTAGGTCGTCGGCGTGGAAGCGCTCGGATGTCGTGAGATGAAGAGGCCCGGAATCTCAACCGATTTGCGCTGATGCGTCCATAAAAGCGTTGCGGATGTCTTCTCGAAAGCTCGGGTTCACATTCAGATTAGTCGCGCTCGGGTGAGGAACGGCGCGCCAGCTTAGATTCGAAATCATCGAAGACCCTTGGCAGAGTGTGGACCAACCCGCACCGGCCATCTTGCCCATGGTGACCACAATCCGTAGTTGGGAAAATAGCGGAATGAGCTGTTCCACGAAGGGTTGCGCCTCTAGCACGTCCGACCGCTTCGTGGGCTTTGTCTTCTGGCCAGCCGGGAGGTACCACGGCACAATATTCCAAAGTGCTACGTCTGCGCGTTGCAGCCCAGACTCTTGAAACAGCGTGAAGAGATTCGCTGCCGTTCCGTCGTTATTGTCGATGGACACAAAGCCCGATCCGCGAGAGGCCGTTGCTCGTCTACCGGGCGCCTCAAGAAGGACCAGCACCTTGGTGTTGACGCCGGCCATGCTTGGGTCGAACCATGGCGTGACCGACTCAGAGTCTCGAATGCTTCGGCCGCGCTCGACGCTCACACTGCGCACCCAGTCGTTGAGTGGACCCACGTGTGGGGCGTTGATTAGTTGTCGTTTTCGTTGCACCATCGCTGGGTCCTTGTGGCCTCGCGGGCTATCTGGCCACGATTCGTTCAAGGGAATGTTCATTGTTGGTCAACTTCCTGGCGAGAAGAACTTCTTCGGCGAAACTACAATCAGGATTGGCTTCAGGGCTGGTAATAAATCTAGTGCGTCCCTCCAGCAGTTGATGGCCGCGGCTGTCAGGGATGAACTTCTCTCAGCCCGGGCGACCAGGACTACCCGGTCTATCACCACAAGGACGTGCGCCGCGTGATCGCCAACAGCGTTGAGTGTGCCAAGACCCTGCGGCCGGAGCGCACCGGCCCGGTGCTGCTGCGCTACGAGACTGAGGACTTCTACACCGGCCACGCCTTCTAGGGAGCGATGAGCAATTGATCACCTTCAGACCGTTGAAACCGCCGGTCCGCTACGCGTGGTGCGGGTGGGTGCCGGCGGGATGGACAAGGCCTGGATTAGGACCTTTCAAGCGAACGACGACGTCGATTGGTCGGTCTCGTGGACCTCAACCTGAGTGCCGCGCAAGCCGCGGTCGAGGAGTTCGGCCTGCGGGACGTCGCTTCGGGTACTTCGGTGTCGGAGGTTGCGGCTGCTTCTGGGACGCGCGCCGTCGTGAACGTGACGGTATCGGCGGCGCATCATCCGGTGAATGTGGAGGCAATGTTCGTCGGGCTGCCGGTGCTGTGTGAGAAGCCGGTGGCGCCGACGGTGGCGGAGGGGTTGTCGCTGGCCGCTGCGGCGGAGGTGAGCGGCCAGTTGCTGATGATCAGCCAGTCGCGCCGGTATTTCCAGGGGCTGACGCAGCTGAAGGCGCTCACTGCCGAGCTGGGCGACATCGGCGTGGTGACGACGGAGTTCTTCAAGGCCCCGCACGTTGGTGGATTTCGGGAGGAGATGGCGCATGTGCTGCTGGTGGATATGGCGATTCACCAGTTTGATGCGGTGTGGTTCCTGCTGGATCAGGATCCGGTGTCGGTGTATTGCGACGAGTTCAATCCGTCGTGGAGCTGGTACGACGGCGCTGCTGCCGCCACCGCGGTGTTCCAGATGAGCGGCGGCACCCGGTACGTGTATACGGGAAGTTGGTGTGCGGACGGGCTGGAGACGCCGTGGAACGGGTCGTGGCGGATGAACGGTGCCGGTGCTTCTGCAGCGTGGGAGCCGGTTGCGGAGTTGCTGTCCGGTGCTGCTTCGGTTTCGGCTGTGTCGCATCAGCCTTCTTGTGGCTGGCCTGGGCCGTCTACGACGATGCTGGCGATACGGCCATGGATACCAGTAATGTTCACTCTTGATCCACATCGGGTGGGTGGGCTGCAAAGGGCGTGGACGGCGCGGGCTAGGAGCGAGTCATGAGCTTTCTCGATCAAGTACCAGACAAGCAGCGGCCGGAGGTCCTGGAATTTCTGAAGACTGGTAAGTATCAGCTCCTCCTAGGCGCTGGTGCAAGTAGGGACTCGAAGAGCCGGAATGGTGAGCTGCTACCACTTGCTTCCCATATGACGCAGGAGCTCAACTCGTTGTCCTCATCGGTCCAGAGCCGGATCACGTCAGCTTATGAGATAGCGCAGCGGCGATCCCCCGCTGAACTCGAAGCATATTTGAAGGATCGTTTCACAGAGTGCAAACCGGCCTTCTGGTGGGAGGACGCTCTCGATTGTGCCTGGAAGCGAATTTGGTCGCTGAACATCGACGACGTAGTCGAACAGGCCATAGACCAACACAACGGTTGGGAGCAACACCGGACTAAGTCGTACACGTGGCATCATCCTCTACAAGAATTCGATGGGCTGCAGGTAATTCACTTGCATGGTTGGTCGAGATGCGATGCAAGCAACCAAATGATTTTCAGCATCAGCCAGTACGCAGAGGCAACGAAGAAAGAACACGGTTGGCATCGGAAGTTCTTCGATGAATGGGGTCAAAGCCCGTTCATCGCCGTCGGAGCTGGTCTATTTCAAGAGTTCGACCTTACGGAAGCGCTTCAAGCTCGTCCTGCCTCTCCCAATGTTTTCTCCCTCTACGTGTCCCGAACGATCGAACCCGAGACCCGCGAGCTTCTAGACCTAGCGAATTTGATTCCCATTGAATGCACTGCGGAGGACTTTTTCGCTGAGGTTGAGGAACTGACACGGGAAGCACGGAAGAGCGCGAGATTCAGCTGGTACCAGCAAGGCGCCCCTGCTGAAGTCGTTGCGGCGATGGTGCAACAATTTGAACTTTTGGGAGCGGAGGGAGCGTTCTTAGACCGAGATACTGATCGAGACTTTTACGCTGGCGACGAGCCGGAGTGGGTAGATATCGTACGGGATAAGGCGGTAGAGCTTTCCTGGTATCCCTCGCTTGCACAGGTCGTTGCTGATGACATTAAGAACAAGCGTCAGAGGGCGCACTTCTTACACTCCAAGCGGCTGGCTGGGAGGACCGTCACACTGCTTCAAGTATCCAAACTGTTGATAGACCGAGGTATAGATGTCTTCTGGTTTCGGTCCTCGTACCGACCTGACCCGCAGGTGGTCGCAGAATTCCTCGCAACCCGTAGCAAAGCGGCTCTCATCTTCGACGGTATAGCGGATTTCGCCGATGACGTCTCGCAATTGATGCAGGAGTGTGCGTCCAAGAAAATCACCTGCGTCGTACTAGCGGCAGATCTCGCGTCGAGAAGGCCGGCCATTCAGAATCAGTTCGACATGATTTACGGGATGGAGTTTCATGTTCCCAATGCGCGTTGGGACTCCTGGCCGCTCAATCAGAGGGATGCACGAGCAGTGGTCGCCAAGATTGAGAAGGTCGGACGCTTTGGTTTAATCCGAGGTCTTGACGCTGGGGAGCGAGTCGATGTGTTCTTCAAGCGAGAGATATTTGACGGACTTAGTCAGGCGGAGTATGGTGCAGGATTTCGTACCCGAGTCTACAAAGAACTTCAGAATCTTCCCGAGGGGCGGGTTCGCGCCCTGGTGGGTCTCATAGCCGCTCTGAGCTCTCAGGGCCGGGGGTTTCCTCTTAGCTACGCGTCAGCGGCAGGCGTCGACTCGAGAACTCTCAATCGGGAGTTGCGAGCCGGCTCGCTTGGCTCTTTTCTGCAAGTCAGAGGGACCTTCCTCAGAATGAGATTTCGCGCGTTAACCCCCCAAGATTTATACCCGGGACACCTGAAGGATGGCTTTTTCGAATCATGGGTGGATTTCTTGACTTCTATATCCGTCTATGCCGGTACGAAATCACGGCAGCAGCGTTCCGAAGCATATCTTCTGATAAAGACGCTAATGCGTCATGGAATCGTGCGACATGTGCTAGGTTCCCATTATCTCAGCGGCTTCTATGAAAAACTGCAACCGAAGTATGAAGAAGACGCGCGCTTTTGGGAACAACGAGCTCGGGCACATGTAACGTTAGAAAACTACACCCAAGCTATGTCATACGCTGCCAAAGCGTGTGATATAGCTCCGCGAGATAGCTGGCGGCTCACAACGTATGCGGATATAAGTTTGATCCGGGCTTATGAGGAGTTTCCTATAGGTTCGGATGATTTCTGGAAACTTTACGATATCGGTCACGAAGGATTAAATAAGGCGCTGAGTCTATCTCCTTCCAATTCACTTCCGACCTTACTTGGATTGAAGCGTTCGATGAGAGCATACCTTCGCTACATCCAGTCCGATCGGACTAATGGTGTGACTGTACTCGAAGATCTTGAGCAAGATATTGTCAAACAAATCAGAACTGCGTATAGCTTGGGACGTATTGGACAGACAATTCACGCTGAGGAAGTAATGGCGCTTGAGACCGAGTTCCTTCGGTGGGTAGCAGCTAAAGATGCCCCGGAGCATTGGGGAGATCCAGGTTTCCTAAACGCCCGTCTGCTCAACACGGACTCCGCGGAAGGCGTTACGGTATAAGTGCTCAAATAATGCAGCCCGATATTGCAAGACGAAAGCGTGTTGAAGATCAGACTTCGATCCGTAGCGCGGACTCATCTCCGTTGCTAGAAAGTCCGTATCGGACTCTCAACTATTGAGGACCGACGCCTTTGGCGAACTCGGGCATCAAATGGGCAACGAGTTCCTCAAGTCGGGAGCCATCGATTAGCTCAGTGTCGGTTCGAACTGCTTCATCCCTGGCATCTCGTGTGTAGCCTGAAGTGGTAACAACCATTCGTCGCCCAGCGCCTCTCGTGACAGCGAAACTGTGAAGCCGCTGTACCGGAGTAGCGCTGACATTACCGATATACCGCTTGCACTGAACCACGATACTCACGCCGAAACTGTCCTTCGCGACAATATCGACTCCACGGTCACCAGAACCGCCTTGTACAGCGACATCTGTGAATCCTTGCCGTTTGAGCAATTCAGCCGCAAACTGCTCAAACTGGGACGGATTAAGTTCCATCACCTGGGATATGCCAGCGGGCAACCTCGGAATCTCGCGCTTCACGAAGACTCTGCCGTCTTCAGAAGCTGTTGCGTACGGAGCAAGTATCGCCCGCATATCCACGCCTTGGACCTCCTGGATCAACATGCGCGTGCCATTCTCCACATAAGCAGCGAGTCGGAGAAGGAACTTCTCATAGGTGAAGGAGGATCCGTCTTGCGTAAGTTCCCGGACCACGGTGGGGACATAGGCGAAAAGGCGTTCCGCAGCAGGAACGTCAAACAGCTGACCAGCGAAAGGAGTTTGAGTCTGAATCAGGAACAGTCCGGGTTGCACTTCTCGCGTATAGCGCTCGAAAAGCTCGCTGACGACGTGTTCGTTGGCGGGAAGGTTGACCTCGGGCACGCCCTCGTCAAGCACTCTTCGACTGAACTCCCTACGCCATTCAAACTCAGAAAAGGGCATCGCCTTTGCTTCTTGGAGGCGCGCAGCTGTCACATATGCCAAGTGGTCTAAGTCAAGGTCGCCCACGAACCTTCGACGCAGTGCCTCGGGTAGCTTCAGGAAAACAAACACCATGTCCTGCGAAAAAACGAATGAGGCACTTTGCTGGATGCGCATGGATGGATCGTCACCTGACACGTCCACTGTAAGGAGCGGTTCGAAGCCTGCGATCCGAGCCTGAAGCTTCAGCTTGTTGAGGTTTTCCAGCCACCGCCGGACTGGGATGGGCCGAAAGTACATGGCAAGGTATCCAAGGTCGCGCGTGACTGAAGCTGCGCAGCCCAAGAACTGCGCCATATCGACCCACCAGCGATCTTCACCGTGTTCAACTGATCTTGAAGGAGCATCTGTAACTACCATCTCTCCATCAAGTCGCTCCAAGTCATCAGCCAAACTGTAATCCAGCCAGGGGTGATAGAGCTGTGCCTTCTCGAAGTATGCGTTTCCGTCACTCCACGGTGGATCAGTTAGTACTAGTTGCGCACTCTTAGGCTCGAGATTGGACATGAATGCTCGAAAGTCCGCACAACTTATCGGGGAGACACCCGACGGAGTCGAGAATTCGTACTCCCGAAGCCGGGAGTCTCTCCGCTCTATAGACTCTAAGAAACGGAACATTATGTTCACTTCGCGCAGTTGCACCTCGGGTACGTGCATATCCTGGCTCTTGCTGCGGTAGTCCTTATACTTCGCCTGAGGAATTATTGCCAAAAAAGCATCTTGAAAAAACAATTGAACGGATTCCTCCTCCAGGTCAGTTATGGCGTCCCAGATGTCAGCCAAAGCAAGCTTAGACCGATGGGGAAATAGGTTGCCATAGGTCGTCCAGTTATCCGAAAGATTGATGCGAGAATTCTTGATTAGTGGCTGTGCGAATAAAGTACGATACTTCGGCGAGAGTTCAATCGAACTGATTTCGTCTAAATGACGCTGATCATCCGCGTCGAAGAACTTCTCAGTTGTCCTGCAGATCGGACACCGTCGCGCTCTTCTATAAGTAACAGTTTCGCCGTTCCGTCCAAGCCTGGGATGCGGCGTTACGTCTCTGAAGCGTAAAGGTGAACGATCGAAAAACTGTGTGTCGATTACATGTTCATGGCCACACGGACAAATCGCTCGATATAGATAGTTCATCCGCGGGGTGAGACGATCTACTAATTTGTTTCTCGCAGTGGTTACTTTCGCACTTGCAGGAACTCGCCAAGGAGCTGTGCTCATGCGATGAGCGAACGGTTCCCACTCGTTTGACAAGATGTTGCGCTTTTGAGCAACTGCCGCATAAGTGAAAATGCCAGAACCGGAGAAAGGGTCAACTATGGTATCGGAAGCAGCACTCAACGTGTCGACCACTATGCTGGCCTTCCGAAAATCTTTACGACCTACATATGGAAACAACTGATCTGACTGGGTGCTTCCGGATACAGTTGATAGCGACTCTACGAGCAGTTCAACTGTCTTCCGAACGCTTTCTCTAGTTTCATCATCGAACAACCAATACATTTATTCCTCCACCGCGGCAAGAGCTCGCTTCACAGTCTTATATTTATCGGCAAGTTGCCCAATGTCGCCGGATCTCAAGGCGCTCGATATGAGTACAGCATATCTGTCGAAGTACGACCCGTTCGGAACGCCTAAGTCGCTTCTACCATCGACCTGCTCGAATGGGCGGCTATCGTCTCCTGACCCCGAAGGAGCGTTGTCCGCTGTAAATATGCACAGCAAATCTCCATCTAGCGTGGAGTTCGGGGACGTCACGGTTTTCAAAGATCGTCTCTGCTTGGCGAGGGGTATAACGTCCAGCAGGCGCAAGTTAGCCTCGACGGACGCATCATAGATTGCTTTCCAGCAGCGCAAATCCTGATCCTGGTAAAACCAGGCTAGAAACCCGTCCTGCTCAAGGAGTCGAGCATTCGCAATGAAAGCAGTTCTTAACCGCTCGAGGTATTCCGACGAGTCGGACCGCCGATGATTGGCATCCGACCTGACGAGCTCTTGCGAGCTCGTTTCCGGCTCCCCATTGAGGCCAAGTACACCGTTCCACATAGCGGAGTACTCGAGATAGGGAACCTGGTCTCCATAGGGAGGATCGGTAAGCACCAGTTTGGCGCGACATCCGAGAGAATCGCTCGTTAGCATTTGTGCCGCAGATGTCAGGAGCTTGTGGCGGGTGCCAAATTCACTCTCAAGCGCTGTGCCGCTGGCCCATTTGACTAGCTCAGTTATCTGCTTATACTTTGACTCAAGAACGATAACAGGATTTCGAGAAGTCAGATCTGTTTTGGGTCGCCAGTATGGCCATTGAGAGCTCGCTTTTCTATCTGATAGCCGGAGTGTAGGTAATGAGGCAGATAGCACCAATTTCAGCGCTGCAGAATGGCTCTCGAATAGTGGTGAGCACTGTATGAGCTTCAAAAGAGCGTTGATGCTCGCGCGGTTCTCGGCAGTGAAATAATGGGCGAGCGTTGCTCCGTGAGGAATGGCGATGCGCGAATTAGCCTGTAAGCTCACCGTATCGAAATTGATCGGCGCATCAATGTAGTAACTTGCGGCCTCGTCGATGGCCAGCAGTCTTTCAAGACTCTCCGCGCCTGTATGAGCCTTTCTGCCCATCCAAGAACCGCCGTGGCGGTGTTTGGTGACAACTTCGGTGGGCTCGAGTGTGAATAGACCGTCCCTAAATTCTCCATTCACCTTGAAGCGTACTCGCTCGACGTAGATGCCGCTTTCGAACTCAAACCAGGGGAGAGTCATCTCACTATGTGCATCTAAAATCCTGCGAATCTCGGGGATGACAAGCTCCGCGTTTTCGATGATGTCCAGCAACCCACTCACCAGATGTTGGGATAGTGCGCTGATGTCGCTCCCGATAGCTGCTCGCTGTGTCTGGAGAGCGGCAAATATCGTCGTTCCGGAACCCATGAACGGATCGACAACAACGTCTCCCTCTTCGGTCAAATGTCGAATGATCAATTCCAAGGTGTTCATCGGTTTGCGCGCCCAGTACGGATGAACGATGCCAATCGGCGTGTCGTGCGCTGGTGGCAGGACGGATAAAGCGCTTCTCAGGCCACTCACGGCCCCACTCCGCCTTCGATTCGAAATGCTAGTGGGCATGGCGAAGCAAAAACAGGTACTCAGTGACGTCCGACTTTGTCCGGACCTGCCCCTGGCCGGAATGGCGAAGCTCGATCTGCCTTAGCTCGGTCTCATACCCGGCTGATTCGGCTAAGTCGATGATCCTGTCCGCGCTAAGAAGCGAAGTGCTCGCGTAACTCAGTGCCATCTGCAGATCGTTCTTCCAAGCAAGGCAGAACATTTGCTGAAATGTATCCGCGACCTTTGAACGTAATCCAAAATCGCTGACGATTCGGTCACTTCTATAACGCCCTACGGTGACCGATCCGAGTCGATTATTGAATGTAAGATCGGGATAGTCATACAAAGCCAAAGTATCCAATACGTGGTAGTAACGTGAGTAGTGCTCCTTGAAGTAAGGAGGATCCGCATAAACCACGGTTTTGGTAGGGTCGAAGATGCGCTCGGCAAGCACGGCTTGGAAAGGAGCATTGCTTGTGCTCGTGATATCTGGCATTGGATAATTTATCAAATTCTTCAAGCACTCTAAAACATGTCCCTGGACGCTCTGGCTTCTACGCTTTATTAGATTCAACGCGGTAGAATGAGAAGTCGGCTTAAGGAACTGTGCAAGATGCGTGGTGGTAGAGGCGACGAAAGTTAAGCCTGAGATCAATGCTGCTATGAGATGAGTGGCATTGTCCAAAGACGACTGAGCGGCCTTCTCGCGGATAGCATCGATTTCGAGGCATTGGCGTACGCCAAAATATGTGTTTGGATAATAAGCTAGAAATAGATCGTAATTGCCAGTAGCACCGCTATATCTACCGCTAAACCGTTCGCAGAATTGTGAGTAATCGCGCCAGTCAAACGTCCCCTCGTACGCGTTCGCGGTGAATTGGTCCTCTTCGAGTAAGGCTGCTTCAGCTCTACTTCTGTCCCCGCACAAGATCATTCCGTCCAGCGCGCCTTCTTCGAGCCATTCTACAATTTCTTGTAGTTCTTCGCGCGGTGTCTCAAATGCTGATCGTAGCACCTGATGACTATATGGTTGGATGTCATTCGCGTGTATATTCCATCCGCGCATGCTTGCTTCGTGTGCGATAGCACCGGAGCCGCTCATCAGATCTACCATGTTCTCTGTTCCAGGAAACGCCTTGGCAATTTCATCGACGACCCAACTGGCAATCCGCTGTTTTGACCCTAGGTACTGCATGGGTAGCGGAAACGAGGTTTTCGTCACTAGGTGCATTGATATTTCCTCGAGTAAAAGCGTCGATTCTAGATCGACAGACTTTGCGATCATGAACGGCGGCAGTGGTCGTACTGCGCACATGCAAGATTACCTGCGGGCACTGACAGTCTTGGCGGCGGCGCTCCGGGAGGCCTGGCGTGACTTGGATTGAAGCCGGGAAGGACCGCAATGCATCGCTGCAACGGACTTGCAGGTCCTTGACGAAGGCGTGGGCGAGGGCGCGACGGGTGGTGGTTAGGGAAGTCGCTCATGTCCGGCATCGTGGCTCTGAAGAATGGCGCCTTGACGGGCTTGCCCTCGGCGAGGAGCCGGTCGGCGATGCCGTGCTGGTCGAGGGTCGCGACGGTCCAGAGTGCAAGCTGGCAGCACGGAGCCACCAGGTCCGGTGTCGGGCTGCGCTCGACGGTAACCACGTCCACACCAACTAGGGCAATCTCACCGGCCAGATCATCCCAGTTGGACCGCGTCCGGCAAGGATGACGTCAGCCATCTCAACTACTCCTCACTCAACCTACTTTTGCTCCGCGCCCGAGCCAGTTCTGGGCATGATCGGGGCGCTGCCGCAAGCCCCTTCCTAGCAGTACATTCGAAATGGAAGGTATGCCCGCGGCCTTCATCGGGACCGCACTTCGGATTCCTTATCCACGAGTTGTAGGTTCGGTCGTCGGGCATAGAATCGTGCTGAAGCCAGACGCAAGTGAGCTCCATCGCAACTGTCGCGGAAGCAAGGGGTCGGGCCATGAGCGTGTTCCGTACCTAGTCCATCGAACACTCCATACGCGACAGCGAAGCGCTGGGACACCAGCTCAAGAAAAGTCTCGGCGCGCTCGACCTCATCGTCTTCGGCGTCGGCGTCGGCGTGTGCATCGTGCCGGAGTCTTCGTACTCACAGGGCAGGACGCTGGCGAACGCAGGTCCCGCCGTCGAGCTTTCCTTCCTCATCGCAGAGGTTGTCGTCGGGCTGAGCGCGATTTGCTACGCCGAGCTGGCCACGACCGTGCCCGTGGCCGGAAGCGCCTATGCGTTCTCGTTCGCGACGCTCGGTGAAATGGTGGCCTTCGTGATTGGCATGGACCTCGTGCTGGCGTTCACCGTTGGTTCCACCGCTCTGGCTACGTCGTTCAGCCAGTATCTCGGCGTGGTGCTGGGGGCACCCCGTTCGCGATCCCCGAGCGATTGCCTCCGTCGATACCGGGGGTGAATCTGCCGGCCGGCCTGCTCATGCTCGGGCTTACCGGGGTGCTCATGACGGGCACCACGCTGTCCAGTCGCGTCAGTCAGGTGGTGGCGGCGATCAAGGTGGCTGTGGTGCTGCTGGTGATCGTCGTCGGCCCCTTCTTCATCAACGTCGCAAACTGGAGCCCGTTCATTCCGCTGAGGGAGGACACTGCCGCTTCCGAGGCAGGGGTCCTCGACATACCGCTGGTTGAGACCCTCTTCCGGCTCGAGCCCACGGTGTATGGGTTGAGTGGCGTGTTCGCAGCGGCGGCTCTGGTGTTCTTCGCCTTCATCGGGTTCGATGTCATCGCCACCACCGAAGCGGGGACCCGCAACCTGCAGCGCGATCTGCCGATCGGCGTCCTCGGGTCCCTCGCCGTCTCTGGGTCCCTCGCCGTCTCTGGGTCGCAGAAGTCCATTATGTGAGCACCGACTCAACCACAATCCGCTCCAGCCAAGTTCGGTAGCCTTCCTCTGACCACCCAGCTTCGGTGACGAGGAGCTCATACTGATACGGCGAAGTCAGCACCCAAAGCGTATCCGCCAGCTCCTTCGTCGAGATGTGCGTTCGAGCACCGCCCTTCGCGACCTGCGCCTCTGCCACCTTCACGAAGTCCGCGCGAATCCGCGACTGCAAACCCGCATAGGCGGCGGCGACCTCCGCATCACCCTGAGCAGCGGCCGCTACCGCCTGCCACAGTCGGCCAATCCGCGCATTCAGCGACGCCGCGAACTGCGCCAATCCCACCAGCGCCGCTCGAGCATCAGGCTCCTCCATCACGGCACGAGCCTCCGGAACCTCCAGGATCGACTGCACATCCGGCACGCCGGCCGAGCTCGATTCCAATGCCCCTAACAACAGCTTCCTTTTCGGCCCATGGATCTGCACCGTCTCCACAGACACACCGGCCGCTTCCGCGATGGCGCCGAGCGTCGTCGTCGTAAATCCCTTCTCGGCGAAGCAACGCCCGGCTGCCTCGAGCACGCGCTGGCGCGTGAGGAGCGCCTGCTCCTCCCGAAGCGCCGACCGATACTGCCGCGAACCAGAAACTTTGGAAACCATATTGACTACTGTGACACATTAATGAAAACTGATGCAACGTAACCACCTCAACAGGAGCCCATCATGGCATCGGTACTCGTCTGTTCCAGCCCACTCGTTGGCCACGTCACCCCGATGCTCGCGGTGGCCGCCGGCCTCGTGAACCGCGGCCACACCGTCCGTTTCCTCACCGGACAGCGGTACGCCGACCGAGTGGCCTCCGTTGGAGCCACCTTCCTCCCGCTGCCGCCCGACGCCGACTTCGACGACAGCGCCATGGACCAGGCCTTCCCCGGCCGCGTCGGCCTGAAAGGTCCCAGAGGCATCCGGTACGACATCACCGAAATCTTCATGCGCCCCGGCAAAGCTCAGTACGACGCCGTCCAGTCGGCCATCACCACCATGCCCACCGACGCAGTGCTCGCCGAGTCGCTCTGCATGGGCGCCTCCCTGCTGCTGAACACCCCGCGCGCCGAGCGGCCAGCCGTAATCAACTGCGGCATCGTGCCGCTCAGCCTCGCCAGCCGCGACACCGCCCCGTACGGATTAGGCATCCAACCCAAACCGGGAGCACTCGGACGCGTTCGCAACCGCGCGATGACCACGCTCACCCAGAAGTTAGTTTTCGGCCCGGTCCAGAAGTTCGCCGACACCGTCTCGCGCGAGGCAACCGGCCAGGCCTACCCCGGCTTCTTCATGGATTGGCCACGCCGTGCCGACCTCCTCGCCCAGTTCACCGTCCCGGAGTTCGAGTACCGGCGCTCAGACCTCCCCGACACCGTGCACTTCGTCGGCCCGGTCTCGCAGGGTGGGGGTAAGGACGCCGCTGACGTCGCATTGCCGGAGTGGTGGGACGAACTCGACGCCGGACGCCCAGTCATCCACGTCACCCAGGGCACCGTCGCCAACCACGACTTCGACGACCTCGTCCGTCCCACCATCGACGGCCTCGCGAATGAGGACGTGCTAGTCATCGTGTCCACCGGCGGCCGCCCGGAGTCCGCGTTGGCAGGACCGCTGCCGGAGAACGTCCGCGTCTCCTCCTACCTCCCGTACGACCAGTTGCTGCCCAAGACCGACGTTCTCGTCACCAACGGCGGCTACGGGGGAGTGCAGTTCGCGCTGCGCCACGGCGTCCCCCTAGTGGTCGCCGGACAGACGGAGGAGAAGGTCGAAGTGACAGCCCGCGTTGCGTGGTCAGGGACCGGAATCAACCTGCGAACCAACCGTCCCAAGCCTGACGACGTCGCCAAGGCCGTGCGCACGGTCCTCGCCGACAGCTCTTACCGGGAGGAAGCGTCACGGATCGGCGAGGCGATTAAGGCGTCACGCGGCGTCGATGCGCTGGTCGACCTGTTGGAGGCGCTCGCCAACCACGCGCCGTCGTCGGCTGCGCGGCCGCCTGTGACATGAGTTCGATGCCGCGCTTGAGTGCGGAGTCGTGAACCTTCATGCATTGGAGGCCATCAGCGCTTGGCGGATGGCCTCGGAACATGTCTTTCCTTCCTTTGCCGCCCGCCCGTCGATAGCGGCGAGCTCTTCCGAGGTGCGACGAAGCGCGACGGCTTGCGAGGGCTCCTCGCTCGCGCTGGTTCCTGATCCCGTGCGGCCGATGCTCAAACGCTCAGGGCGTTCAAACTATTCAGTCTGCTTACTATTCCCAGTAGTGTGGAGATGGCGGCCTGAGGGACCGTCCGGGACGCCCACTCTAGACGTAGATGGAGAGCCAAGTCATGACTGAAAGCAGCAACAGCGCCGACAAGCCTTACATCCCCGGGGCTCCGGGTGTGGAACCGCCCAGCCTCGAAGAACCCACTGACCCGCGCGAGCCGCTTCCGCCCAAGCCGGACCAGAGCGGACCCGAAACTGTCTCACCCACCGGCGCGCCCACCGGAGCGGCAAGGACAGTCAACTCGCAAAGCGGCCGTTTCCTCACGAATGCCCAGGGAACCCGGCTCTACGACACAGATCACTCCCTGAAGGCCGGTCCCCGTGGGCCGGTCCTGCTGCAGGATCACCACCTGCGGGAGAAAATCACACACTTCGACCATGAGCGCATCCCAGAGCGCGTGGTTCACGCGCGCGGAGCAGCAGCGCACGGCGTTTTCACGGCCAACGGCGCGGCGTCGGGAGTCACCAAGGCAGGCTTCCTCGCCAAGGACGTTGAGACGCCGGTCTTTGTCCGGTTCTCCACGGTCCTGGGGTCGCGCGGCTCGGCGGACACCGTCAGGGACACTCGAGGCTTTGCCACCAAGTTCTACACCGATGAAGGCACCTATGACCTGGTGGGCAACAATATCCCGGTCTTCTTCATCCAGGACGCCATCAAGTTCCCGGACGTGGTTCATGCGGCCAAACCTCAGCCAGACCGGTAGATCCCGCAGGCACAGAGCGCCCACGACACGTTCTGGGACTTCGTCTCCCTCCACAGCGAGGCGCAGGCACACACCATGTGGAACATGTCCGACCGCGGCATTCCGCGATCATTCAGGACCATGGAAGGCTTCGGAATCCACACATTCCGGCTGGAGAACGCGGCAGGCGAGACCACGCTGGTGAAACTCCACTGGAAGCCGAAGCAGGGCATCCACTCGCTGGTGTGGGAGGAAGCGCAGATCATCGGCGGAATGGACCCTGACTTTCACCGCCGGGACCTCGCCGACGCCATTGAGGCCGGAGCATACCCACAGTGGGATCTCGGAATCCAGACCTTCCCGGACACTCCCGAGGAAATGTTCGAGGGCATCGACCTGCTGGACCCCACCAAGATCGTTCCCGAGGAACTGGCGCCCGTGCAGATCATCGGCACCATGACCCTCAATGCCAATCCCACCAACTTCTTCGCCGAAACGGAGCAGGTTGCCTTCCACCCCGGCCACCTGGTGCCCGGTATCGATGTCACCAATGACCCACTGCTGCAGGGGCGCCTGTTCTCCTACCTCGATACACAGATCACACGGCTCGGCGGGCCTAATTTCGCGCAGATCCCCATCAACCGGCCGCACGCCCCGGTCAATGACATGCTGCGCGACGGCATGCACCAGACGGCCGTGCACGGGGGAGTGGCGCCGTACCGGCCCAACTCCCTCGACGGCGGCTGCCCGTTCCTCGCCGGTGAGGACATGAGCGCCTACATCGAGGTGCCGCAGCAGCTACCCGCATCCACGAAGATGAGGGAGAACCCTGCCACTTTCGAGGACCACTTCAGCCAGGTGCGCCTCTTCTTCCGTTCGCTGACTCCGGTGGAGCAGGACCATGTGATCTCCGCCTACACGTTTGAACTGGGCAAATGCTATGAAGAGAATATTCGCCTCCGCCAGCTGCAGAACCTGGCGAATATAGACGATCGACTGTGCAGCGAGGTTGCCAAGGGACTCGGACTTCAGGCGCCGGACGCCAACGAGGCGGTGGAGGATTCAGACCCCAGCCCTGCACTGTCGCAGGTGCGCGGGACGTGGCCGGTGGCGGGAAGGATGGTGGGCATCATTACCGGTCCTGACGCCGACCCGGCATCGGTGCTCGCCCTGCGCACCGCGATTGACGACGCCGGCATGGTTCCGTTGGTCATCGCGCCCACCGGAGGCAAGCTCGACGGCGGCGTGGAGGCGCAGCGCACCTACCTCACGGCACGCTCAACGGAGTTCGATGCGCTGATTGTCGCCGGACCGGCGGAGCCAGCCGACGACGCCGCCAACAGTCGCGATGCGAAGGCAGGCTTCCCCGGTGGCGTGGATCCGCGCGTTCAGCTCATGCTCGCCGAAGCGTTCCGCCACTCAAAAGCCATCGGTGCAGTGGGTAATTCCTCAGCTGTGCTGGACGCCGCTGGAGTTGAAAGGTCAGCCGCAGGCGTGGTTGAGGGGGAATCGGACGCCGTGGTGACCGGAATCGTGGAATTGCTCGCCAAGCACCGGGTCTGGGATCGGTTTCCGATTCCGCCGCAGTGAGCGGTGCTCTGCGGCATCTCCGCTGCGTAGGTGACGGCGTCTAAGCTGCTTCCGCTTATTCGTTGAAACGTCAGGCCCGGTTCGCTGGAACCGGGCCTGACGTGCGTGTACGCCCGGCATGGGCATTTGCTTGGAGGTGGAAGTCCTCTGGAGGAGAAGGTGGTTTAACTCTTAGCCGATGGCAACTGCGTCATCGCGAGGTGGGGTGGGAAGGAAGCCGGAGGCGAATCCCTGCACCGAGGGACACGAACCGCATAGAAGGCATTCCGATCGGGGTAAGGCTGCACGCGAAGCTGAAGCCCGTTCCACCGAAACGGTCGGGGTGTAAATGCGGCGGCGGCAGGGGGAAAGTAAATGTTCTTATCCGGGGAGGTCTGTCCCAGTGCTCTACCGCTGTCAATGGGTGGGGCGACATTGCTTTAAGGGCTGTGTTGATGGGGCAGAAGTCAGCCGAGGCCATAGTACCGGCGGGAATCAGTGATGGTTGCTGGGAAGGGCCGAACGTTAGGAGATGACGTGTTGAACGGGCATCGCTCGTGGACATTACGTTGATCGCAGCCATCCCGCCGTGCGCGGGCCAGAGTAGATGGAGGTATCGGTGAATCCGAGAGTGCCCCTGCCTGAGCGTAGTGATGTCCCGGCGGATGTCGGTAATACTGTCAGCGGCCAGGCGGGGGATCTGTGGGAACGTGTGTTTTCGCGGGAGAACCTGTTGGTTGCGTTACGCCGTGTCGAGGCGAACCGGGGTGCCCCTGGTGCTGACGGACTGCGTACGGACGAGCTCCGTTCGTGGTGCTTAGGACACTGGGAAGGTGTTCGGGAGAGTCTTGATTCGGGCACGTACCGCCCGCAACCGGTGCGTCAGGTTTTGATTCCCAAGCCTGACGGGGGTGAGCGGAGGTTGGGCGTGCCGGCCGTGCTGGATCGGTTGATCCAGCAGGCGATCGCGCAGGTGCTTGTTCCGGTCTTTGATCCGGGGTTCGTGCCGGTTTCGTATGGGTTCCGGCCGAACAAGAGCGCCCATGATGCGGTCCGGGTTGCCCGGACCGTGATCGGACAGGGCTATAAGTGGGTGATCGAGGTTGATCTGGATACGTTCTTCGATCGGGTCAACCATGACGCTTTGATGGCCCGGATTGCGCGGAAAGTGAAGGACAAGCGGCTGCTGCGCCTGATCCGCCGTTATCTTGAGGCGGGGATCATGGCCGATGGTGTGAAACGGGCGACGGCGGAGGGTACCCCGCAGGGGTCGCCGCTGTCGCCGTTGCTGTCGAACATCATGCTCGATGACTTTGACCAGTTGATGTGGTCGCGTGGACACCGGTTCGTCCGGTACGCCGATGACATCAGGGTCTTCGTTCGGAGCAAACGGGCAGCCGGGAGGGTGCTGGACCAGTGCACGAAAGTACTGGAGCAGGACTTGAAACTGAGGGTGAACCGCCAGAAGTCGAAGAGCAGTCCGGCAAGCGTAGCTACATTGCTGGGCTATGCCTTCTTCTTCACCGCTTCCGGGGCGAAGCTGCGCGTCGCGCCGAAGGCCCTGAAACGGGCCAAGGCGCGGATCAAGCAGTTGACGTCGCGGAAGTGGAGCATCTCGATGGGTGAGCGCATCACACTGCTGAACCGGTATATCCGGGGCTGGATGGGATATTTCCGTCTGGCCGAGACTCCGCGGAAGTTTGCGGATATGGATGAATGGTTCCGGCGGCGGATGCGTCAGATCCGCTGGAAGGAATGGAAACGCGGACGGGCGCGCGTGGCTAACCTGCGAAAGCTCGGCATCCGGCCTCAACAGGCCCGGGAGTGGGGCATGAGCAGCAAGGGCTACTGGCGGGTCGCCGGATCCCCAATCCTTCAGCGGGCATTGCCCAACGAGCACTGGAACACACTCGGGCTGATATTCCTTCACGATGCCTGGTATCGCTACAGGACACCCTGACGAACCGCCGTATGCGAGGCCCGCACGTACGGTGGTGTGAGAGGTGGGCCGGGAAACCCGGCCCACCTACTCGATTCAGATGATTCCGCCGGATGGTCAGATAAGGCCGACAATCGAAGCCAGGAACAACAGGCCGGCGAATACACCGCAGAACACGATGAACAGTGCAGACAGTCGAATCAACATGGCAATACCTTTCCTTCTAGCCCAGGAACTGCGCGCCGTAGGCGACGAGAATCCGGGCGGCGAAATAGCCGTAGAACAGTACGGAGAAAATCATTGCCCCGAGCCGGAAGCCCTTGAGCCGGATGGCTTTCGGAAGGGCGGTGCGGTTCAGCTTGATCAGCAGAGCCGTGTAGACAAACATCGCTACTCCGCCGATTACGGCCGAGATCACGAGCAGGGTAAGCGGCTGGTTGAAGCCGGACAGCAGGATGGTTGTCCCGAGCGCAGCCAAGCCCCACACGCAGATGAAGTAGATCCGGCTCTCGGTCCAGCGAGTGCTCGTCTGGAGGTAGACAGTCTTCAGAACGTCAGCAATCACACGGCTGACATAGTCAACATTCGCCAGCGCAGAGAGCATCAGGCCAAAGCCACCGACCACCCAGAAGAGGGTACCGAACCAGGGACCAACCGTTTCCTTGAGGGTCTCGCCCATCGCCTCGATGAACACCAGGTCACCGGTACCCGGAAGGTCACGGCCGTAGATCGTGGAATAAGCCACCATGGATAAGACGGAGATGGACAGGATTGTCATTCCCCAGAACGTGACCAGTTGTTCGATATTGGCGATCTTCCACCACCCGCGAAAACGCCCCAGGTTGGCCTCGTCCTGGCGGACCATATGCCCCAATGGTGCACCCGCAACGTCCATGCCGGTCACCGGGGACGCGATCTTGGGGATGTGTGATCCCATTCCATAGCCCTTGTCCCGGATCCAGTTGCTCTGCGCAAGGTTGGACAGCGCACCCGCACCTGCGAAGGCCAGGGCGCCAAGAACAACCGTGGGGCTCAGGTCACCCGGAAGTTCACCCATGCCGGTACCGATGCTGGTGAACACAGTGCCGACGTCCCCCCACGCCTCCGCGCTGATGGCCGTGGTGATGGCGATCAGGAGGAAGATGAGCACCACAACAACCTTGAACCCCTCCAGCTTCTCCACGGTGTTGTAAACCACCGGCGAGGCCGTCAGCGTGATCGCGATGGAGATGAGCGCAATGATGGCTATCCAGGTAGTCGCGCCCGGATCGAGACCGAAAACAAATCCCAGCGTCGCCGCGCCGCTTGTCGCCCACCCCGGCCACATGATGGTGATGAAGGCGGCGACCGCCATGATGAGCCCCCACGGCTTCCACAGCCGGACAAAGCCGGATATGGCGGTTTCACCGGTGGCAAGGGTCCATCGCTCAATCTCCATGTTAAGGAAGAACTGGATGGTGACGCCGACAATCGCGAGCCACAACAGTGACAGTCCGGCTTCCGCCGTGATGTAGGGCCACAGGATGTATTCACCCGAGCTGATGGCCAGCCCGGTCAGGATCAGGCTGGGCCCAATCACCTTGCGCAGCGGCAGAGGGGACGGAATGTCCTTGTACCCCATCGGGGGGAGATTCTTGCTGGGAACCTCCGGGGCGAATTCACTTTCCATGTGCTGGCCGGCTTTTCGGTCCTTACTGGGAACCGACCGCCCGGCCGCCTCCTTACTAATGTGTTGTTCCATCATTGGAACTCTCCCTCGCTAGATTAGACATCCCTGTGCTATTTGGAACCCATGTTTGACGTGATGCCGGTTAGGTGAAAGGAATCCCCGCGTATTGGTGTTACGGGACGCCCACGCTCGGTTCTTTGAAGCGGACATGATTGGACGCGTTGCCTTGGCGATCAATGATGACTACCGACGAGCGCTCCGATCCACTCGGTCGCCGACTACCTGCGATACCAATATGGTGACAGGGGTATCCAGGTCACGTGCAGACGCCGCCTGAACTGCCGTTCGCAAATCTTTATGCCAGGACCGGTGTGAAGGTCCTATTGCGGCGGCATCATACGCGCGGGCAGTTTCTTGAAGGAAACGAGGGTGCCGCACAGCCCAGGAATCAGCGGTGCCGCCGCTAAGCGCCCCCAGGAGCGCATCTGAATCCACGCCGTCAGACTTGGCCAGCGCCAACGCCTCCTGCAACACAGCATAGGTCCCGAAAAACACCATCTGGTTCGCCAGTTTGGCGCTCTGCCCGGCACCAAGTTCACCCATGATGTGCATCGTGCCGAGCGTGCTCAACACGCTGCTGCACCTTTCGATGTACTCGGATGCGCCGCCGACCATCAACGAAAGCTCTCCCTTGGCTGCCGCCTCGGCGCCGCCACTTACTGGTGCATCAATAACGGCGGTCCCCAAGCCTAGGATCGGAGCGGCCAAGTCCGTGAGGGCGTCAGGGCCGACTGTTGACATGATTACGACGGCGGTGGGCAGGGTTGTCGCGGACACCACCCCGCTCGTACCGGAGATGGCACTCCTGCACTGATCTGCATCGCTCACCAAAACGAGCACAATGTCCGCGCGTTCAGACAGATCGCGGATCGACGATGCGAGACTGAGCCCGCGGGCTGCTTGGCACGCTTCTGGGCTCACGTCGAAACCAAGGACATCAATCCCTGTCGCGAGAAGCCGCCGGGCTATAGGCAGCCCGAGATTTCCCAGTCCTATTACCCCTACCACCACGCCGGGCACACCGTTCTGGGTGTCCGGCGTGGTGGTGGCTGAGAGTGCGGAAGGCGAGTTCGCCGTCACTTCTGCACCTCCTCTTTGCTTCGCTGTTCCGCGGAAGCCAGAACTGACTTTTTCCGTACGGCCCATGACCGGTAGAGCGACCAACCGACGGTAAGTACGCTGAGGATCAGCATGATCAGGGGAAGCGGTTGCAGGATCCACTCGTAGGTTCCGCTGCTGATGATCGTTGCCCGGCGGAAACCGGTCTCCGCGAGTGGTCCGACGATGAGCCCAATTACAAGGGGAGCGGGCGGGAAGCCTCCCTTGAGCATGAAGTAGCCCAGAACACCGGCTGCAATCGTGATCATCACGTCCACCGGACTCGACTGCAGCGCGTAACTTCCCACGACGCTCAGGGCCAAAATGCAGGGCCACAGATACTGGGTGGGAATACGTGTGATCTGTCCCCAGGAACGAATTCCTGCAAGACCTACAATCAGCATCATGATGGGAATTATCAGCAACGCGAAGAAAATTCCGTAGACCAGGTCGGGTGAGCCGGTAAACAGGCCGGGCCCGGGCTGCAGCCCGTGAACGGTCAGCGCGCCGATAAGGACGGCGGCGGCGGAGTTGCCAGGAATTCCCAGAATCAGGGTTGGTGCCAGCGTGCCGGGTACGGAGGCGTTGTTCGCCGATTCGGCTGCCGCCAGACCGCGTGGGTCACCTTTGCCGAAGTTCTCCTTGTTCCTGGAGATGCGCTTCACTTCATTGTGGCCGATGAAGGACCCGATGTCCCCTCCGGTACCGGGGAGGACGCCCACGCCAAAGCCGATCAGTGAGCTGTAGGAAACACCGGGAAGCAGCTTCCGCAGCCCAGACCACTTAAGTCGGAAGGACCCAGGAGAGATGCTGCCGGCATTACGGAGGCGAATGTGGTGCTCGAACCGTACCAGGGCCTCAGCCACGCCGAAAAGCCCGATCAGCACGGGAATGAAGCCGAGCCCGCTCTGCAGTTCGCTGAGCCCGAAGGTCAGCCGGGTGATGCCGTTGATTGGATCAGTACCCACGGTGGCAATGAGCAGACCTACCAGGCCGCTGATCATCCCCTTGACCATCGCGCCCTCGGACATCGATGCGATGAGGGCGAGTGCAAATATCGCGAGCATGAAGAACTCGGCAGGGCCGAACTTCAATGCATATCCGGCTAGCGTGGGCGCGAAGGCGAGCAACAACACCCCGCCGATCAACCCGCCGATGGCCGAAGCCACAAGAGAGATTGTCAGCGCCTGGCCGGCCTTCCCCTGGAGCGTCATTGGGTGCCCGTCCAGCAGCGTGGCCGCGGAGGATGGGGTTCCGGGAATGCGCAGCAGGATCGCTGGAATCGAGCCTGCGTAAACTGCGCCGGAATAGATTCCCAGCAGGAGCGCGACGCCGGGAAGCGGATCGGTGGCAAAGGTGAAGGGCAGCAGGATCGCAATTGTCATGGTGGCGGTGAGGCCCGGAATTGCGCCAACTACAATTCCGCCAATGATTCCGATCAACATGAACAGCAGCGGCTGCCAGGTCAGGACTTGTTCGAGTCCGGTCATCAGATCGTTCATGAGATCAGCCTTTCCAGGAACTCACGGGGGAGCGACACTCCAAAGACGTTGTAGAAGAACAGGAACAGCGCCACGCTGAAGCCCACTGGAAGCAGGATCAGCGGGAGCCAACTTCGGATGCCCATGAGAAGCAGTGCCGCCGCCAGGAATACTGCTGTCGCAGCGATGTAACCGATAGCTTCAAGCGCGAGGGCATAAGTCACCAGTAGTACGACGACGCTGACCACCCGCAGGCCATCAGCGCGAGACGGCAGCGCGTCACCTGTTCCGCGTTGCAGGGTGAGAAGCACTGCGAGGACGATTAACACTCCCGCGATCAGGCGGGGGTAGCCCGCAGCGCCGGGGTCGCTGGAGGCACCTGATTCGCCCAGGGCAGTTGTTTGCGTGAAAACCAGCACGCCGATAATCAATAGCAGCCCAGCGGCAACAACGTTGCCCTTGCGGTGGAGGTCATGCGTTTTTGTCATGATTACTTTCACTTGATGGATGCCCCGGCCTGCGCAGAATGCGCAGGCCGGGAACCCTGCTAGTAGAGAGTTGCGACCAGGTCCTCATACTTTGCGAACTCGTCGTCCATGAACTGTTCGAATTCCTCGCCCTCGACAACTTCGGAGCCGTAACCCTGCTCTGCCATGAAGTTCTGGAATTCTTCAGTATTGGCGGCCTCAGTGAAGCACTCGGTGAGCTTCTCCACGCGGTCTTCGGGTGTTCCAGCAGGTGCTACGACACCGAACCAGTTCGCAGCCTTCCACTCGATGCCCTCCTCTTCGGTGGTTGGGATGTCGGGAAGAACCTCGAAGCGCTCCTCAGACATGGTGACCAGACCCCGAAGCTCGCCGGCCTCAATTTGCGAGCGCATCTCCGCCCCGGAGGGGGTAAGCGCCTCTACCTGGCCACCCAGTACCGCGGGAATCATTCCAGCCGCGCCGTCAAAGGGAACGTACTCGGTGAAGCCGACTCCTGCTTCCTCGCCAAGCCCCCGCGCTGCGAGGTCCCAGATTCCACCGCGACCGTTCGTAGCCACGTGAACCTGGTCACCGTCCTCAATGCCGTTAACGAGATCCTCGAATGTTTCGTAGGGAGAATCGGATGATACTGCTAGCACTGATGGAGTGGACTGAAACTTCACGATGCCCTGCAGGTCTTCAGGGGTGACATCGGCGTTTCCAAGATGGTTCAGGATGGAAACTTCAACTGTTGCCGTGCCGATGGTGTAACCGTCGGGATCGGCGTCGGCTATTGCCTGGTGCCCGGTGGCTCCGGCAGCGCCCGTCTGATTGGAGATAATGATGCGGGTACCGCAGGTCTCCTCCGCCTGTGCGGCGAGCTGCCGGGTGGTGAGATCGGTGCCGCCTCCAGCTGCCCAGGGAACAATCATTTCGATTTGTGATGAGGGAAAATCCTCATCCGCACCCGCACTGCCGTTTCCGCCGCAGGCGGTCAGGCTCCCAGAGAGCGCAATGATCCCTCCGAAAGCGGCTATGCGGAGACGGGATGACCGATCTGAACGGTGCGTGGATTGTGTTGCCATGGTGATGCTTCCTTTTCGGTAGTGCGGACGATTGTGCTGCTTGGCTCTTACTAACGTGGGTTCTTTTCTTCAGCACCCCGGAAATCCGGGAGGCGCTTCTCCCTGAAGGCTTCGATCCCTTCCCGAACAGCATCCGTGCGGAATACTTCCGCAAACAGTTGCGCCTCAAGTTCGAGTCCCTGGGTGAGTGTCGTTTCTGATGCTGTGCGGACCAGTTGGCGGATGCTTTCCACTGCTGTTGTGGGAAGTGAAGCAAGATGCCGGGCGAAGTGGAGCGCCTCGGACATCGGGTCTTCGCTTGAAACGAGACGATTGACCAAACCAATACGGTGTGCTTCGGCGGCATCGATCGGTGTCGTAGAGAGCATCAGTTCCAGGGCGCGTGCCGGGCCGACGATGCGCGGAAGCAGCTGGGTGCCGCCGTTCCCGGGGAAAACGCCCCTGCTTGCCTCTGGCAGTGCAAATGAAGCCCTGTGGGTTGCCATCCGGAAATCGGCTGCGAGGATCAGCTCGAGGCCTGCGCCGAAAGCGACGCCGTCCACGACTGCGACGCTTGGTTTGCCGCAGCTCTGGACCGCGAGGATCAGCCGATGCCCTTCGCGGCTGATCTGCCTGGCATTCCCATCGGCTATGCGCTGGGGGAACTCCCTGATGTCGGCGCCGGCTGAGAACGCTTTAGTGCCTGACCCCCGCAGCACTACAGCGCGAACGTCGTCGCGGAACCGGAGCGAGAGAAAAATCTCGAGAAGCTCGTTCTTCGCAGTTCTTGACAGCAGGTTCAGTGGCGGGTTCTCGATGGTCACAACTGCTATGTCCTGATCGAGTTGCAGGCTCGCCAACGGTGGTGCCTGGGTGGTGGTGCTTGCCATGGGTTCCTCCTTCGTCTTTGAAGTGGATGCAGTGAATTTGGGGGTACTGTCCCGTTCGGTCCGTGTGCAGGTTCCTCGTTCTTGGGTGATCCAGTTCATATCTAGGGACCGTATTCAGAATGCTAGACCGAGGAACGGTGAATAACAAGATGCTTTTCTGTCTCAGGCAGAGGGCGATCTGCGCCCTGAATCGCGACAGGCAGGGGCTACCCTGCCGGATGCGGAATGCCAAATTTCCGCGTCCGGCACGGCAGCAGCGACGACTTTTTTCGGGTCTTAGGCGAGAAGATCCTTGGCGATGATGTTGCGCTGAATCTGGTTGGTGCCTTCGATGATCTGGAGGCCCTTCGCCTCCCGCATAAAGCGTTCCATCGGGTAGTCGGTGCTGTACCCCTTGGCGCCGAAGATCTGAATGCCGTCCAGGGTGATTTGCATGGCGGTATCCGTTGCGAAGGTCTTGGCCATCCCGATCAGTGGCGCGGCGTCACGAGCCGACATGCCGCCGTCGAGCACGGCTGCGGACTTGTAGACCAGGTGCCTCGACGCCTCCAGCCCGATCTTCATGTCCGCCAGCATCCACTGCAGACCCTGGAACTCCGCGATTGGTTGCCCAAACGCCCGGCGCTCCTTGGCGTATGCCACGGCGTGGTCGAGAGACCCCTGCGCGAGACCCAGGGCCCGCGCACCGACAAGGGGACGCAGCTTGGTGAAGGTGCTGGCCGCCGTCTTGAATCCTGCACCTTCCTCGCCGAGGCGGTCCCCGGTAGGCACGAACACATTGTTGAACTCGACCTCGCAGGACGGTATGGCCCGCCCGCCGATCTTGTTCATCTTCGCGCCCCGGTGCACTCCCTCGGCATCGGTGGGTACTACGAACGCGCTAAGCCCCTTGTGGCCGGGACCGCCGGTGCGCGCGAAAGTGACGAAGTAGTCCGAGACCGGAGCGTTCCCGGCCCACACTTTCTTGCCGGTCAGCCGGTAGCCACCCTCCACGGGCTCGGCCCGGGTCTGAAGGTTGGCCATATCCGAGCCGACGTCCGGCTCGGTGTTGGCCGTGGAGAACCGCAAGGTGCCGTTGGCCAGTCCGGGGAGAAACCGCTGACGTTGTTCCTCGTTGCCTGCCGCGCTGATCGCAAAGAACGGCTGCCAGGTCATCATCAGCAGATAGGACGTGTTGTAGCAAGCACGTGTGAGGCCCTCAATGGCCAGCGCACAGGACAGGATGCCGGAATCCTTCCCTCCGTACTCCGGGCTGAACGGCAACGCCAGAAGGTTCCTCTCCACCAGCAAGTCAAACATGTCCTGCGGGTATTCGCCGGTCCTATCCCGCCTGGCCGCCCCGGCGGCCACCGGACCGTCAGCCAACTCGCGGATCTCTTCCTGGAGCGTCAGCTGCTCGTCGGTGAGTGCGTACTGCTCTTTCTGAATGGTCTCGGTCATGGTGCTCATGGTTACTCCTTGAAGCGAATTTCGTTGTTTGTTGTGCTGTCTGTGCGGACTATTCCGAGGGCTTCCATCCGGTCGACTTCGGTGTCCGGGAAGCCCAGTTCGTGAAAAACGTCGCGGGTGTGTTCGCCTATGCGTGGCGGGGGAATATCCACAGGCAGCCAGGGCGGATCAGCTGCCACGGGGGTGCGGACCTGCCGCAGGCGTCCGATCGTGGGGTGTTGCACCTCCAAGGTCCTGTCCGATCCATCCGTCAGAACATCGGAAAGTGCAAGGACGGGTACGACGCCGCCCCCTACCGATCCGGATAGGTCCAGCCAGTGTTCGCGCGGCTGTGTGCGGAGCAGCGCGGCGACCTGTTTACGGTTCACCCTTGACTCACCGGACATTCCGGCGCCGGCGGATGGAGCCTGCGTGGCCCAGTGAGCATCATCGGTGTCCAGCCACAGCGACAGTCCGTCGCCGCAGACGTACGCCCCGCGGATTGATGCAGATACGCCCTCCGGGGCCTGCTCCGGTTCCGCAGCTGCTGCACCCGAAGCTCCCGCTGAAGCAGCTGCAGTAATCAGATCCGTTTGGGCGTAAAGCTGTGTGTCCAGCAGGTTGAGTTCTATGGTGGAACCTTTTCCGCTGTCCGTGCGGCGGAGAATGGCCGCAAGAATCCCGGTGGCCGCCAGGACTCCGGCCGCAACGTCCGGGAGGCTTACGCCCATCCGTACTGGCTTGCCCCCGGCTTGTCCGGTGGCGGACATCGAACCGCTCAGCGCCTGGATGACCGGGTCATTCGCCGGACGGGAGGCATACGGGCCGTCCGGGCCGAAGGCCGACACCGTGCAGTAGATGAGCTGCGGATGCCTGGCACGCAAATCCTCCGCGCCGATTCCGAGGCGTTCTGCCGTTCCGGGCCGAAAATTCTGCACGACGACGTCAGCCTGACCGGCAAGCTTCAGCGCGGCCGCCAGCCCTTCCGGCTGCTTCAGGTCCAGGGAGATGCTGCGCTTGCCACGGTTGAATCCGAGGAAGATGGCCGATTCCCCCGCAGCGTAGACGCTGCCCATGCTCCGGCCGATCTCGCCGCCGGGTGGTTCGAGCTTGATGACCTCGGCGCCGAGATCCGCCAGCAGCATGGTGCACCATGGCCCTGCGACAAAATGTGTCAGGTCCAGTACGCGCACTCCTGCCAGCGGCCTGTTCACGAGAGCGCGGGTTGGCCGGGACGCTGGACGGCGTCGTTCACAGTGAGCGGGGTGGACGGTCCAAGCGCCAGAGCCGACCAGTCAGTGTGGAGGTAGCGATAGGCGGCTTCGACAATCCAGTAGTTGCCGTAGGGCATGACGTCCTCCAGTGGGAATCGGGAGAATCCCGCACCGGCCTTCTCCGGTGGGAGGCGGCCCCAGCTGCTGTGCAGGAGCACGCCCCCAGGGGTGAGGTAGTTGGTGAACAGCTCCCCGGTGATCGAGTCTGCTGCGGCTGCGGCCCACCCGGTCGATTCGCCGTCGAGCCGTGCCAGACGCAGTAGCGCATTAGCCGCGATGGTTGCGCTGCAGGAGTCCCGCGGGACGGCCGGTGCCGCCGGGTCGGCGAAGTCATAGAACGGCACATGGTCCTCGGGCAGGTGGTCGACGTACCAGTGGCAGACCCTCCGTGCGACATCGAGGAACCGTGCATCCCCGGTCGCCTCGTAGACGTTGACGTAGTTGTGCATTGCCCAGGACTGCCCCCGCGACCACGTGGTGGTGTCGCTGTAGCCCTGCATCGAGTACCGCCGGGCGGGCTGACCCGCCTCGAGATCAAACTCGATGGCCTGGTAGGCCGAGCCGTCCTCCCGCACAATGCCGTAGTCCAGCAGATTGGTGTTGTGCGTCCTCGCAATGGCTGCGAGCTCCGGATCCGCAGCTGCGGACCAGTAGAACGGCAGCAGGTTCAGGCCCGTGTCGATGACCGCCCGGTTCACACCCACCACCTGGAAGAAGACTCCAAGGCGCTCGTCGAAGTTCCTGCTGTATTGCCGGGTCGCTACAAGAGCGGCATCGGTGAGGCCGGCGTCGCCCGTGATGCGGGCACCCAGGCATGAGGCGTAGAACAGGTCACTGCCGGACGCAGAGAACCGGGGAGGCTCCTGCGACAAACTACCGGCGACGACGTCGGCAAGTTTTTGTGCGGCGGCGCGGACCCGCTGGTCATCGAAATGGTCGGCGACCAGCCAGAGGCGCCCGGTGAGGAATCCAACCCATTGGAAGGTGGACCAGCTGTGCGGCAGGTAAGCCTCACAGGAACGGTAGCCGCCAGTGGTGTATTTGAACCCGGGCACGCTGCCCGCGGGCGAGTTCTCGATGATCTGCAATACCGGCTCGAGACCGCGGCGTACGTCTTCGAGTGCCTGCTGTGCCTGTTCCTGCAGTAAGGGGCGCCGGGTAGCTGACGTCTGGATGATGCTCATGAGATTCCTTTGTGGCTGTGGATTGACTGCGGGTGCGAGGGGACTGGCTCAAGGCCCAGCGCTGCGGCGCCGCTGTCGAGAAGTTTCCTGCTGTCCTCCTCCGAGACACCGGCCGCTGTGAGGATTTCGAGAGTGTGCTCGCCCAACAGGGGCGGCGCTTTCCTGATGGGCGGGCGCTCGCCGTCGAATGTCATTGGGAGGCCCACGGTGGGCAGGTCTCCCAGGGTGGGATGCTCCATGGTTGCCAGCAGCCCGTTGTGGAGAACCTGTGGGTCGGACATCGCCTCGGAAAGATTGTTGACCGGCGCGCAGGGAACCCCGGCGTTCTGGAGCACTTCCAGCCACTGTCCGCTGGGATGTTGTGCCATGAGCGCGCTGATCTGCCCTGCGAGCTCCGCGCGGTGCTGCACCCTTCCAACATTCGTTGTATACCGTGGGTCGTCGGCAATTCCGGGCTGTCCCAGGGCCGAGCACAGCAGGCGCCAGAACTTATCATTGATGACCGCGATGTACACGTAGCGGCCGTCGCTGCAGGGGAACGCCTGGTAGGGAGAGAACTGAGGATGCGCGCTGCCCAGCCGCGGCTGTTCCTCGCCGTTGATGAGGTACTCCTGTGCGCGCGGGCCCAAGGCGAACACCGAGACGTCGAGCAGGTTCAGGTTGACCTCGCTTCCCTGTCCGTCGCGCTGCCGGCCGACGAGTGCGGCGAGGATGGCGTAACCTGCCATCATCCCCGCACCGAAATCGGGGACGCTTACTCCCTGCCGGGATGGCGGGCCGTCTTCTTCGCCAGTGATGGACATGGCGCCCGAAAGTGCCTGGACAATCGGGTCGTTTCCGGCGAGGTCTACGTAGGGGCCTGAGGTGCCGAAAGCCGAGATGGACGCGTAAACCAGGCCGGGGTTGCGTTCGGCGAGGCTGGCACGGTCCACTCCGAGCTGGGCGGCCTTGCCCGGACGGAGGTTCTCTACTACAACGTCGGCCTTTTCGGCAAGGCGGAAGAAGACCTGCCGACCCTCAGGATGCTTAAGGTCAAGCGCGATACTCCGCTTGTTCCGGTTCAGAGACAGGAAAACCGCGCTCTGGTCACCGGCGTAGATGTTTCCAGCCTGACGGGACATATCGCCCGTCTCCGGGCGTTCGATCTTGATGACGTCAGCGCCGAGGTCCGCCAGGACCATCGTGCACCAGGGGCCGGCCGCGAGGTGGCTGAGATCCAGGACCGTGATTCCTTCAAGCGGCAATCGTGCGGTCATGCTTTTTCTCCTTAGTTCTTATACAGGAAATCGGTTCGAGTAAGTACTGGAGGATGTCTCCAGGCGAATTTTGTGTCAGCTTTTGTCTGGAAGTGTTGTCAGCGGTTGGAGAGCGCGGTGGAAACGGTGTCTGCAGCCTGAACCACCTGCGCGCCCAACCCCCGCTTTTCACCGGCGTTCATGCTCGAACCCAGATATGTGAGGCTCAGGGCGGCAACAACAGTTCCCGTATGGTCCCGGACCGGCGCAGCGAATCCCGTGATCGCCGAATGCAATTCCTGATTGTCGAGGGCATAACCGCGCTTGGCCTGGCCGAGCAGGTCCTTACGGAAGTCATCGGCATCAGTGATGGTGTGGTCAGTCATCCGTTCGAACACGTGATCAGTAAGCCACTGCTTCTGATCCGCTTCCGGCAGTGCGGCCACCAGGACTTTACCCAAGGCGGTGACGTGCGCCGGAATGCGCGTCCCAACGTGGGTCACCAGCCGCACCAGACTGTCCCGGTGCTCAACCTTCTCTATGTACAGCACGTAATGACCATCGAGCACGGCGAGATTGCAGGTTCCGCCGGTACTGCCGGACAACTCCTCCATTGCAGGTCTGGCAAGCTCGGGCAGGTCAACCAGCTCCAGGGCAGTGGCGGCAAGGGAGAACAGACGCAGACTGAGGCGGTACCGCTGATTGTCATCCCGAACCACGAGCTCCTTTGCCTGCAGTGTCTGCAGGAGACCGTGAGTGGTGCTTTTCGGCAGATCAAGGGCCTGGGCAACCTCGATCATGCGCATGGGTGACTTTCGCTCCGACAACAACTCCAGCAGTGCGGCAACGCGCTCGACCGAGCGGACGAATCCGTTGTCGCTGACCATTTACACATCTCCTTTTTCGCCTACACCGACAGGTGGAACAGTAACAGCAGGCCTGCTTTTTTCATTGACCGGGGTTGGCGGAGACTGGCCGTCAAGTACTGCGAGGGCGTTTTCCAGTGCGAGCATCGCCATCCGTGTGCGGGTTTGCTCGCCCGCGCTCCCGATGTGCGGGGTAAGTACCACACTGTCCAGTTCCAACAGGCCGGGATGAATTTTTGGCTCGTACTCAAAGACGTCGAGACCGGCGCCACGGATCTTTCCCCTTCTTAGTGCTTCCACTAGCGCGTCCTCGTCAATCAGTGGCCCGCGGGCCGTATTGATGATGATGGCCCCCTGCTTCATCGCCGCCAGCTCCTCAGTTCCGAGCAGGTGCCGTGTCCGCTCCGTAAGCGGGGCATGAAGGCTCACTACATCGGCGGTCCTCAGGAGCTGGGGAAGCGGCATCCGTTCCACGCCGCTATTGTGCGCCTGATCCGAACCGGCCGCGATCACCCGCATTCCGAAAGCCCGCGCCCGCCTGGCCAGCGCCTCGCCGATGCGGCCATAGCCGACGATCCCGAGCACTTCCCCGGCAAGGTCGCGGCCGAGGAACAGCCGCGGACCCCACGACCAGGCTTCACCACGTCTGAGGAAGGCATCCGCCTGGACAATCCTGCGGTTGAGTGCCAGCAGCAGGCCCATGGCGAGATCCGCCGTCGCATCCGTCAGTACATCCGGTGTGTTGGTCACCGTTATTCCACGGCTGGAGGCGGCCCCGACGTCGATATTGTCGGTGCCCACAGATACGGCCGAAACCACCTGCAATTGCGGCCCCGCGTGGTCGAACAATGCGGCATCCATTTTCTCGGTAAGGAGTGTGATGATGCCCGCAGCGCCGCTGACGCCGTCCAGCAGTGCCTCCCGGGTGGGTGGCAGGTCACGGTCGGGATGGACCACGAGCTCGTGCCCGGAGTTCCGCAATAATTCCATTGGTTCCGGGCCCAGATCCCGGGTGACGTACAGGTGCCCTGTAGCCATGACCACCTCCTTGTGGCTGCTTCGGATTCAGTGCAGAAGGATCAGGCCGGGTCGACGCCACGGTCCGCGGCGAGGCCGCGGCGCCCCGGCACCGGCTGACCAGGCTGCGATCCGCTGCTCGGCTTGAGGTAGACGACCTTCGACTGGGTAAAGAATTCAGCGTTGGTGAGGCCGATGGAGAACGCTCCAAGGCCGGATTCCTTCACACCGCCGAAAGGTACGTGCGGCTGGCTGACGGTCCCGTGGTTGACGTGGATCATGCCGGCGCGGACCTCCCGGCCGAACCGCATTGCTACTTCAAGGTCTTCTGTGAAGACAGCCGCTGCCAGTCCGTACTCCGTGTCGTTCACGATGTCGATAGCCTCGTCCACGTCCTTGACCCTGGTGATGGTCAGAACCGGACCGAAAATCTCCTCACGTGCCACGACCATGGTCCGCGTTACGTGGTCCAGAACGGTCGGCGCGAAGTACAGGCCGTCTGGAACCTGGCGGTCCGGCGTCGTACGGACGGCGCCTTCCTCGATTCCCTGGCGAACATAAGCAGAGACTTTCCTGAGCTGGGAGTCATTGACCAGCGGTCCGACGACGGTGCCCTCGGCGTTGCCCGGGCCGACCTTCAGGCCGGACCAGGTTTCGGTGAGGAGTGCCACGAGGTCGTCGGCGATTTCTTCGCGCACTATCACCCTGCTGATGGAGGTGCAGCGCTGCCCGGTGGCCTGGATCGCTGCGCTGGTGACCTCTGCGGCGACGCTGCGCAGGTCCTCGGCGCTGTGTACGTAGGCTGCGTTCTTGCCTCCGAGTTCAAGCTGCACCGCGCCCATGCGTCGGGCCACGGCCTCGTTCACTGTGCGCCCGACGTCAGTGGACCCGGTGAAGGACACTCCGGCAATACGACGGTCCTCGGTGAGTTGGTTGCCGACCCTCGATCCGCGGCCGGTGACCACATTCAGTACGCCCTCGGGCAGTCCGGCGTCGCGAAGCAGGGCAGCGAGTGCCAGCGCGGTGAGCGGCGTTTCGAGAGCCGGTTTCAGCACTACGGTGTTGCCGAATATCAGTGCGGGGGCAATCTTACGCACCGGCGCAACCGCCGGGAAGTTCCACGGGGTGATGGCCGCGACGACGCCGATCGGCTCGCGTTCGGTGTAAACGAGCTGTCCCGGTGCCCGGCTCGGAATCGTGGTGCCGTGGATTCGGGCACCTTCCCCGGCGGCATAGTCAATTTCCATCCGTGCCCGGCCCACCTCGCCGCGGGATTCCGCGAGCGGCTTTCCCATTTCTCGGGTCATCAGCCGGGCGAGGTCTTCGGCGTTCTCCCCGATGAGTTCGCTCCAGCGGCGAAGGACGTCTCCCCGCACCGGTGCGGGGGTGGCGGCCCAGCCTCGGAGGGCGCGCTCGGCAGCGCTGATGGCGGCTTCGACATCTTCGGGTGTCGAGTCCGGGACAATACCGACGACGTCGTCCTTGTCCGCCGGGTTCAGGGTTTCCACACCCTGCCCGGAACTGGGAGCCCAGGCGTTGTCGATGAAGTTGACCTGATGCGGGTACTCAAGAGTCTGCTGATCAATCACGGGGTTCTGCTCCTTTGCATGCTTTTGTATTCTGGTGCTTCGCGGTCATCTGGACACGCGCTGCACGGTTAGGCCGGCGTCGACCCAGCTGCGGTCCCAGCTGTCGTCGTTGATGGCCAGGGTGGTGATTCGTTCGCGTTCGACGACGGCTTCCGCCGCCGTGATCACTTCGGCGGCGCGGTGGCGGGGTACAAAGACGATGCCGTCCTCGTCACCGACCACAAGATCTCCCTGGCACACGGCGGTGCCGCCGATGGCGACGTTTCCCCGGATCACCCCGGGTCCGTCTTTATACGGGCCCAGATGGGAGACGCCGCGGGCGAAAACAGGGATGTCGAGTTCGGCGAGCTCGGAGAGGTCGCGGACCGCGCCGTCGAGCACTATTCCTGCAATTCCGCGGTTCTGTGTATAACTGCCGAGGAGTCCACCGACGATCGCGCGGTCGGTCTGTGAGCCGGCATCGATCACGAGTACCTCCCCGGGAGCCGCCAGATCAGCTGCTTTGTGCACCACCAGGTTGTCGCCCGGACGGGTCTGCACGGTCAGCGCGCGACCCACCAGGTGAACGGCTTTGCGGTCTGATGCCCCAGAGATGACAGGGGACAGGCCGACGGCACCGCCAAACCGCTGCATGGCATCCGAAAAAGCCGCCGTCGGCAGGTCAGCGCAACGAGCAAGTAGGGCGTCGTCGATGCCGGGAACGTCGTCGTAGATAAGGCAATCGGACGTCATCTCATACACCAGCCGTTGTCGGACGCAGGACGGCCTTCATGACCGACCCGGCCTTCACATCCGCAACCGCCTGATTTGCCTGGTCCAGTGGGTACTCCGTCAGGATGCTGGAAAGGTCGAATTCGGCGAGCAGCCGGGGAAGGGTCTGGATGTATCGGATGTAGTGCTGCGGGGAGAAGCCCCAGGAACCCTGAACCGTCAGCTGTTTGCGGGTGATGTAGTGGGGGTTGATCGGAGTGGTGCCGTGGTCGGTGTATTGGCCGACCACGCAGTACTGTCCGCCCGGACGCACCATTTCGATCCCTTCCGCTACCGCAGAAGGGATGCCTGCGCACTCGATGACGACGTCCGCACCCTGACTGTGGGGTGTCATGGCCTTGACCGCGGCGATGCGGTCTTCAGTGCTGGTGCCGTCCATGACGTCGAAGTGCTCGTGGCCAACACCAAGGTTTGCGGTGGTTTGCAGGCGTGAGGCAGGGCCACCGACGATGATGACCTTCCCTGCGCCGGACAACTGGGCGTAAATGGCGGCGGCTACGCCCACCGGCCCACTGCCCTGAATCACGACAATGTCACCGAAGCTGATCTTCGTTTCGTACAGGACACCGTGTACGGCCGTAGGCCCTGCGCAGCCGAGGGGTATGACGTCACGCGGTGTGATTCCCTCAGGAAGCTTCACCAGCGTGGTTCCCGGTTGCAGGTACATACTGTCCGCCCAGCCGCCGGAAAGGTGTGGGAAAGCGTCGGCGGACTGGTTGATGCCGTAGATGCGCCGTGAGCCGGTGCACAGAGTTGGTTGCTGTTCTACGAGGCAGTACCTGCAGCGGCCGCAAGCCACACTGTTCTGCCACGCAACGGCGTCGCCCACTGCGAGCGGGGCGCCGAGTACGTCGTGGGTGAGACCCTCGCCCAGGGCTGCAATGCGTCCCACGGCCTCGTGGCCCAAAACCACCGGCGTGGGAATGGGTAGCCTGCCCGCCTGAAGGTGAACGTCCGTGCCGCAGATTCCTGCGTACTCGACATCGACTATGGCGGCGTTCTTGCCTGGTTCCGGGATGTCGAAACTCTTCATTTCGAAAGGGGTTTCGAAAGCTGAAAGCACTATTGCTCGACTCTGAGCGGTCATCTGACTCTCCTTGGTTGGATCTCTTCACGGTCTCGTCGAGTTCGTATTTACGGACCGGGTTCCTCATAAGGTACCTTTTCGTCGAAGGGATCACAACCCCTTCGAATCATCTGCACATCATTGACGAGGAGGTTCCCCATGCGGATCCTGGCTGCGCCGGACAAATTTCGAGGAACTGCAACTGCGGCGGAAGTGGCAGAAGCGATAGCCATGACGGCCCGGGATCTGGGTTATGTGGCCGAAACACTGCCGATGGCGGACGGGGGCGAAGGCACGCTTGAGGCTTTAGGTGGGCCAACGGAAACCTCGCTGGTGACGGGTCCCGACGGTCAGACGAGGGAAGTGTGCTGGCGGTTCTCGGAGGGCACGGCCGTCATTGAGATGGCGCGGGCGTCCGGGCTTGCGCTGTTACCCGAGGGAACCAATAATCCGATGACGGCCACCTCCTCCGGCACTGGGCAACTCGTTGCAGAAGCGTTTGGCAGGGGTGCCCGGACCGTGGTCGTTACCCTTGGCGGCTCTGCCACAACAGATGGTGGCCTCGGTGCGATCGAGGCGATTGGGCGCGTCCCCCGGGACGCCGAGCTTCTCGTCGTGTGCGACGTTGAGACCCGGTTCACCGATGCCGCACGCGACTTTGGCCCGCAGAAAGGGGCATCACCGGCCCAAGTTCTCGAACTGACCGTCCGGCTGGAACTCCTTGCGGCCCACTATCTGGAGAAGTTTGGCGTGGACGTGGCAGACTTACCCGGCGCCGGTGCAGCAGGAGGCCTTGCCGGCGGCCTTGTTGCTCTGGGAGGCCGCCTGGTTCGCGGTTTTGACTATGTCGCAGATGCTTTGGAACTGAATGCCGCAATTGACAGGGCGGATCTTGTTGTAACGGGGGAGGGGCTCATGGACGCGCAATCCTTCTCGGGCAAGGTGGTGGGAGGCGTTGCCGCCCGCGCCCGGATTCGTGGTGTGCCGGTAGCCGCCGTCGTCGGTAGCATCGCTCCTGGGTTCGCCGCACCGATTCCAACCTGCAGTCTGGTGGAAGCCGTTGGTCTCGAGGTGGCGCTCACGGACACGCTGGCAGCGGTTCGGAAAGCTGCCGCGGTCACGTTCAATGCTCACCCTGCGTAATCCGACAAAACGTTCCGAGACCACACACAGTTCGGCGTGGAGAGCGGGGCCTATCTTCTCGATTGCCACGCTCGGCGTACTGGTGGCGTTCACATATGCTCGTTCAAGGACTCTCGAGCGATAGGACCCCCATGACCCGCACGTATGTCATCGACTCAATTCCCGGCGACGGCATCGGCGTCGATGTCACCGACGTGGCGATGCAGTGCGTCGACGCCCTCGCCGAACGTCACGGCTTCACGGTGCAGTGGCGCATCCGCGACTGGAACAGCGACCTGTACCGGAAGACCGGCCGCATGATGCCGGTGGACGGGATCGAACAGCTCAGTGACGGTGACGGGATCTACCTCGGTGCGGTCGGAACGCCGGACGTGCCGGACGACGTCACTCTCTGGGGTCTGCTCATCCCCATCCGCCGCGAGTTCGACCAGTACATCAACCTCCGACCCATGCGGCTGCTGTCCGGCGTGGTCGGCGCCATGCCGGGCATCGAAGAGCTGGACATCGTGGTGGTGCGGGAGAACGTCGAGGGGGAGTACTCGCAAATCGGCGGCAGGTTTGGGTCCGGAACAGACGGCGAGTTTGCCGTCCAGGAGAGCGTCTTCACCCGGAAGGGCGTCGCCCGGGCCGCCCGCTACGCCGCTGACCTGGCGGCAGAACGCGACGGGCGGCTCGTCTCGGCGACCAAATCCAACGGCATCATCCACACCATGCCGTTCTGGGACGAGGTGGTGGCGGAGACCGTGAAGGAAGTTCCCGGCGTCGTCGTCGACAAGGTACTCATCGACGCACTGGCGGCGCGGCTGGTCATGAAACCGACCAGCGTGCGGACCATCGTTGCGTCGAACCTCTTCGGGGACATCCTCTCGGACCTGGTGGCGGGTGTCGCTGGATCCATCGGTATTGCCCCGAGCGCCAACCTGAACCCGGAACGCAGGTATCCGTCCATGTTTGAGCCGGTGCACGGCTCGGCGCCGGACATCGCCGGAAAGGGCATCGCCAACCCGGTTGGTGCGCTGTGGGCGGCGGCGATGATGCTCGACCACCTCGGCGAGAAGGATGCATCGAAGTCCCTGACAAGCGCCTTCGAAGCCGCGCTCGCGGACGGTATTGCCACGTCGGATCTGAAGGGCTCGGCCACCACCGCTGAGTACGCGGCAGAGGTGTTGTCCCGGCTGAAGGAACCTGCTGGTCCGCAAGTGCCGGAAGCTATTGACGCCGCACCCAACCGAGCGCATAATCCTAACCGTGTTAGGAAATCCTACTCGCGATAGGTTGGCCGAAAGACGGGAGACTTCCCGCCGGGAAATCGTCGACGCCGCCTGGTCAATCGCACGCGAGGACGGACTGGCGGCCGTGACCCTGCGGGAGGTCGCGGCGCGCGTGGGCATGCGGGCGCCGTCGTTATATACCCACTTCGAATCCCGGAACGCCATCTTCGACGCTATGTTCGCCCAAGCCTGGCGTGACAGCCTTGAACAGATGGAAGCCGGCGTCGTCAACGCACCGCGAAACGGCCTCCGCGACTTCCTCAAATGGAACTCACGCACCTTCTTCGAGTTCTGCGTGAGCGACCCGGCGCGCTACCAGCTGATGAACCAGCGGACCATTCCCGGGTTCGAACCAACACCGGAGTCCTACGCGCCGTCCGTCACCGCCTGGGAACGGTTCCGCGAGGAGCTGGCGCCGTACGGCGTGACCCGCACCGAGGACATCGACCTCTACACCGCGCTGCTTGGCGGGCTCATCGACGCCCAACTCGCCAACGATCCCGGCGGCAACCGCTGGGGAAAACTGCTGGACCGCGCCGTCGATATGTACGTCGACGGCCTGGACCTACCCTGATCTCCACTGCACGCAAGGACACCGCCATGACTACCCAAACCGCCACGGTTGGCACCCGTGAAAACCCGCGCCGCATCGTCCTGGAACGAGTCACCGCCATGCGGCTGGCACGCGACGAATACGCCCGGGTGGCCGACGCCGTCGTCGGACTCGCACCAGAACAGTGGAGCCTGCCCACGGACTGTCCCAAGTGGGATGTCCGCGAGCTGGTCGCCCACATCTGCGGCATGGCCGCGATGGCCGCAACGCCCTGGGAGACCAACCGGCAGCTCAAGGCGGCAGACAAGGAAGTGGCGCGCACCGGGGTCGCGCAGATCGATGCGCTGACCGGACTGCAGGTATCCGAGCGCGCCAGCAAGACGCCGGAGGAGCTCACCGCCGAAATGCGCTCGGTCGGACCGAAAGCTGCCCGCGGCCGACGCCTTACGCCGTTCTTCATCCGAAACCGGCGCCTGCCGGAAGAGCAGTCCATGGACGGGGTGAGCGAATGGTGGACGATCGGCTACCTGCTGGACGTTGTCCTCACCCGCGACCCGTGGATGCACCGAATCGATCTGAGCCGCGCCACCGGCAACGAGTTGGTTCTCACTGCAGATCACGATGGCGTGATTGTCGACGACGTGGTCCGCGAGTGGGCGAGCCGGCACGGAAAGCCCTACCGGCTGACGCTCACCGGCCCGGCCGGCGGCACCTGGAGCACGGACGACGACGGCGAGCACCTCGAGCTCGACGCGATCGAATTCTGCCGGATTCTCTCCGGTCGGGCGCCCGGGGAGGGGCTACTTAAGACGAAGGTTCCGTTCTAGAGACCAACTCAAAAAGAACCTCGGCGCCTGAAGGGTTCGGCGACCACCGCGGAGTTTGCGGCCGAAGTGCTCACGAGGTTGAGGTAACCAGACACGCTCGCCCGGAGGAGCGAGTCTGCACCGTATGCGTGCTGGCTTACAACACGCAACGGAATCCGATGTGCGTGGTTGCCGAGTCCTCAGTCTGGGGTGATCGCGCGGCAGGCCTATAGCGCAGACAGTATTCAGGAGCACATAAGTGGGAGCCGCCCTTCAGCACCCGGGTACCCGGCGCTATAGCGGGCCCCGTGTCACCGCCGGGTCCGCAACCGCAACTCGACACAGGGGCAGCCGGGTGTCGGTCGGACCACCCGTCCACGGTCCATTCCCAGGTATTGCCGGTCATATCAAACAAGCCGTAGCCGTTCGGTGCGAAGCTGCCAACCGGCGCAGTACCTACCCATCCATTAGCTCCATGATTGCGGTACGGGAAGTGCCCCTGCCACGTATTCGCTTTTAGCCCTGGTGGCTCGTTCGGCTCATCTCCCCAGGCGTAGACGGCGCTGCGTATTCCGCCACGGGCTGCATACTCCCACTCCTTCTCAGTCGGTAACCGCTTGCCCGCCCATCCGGCATAGGTGGTCGCGTCTTCGAAGGACACCTGCACAACCGGGTGTTCCATCTTGCCCTCGATGTTTGACCCGGGACCGAACGGGTGCCGCCAACTCGCGCCCGGCCGCCACGACCACCACTGACGCCAATCCCGCAGATCGACAGGGCCCGCCGTCGGGGTGAAGACCAGCGACCCCGGAACCAGCACGGCAGGATCAGCGCCAGGGAACTGTTCTGGGTCGGGCGCACGCTCCGCCACGGTCACATAACAGGTCTCCTCAACAAACTGCGCGAATTCCCGGTTGGTCACCGCGTAGCGATCGATGGCGAAGGGGGCAACCTCGACCTCGTGCATAGGGCCCTCCTCCGGATAGAAGTCGTCGGATCCCATGAGAAAGGATCCGGCATCCAGTTCCACCACTGGCGCTTCACTCATCTGGTGAGTCCTTCCAATACAGCCTCCGAGGGATGCGGTTGATCGCCCAAGCTCTCCTGCTGTGCGCGCAAACGTTGCTTGAGTTCCTCGCGGATGTCCGCATATGCCGCTTCGTGATAGACGTTTCGAAGTTCTTCAGGGTCCGTTGCAAGATCATAGAGCTCCCACTCGCCCGGATAGGTGAACGCACCGGTTCCAGGCTGCCCAAGGCCGTCGTTATAGAAAAAGATGAGCTTGTAGCGGTCCGTCCGGTAGCCGTAGTGCGCCGGCGCGTGGTGGAAAACGTCGTCGTGCTCCCAATAGCGGTAGTACATGCCCTCCGCCGGAGGCGCGTCCGGCTCACCAGTAAGATCTCCCCAAAAACTCCGGCCCTGCATCCGCGGATGGTGCCTGACCCCGGCAGCATCGAGAATAGCCTGCGCCATATCGACGTTCGTCACGATTCCGCTGTGCACCTGGCCGCCCGGAAGGCGGCGCGGATAGCTGAGCAGGAATGGCATCCGAAGCGATTCCTCATACATGAACCGTTTGTCGAACCATCCGTGGTCGCCGAGGAAGAATCCCTGGTCCGACGCGTACATCAGCAGAGTGTCATCGAAGTCGCCTCTGGCTCGGAGCCAGTCGATCAACCGGCCCACGTTCTCGTCCACGGCGGCCACGCACCGCAGGTAGTCCTCCATGAAGCGCTGGTACTTCCAGAGGGCCTCCGCCTCATAGTCGAGTCCGGATGGCGGCGGCTCCTTGAGGTCGTCCAGGTTGAGGTTCTCGGCCAGGCGCATCAGGGCGCGCCGGGCTGAGGAGGTGCGGGTGGAATAGTCGTCGTCCCAGGTTGCGGGAACGGGAAGCGGATCCGAGTACAGGCCGGCGTGCCTGGGATGGGGCTCCCACGGGCGGTGCGGTGCCTTGTGGTAGATCAGCACGCACCAGGGCCCGTCATCATCGAGTCCTTCCACCCATCTCGTGGCAAGGTCGGTGATGATGTCGGTAGCGTAGCCCTCCACCGTCCGCAGCCCGTCAGCGGACAGGAACCGGGGGTTCCAGTACTCCCCCTGATCAATCACCACGTCCCAGTAGTCAAAGTTCTCCGGATCATGGCCAGGACCTTCGCCCATATGCCACTTGCCGATCATCGCCGTCCGGTACCCGGCCTCCCTGAGCTGGGAGACGAAGGTCGGCTGGCTCGCGTCAATCGGAGTCACCAGAGTGGTCACACCGTTCACGTGGCTGTAGGTGCCCGTCAGGATGCTCGCCCGGCTCGGGGAACACAGCGAGTTCGTGGCGAAGCAGTTCTCAAAGCGCCACCCGTGCTCGCCGATCTCGTCGATGCGCGGGGTGGTGTTGACCAGCGAACCGTAGGAGCTGATGGCGTGGGCGGCATGATCATCGGTGAGGATCATGACAATGTTCGGCCGGCGCTCGGAACTCATGGCATCTCCTTGTGAAGTGGCGGGAAAGCCGTGAAGAGCGGGAGCACAGTGCTCCCGCCCTCCACAGCTTTCAGGTGATCAAAGAGGCGGTCATTCGGCGCCGTAGGTACGAACGTAGTCGAACTCCGCAGTTGCTCCGGACCGGTTCATCGACAAGAGTCCAATGCGGATCTCGCCGGTCGCCGGGAGGGACCAGCTTGAACCCCAGGACCAGGTTTCACCGTCGGTGCTCGATGCCATTCGCACATCGTGCTCCTGGTTCTCCTCATCGAAGTGGTACGCCAGCCGCAGCCAGGTGATGTCAGCCGGCATGGCACCGAACATCGGCCCGTTGGCAACTGCCGTGGGTGGTGTAGTGCCCGGACGCGCTGCCTCCTTGCCGAACTCGGTGACATCGAGGAACGTGTTCGGTACCCGGGCCAGCGGCAGTTTAGTGTGCATCAGCTTCAGGTAACTGTTGTCGTTCTCATACAGGACAATGCCGGCCTGCTGGTTGCCGGTCGTCGGACGGAAATCGACCTTCGTCTCCACGATGAAGTCACCTTCCGGTGCATCCCGCAGCAGGACAGACGCCGAGTTTGTGCCCCCAAACAGGTCCGCGTTCTGCGACGGCCAGCTCAACTGCCCTTCCGCGAGTGTTGCCTGCGAAGCACCGCCGCGCACCCATGACCAGGCCGGGTCAGCCGCTTCCGGTCGGCCTTCTCCGCTGAACTCATCGGAGAACTCCGACAGCAGGCTGCCCACCTCCGGGTCCGGGACCCGCTCGGTGACCGGTTCATACAGGGCTGCCGCCCCCAGATGGTTCCACTGAGCAGCAGTACCGGAGGAAATCGCAGCAACCGACGCCGGTGCCTGCGAACGCTTCGGCAAGTCCAGTTCCACAACACCCAGTGGATCGCCGAGGCCGTCCGCCGAGACCTCGACCGTTGCCTGGTCACCCCGTACTTCGAGGGCAAGAAGGTGCCACTGGGTGTAGTCAAAGTTCTCCGGAAGCGGAGCTGAGGCAACCCGGTCGCCGCCGTGCCCGGAGCTGGTCAACACCAGTTCCGACGCCGCGCGGTCGATTACCGCTTCGATGTCAGTGTTGGCGCCGGGCGAGCGGAGGGCGACGCCCGCGCTTCCACTGGTGCCGCCGTCGTCGTCCCCGCCGGTCAACCGCACATCCGCTTCCACCCGAAGGTCGCCTCGGAGGCGTTCACTGCTCTCCAGCACGGAAGGGGCGGTGGAGCCATTGGTGAGGACGCCGAGTGCGTCCGGCACCTGCTCAACGGACCAGTTGCTACCCGGCTTCTTCCAACCGGCCAGGGAACCATCGTTGAAGTCGGACCCCACCTGCCACTCGGTCACCGGGGCGGTCTCGGGACCCTCCGATGGGCCGGCGCCCGCACGGACCACCGGCCAGCCATCAATCCAGTCCAACCGGTCGATCATCATGGGACGCTTCGAAAGGTTGGTCGGTGCATTCTGCACCACACCGAACTCAGGATCCTCGGTGGGAATGCCGTGGTAGACCATCCAGTCCTGGCCGCTCACATCCGTCTGGATGGCGTTGTGGCCGGGGCCCACCCACCGGTTCCCGTTGGCGCCGAGAACAAAACCGGCCTTGCTCCCAAGCTCCATCAGATCCACCCCGCGGTCGTCCACGAACGGTCCCGTGGGACTCTCGCTGCGGCCAACCTTCACCGTGTAGCCACTGAACGCACCGTCACAACAACCGGCATCCGAGTAGAACAGGTAGTAGTACCCGTCCCGCTGGACCATGAAGCCGCCCTCCATGCGCCGGCCCTGGCCAATCGTGGTGACCTCGCCCACCAGCTCGCTGGCGTCGTCGTTCATCGCTGAGATACAGATGCGGTCATAGCTTCCCCACACCATGTAGTGCGTTCCGTCGGAATCCGTGAACACCGCCTGGTCAATGGCGAAGCTCTGGCAGCCGTTGTTATTGGGCGGAACAATGAAGTTGCGGTCCGTCCACGGGCCCACCGGGGTGTCCGACGTCGCAAGCCCCACGCCGCCGGAGGATAAGCTGTAGGTGAAGTAGTACTGGCCGTCCAGGTACCTAACGTCAGGGGCCCAGGGGCGAACGTTGCGGGGCCACCAGTCGGGCTGGTTCTCCCGCGTATACACATCGCCCACATACTCCCACTGGGTCATGTCCGCCGAGCGAAGGATCGGCAGCACATTCTCCCCGGGCGCACCCTGGCTGTTGAAAATGGGATTGGTGGTGCCATAGGCGTACCAGTACCCGTCCTTACCGCGGATCATGGCGGGATCGGGGAACGTGTCCACCGTGCCCTCCGTCACCGGGTTCGTATAGGTGGAAGCGCTCGCAGGGGCCAGAGGTTCCTTAGCCGGCGCACCTGCCACCGGGCTCATCCATAAACCGCCCGCAACCAGTGCGGTACTGAGTGCTGCTGCTGCCAAACCGGCAGCCTTACGTTGACCGTTCATCTTCTTCTTTCCTCATTGATCGAAGTGACTTAAGGTGCTGCCGGGCGCGGCGGAACGGTGGTCCCGCCGCGCTGGAGCCTAGGCTGAATGCCTCATTCCGGGGGTGGAGAACCCCTTCTGCATCCCGCCAACGGAAGAAGGCACGGGATCCGTAACCGGTTCCTCGCTTCCGTTCTGGTACGAAGCCTCGTCGAGGCCACTGAGAGTCGGGTCATAGCCCACCTCGCCGACGTCATACATCGACGTCATCCAGTGGTAGAACTTGTCGCCGCGCTCGCGGAGCAACCGGTAGAGCCGCGTCATCATCCGGGTCCGAAGCTCTCGCATCTCCGGGTGCTCGTAGATGTTGAGCAACTCATCCGGGTCCACCTGCAGGTCGTAGAGCTCGTTGACGGAGTCCGGGTTGACCACCAGCTTGTACCTGTCAGTACGGAGCATCCGCTGCGGGTAGGGGAAGTGGTGCCCGTGGAACTCGCACACAATGTCCTCCGCCCAATCAGGAGACTCCCCGTGCACCAGCGGCAGCAGGCTGCGCGAGTCAACCGCCTGGTTGCGGTCAATGCCCGCAAGGTCCAGGAAGGTCGCCGTGCAGTCCAGTAGGCTGACAAACTCGGTGCGGACCACACCTTCCGGTGCGCCGGGTACCCGCAGCAGGCCCGGAGTCCGGTAGATGTCCTCATACATCGCGGGGCCCTTGTCATGCAGGCGGTGTGACCCGGTGAATTCGCCGTGGTCACAGCTGAAGAAGACGGACGTCTCATCAACCAGGTCGAGCCGCTTGAGCGCGTCCATGACCCGTCCGATTTGGCCGTCGATGAGCGCAACGTAGCCCCAGTAGACGGCGATCAACTTTCGCGTGGTTTCCAGCGACATGGTGTCAAACGTCCAGTGGGCGCTGTAGTTCTTCTGCACCGGCGGTTTGCCCTGGAAGGTTTCCGAGATGGACTTGGGCAGTTCGATGTCTGCGGGATCGAACATGTCGAAGTACTCATCCGGAACAATGTAGGGCAGGTGCGGGCCGAAGAAGTGGAGTGCGAGGAAGAACGGTTTCTCACCCGTCCGGAGATCGTCCGCGTATCGCTCCAGCATCTCGATGGTGCGGGTGGCGAGGTAGTACTCGAACGTTGCTTCCAGCGGTTGGTGGAGCCGTGCGGCGAGCAGGTTGCCGGGACCCCCGTTCGGCAGGGACCCGCGGATCCTGTCGTCGATGAAGTACGGCGGCAGGTCATTTTCCGCCAGGTACTTCAAGTAGTCCTCGTTCTCGACCGGATTATGCCATCCGGGCAGGTCAGGTCCATCGAAGCCAAAGTCGGCCGCCTTCTTCTCCGTTCCCACATGCCACTTGCCGATCAACCCGGTGTTGTACCCCTTGTCCCGCAGGGCATCGACAAAGGTGAACTGATCGTCCGCCAGATCCTCGATATAGCCGACATTGCGCTCATGGTTGGCGAGCAGCTTGTGGCGGAAGGGAGCCTGGCCGGTAAGGAGGCTGGCACGGGCCGGCGTGCAGATGGCGGTGGGCGTATACCATCGGTCGAACCGCGTTCCCGTGCGCGCCAGCTCATCCAGGACCGGCGTGGTTCCGGCGGGGTTGCCGTAGGCACCAAGCGTGTCCACACGGTGCTGGTCGGTCATGAGGAACAGGATGTTTCTCGGGTTCGTCATTTACTGTCCCGCCCCTGTGAAGAGGTCGCCCGTGTAGTACTCGGAGGGGTCAACCGGTTCTGGGAGCTTCTCAGCACTGATGAAATAGTCATTCATTCCCGACAGCCAGGTGTTGATCGTTCCATCTTCAGTAAGTGAGTCGAGCTCTTCGACCGAAAGGACCTGGACGTTATTGGCGTCGGCTTCAACCTGTGCGGGTTCGAGGCCCAACATCGCCGCTGTTGCTGCGATGGTGTCCTCCATATTGTCTGAGCGGTACTGCATCGCTTCACGCAGAGCTGCAAGTACGCGGTCCACCTTCTCGGGTTCATTCGCCACAACGTCATTGCCTGCTACGAAAGCCGTGGGGAAGGAGACCTGATCCTCGAAGTCGGTATTCTGGGCAAGCTCGACCAGGCCGGGGACCTGCTCCTTCACGGTTGCGAGGGCCGGGTACCAGAAACCGGCACCGTCAACCTGCCCGGAGGCAAGTGCGGAGACGATCGTGGCCGGTTCCATCGGTACCAGCTCGACATCTTCCTTGGTCATTCCGGCACTCTCCAGAGCGAGGGTAAGAATCATGTCGCCGGAAGTTCCTTCCGGCACCGCCACGGTCTTGCCGCGCAGTTCCTCGATCGATTCGATTCCGGGCTGGGCAACGACTCGGTCAGCCTGCCCCAGAGTGTTGATCGCGACCACTTTGGCTTGCCCTGACGCGGGAAGCCACATGGCTCCCGGACCGATGTAGCCGAAGTCCAGATCACCCGTCCCGAGTGCCTGGATCTGCAATGGACCATTAGTGAAGACGCTCTCGGTGACATTCAGGCCGTGCTTCTCCCAGATGCCTTCCTGCTCAGCAACGGCCAGAAGGCTTGTGCCGTTGAAGTCCCCGATGTAACCGAAAGTGACATCGATGGTTTCCTCCCCATTCGAAGCACTTTCAGGTGTGCTACCTCCGCAGCCGGCAAGAGCAAGTGTGGCGGTGACGCCGATGGCTACGGCCCCAATCAGTTTGCGTGCGAGTTTCATGTGTTGCGCTTCCTTCTGGTTAGGCCGTCGTCGACGACTGGGTGCCGGCGGCGGTGCCGGAGTTTTGGTGGTAAACGGAATGCCAAACCCGGTTGCGAAGCTCGCCGAACTTGGGGCTGAGCCGCACATCCTCAGTGCGGGGGTAAGGCAGATCGACGTCGATGATGTCGAAGATCCGCCCTGGCCGGGCGGCCATCACAATCACGCGGTTGGCCAGGAAGACTGCCTCATCGACGTCGTGAGTGATGAACATGACGGTGCGCTTCTCCTGGCTCCAGGTGTCCAGGAGTTGCTCCTGCAGCTTCACCCGGGTCAGTGCGTCAAGGGCGCCGAAGGGCTCATCCATCAGAAGGATCGAGGGATCGACGGCGTAGGCACGCGCAATCGCGCAGCGCTGCTTCATGCCTCCGGAGAGCATCTTCGGGAGGGCATCGGCGAATTGTTCCAGGCCCACCATCTGGATGAAGTGCTGTGCACGCTTGCGCCGCTCCGCCGCCGGAACACGGGCAGTTTTTAGGCCAAACTCAACGTTCTGCCGGACCGTCAGCCACGGAAACAACGCGTACTGCTGGAAGATCACCCCGCGATCCGGTCCTGGACCCGAAACCGCCCGCCCGTCGACGATCGCTTCTCCTGACGTACAGGTCTCAAGGCCGGCAAGAATGTTCATCAGGGTGCTTTTGCCGCAACCCGACGGCCCCACCACGGTGATGAACTCGTTGTCCGCGATGTCGAGGGAAACCCTGTCCAACGCTACAAATTCCTCGGACTTGAGCGAGAACGTCTTCGTGACGCTCCGTACAGAGATCTTGGCGTCGACGATGCCGGAATCGCCGTTCTGGGGAATTGTCATCGTCATCGTCGTTCCTGCCATCCGGTGAGTTTGGATTCGGCGAGCAGTAGCAGCCGGTCCATAATCAGACCGAGCACGCCGATGGTCACGATCCCGACGAAGATGGTCGCTAGATCGTAGAAAAGCTGTGCGTTTTGCATCCGGTATCCCAGTCCCTGCTGTGCTGCGAGGAGCTCTGCTGCCACCAGGGTCGCCCAGGCCGAACCCAGCCCCACCCGCATGCCCACGAGGATGAACGGGGTCGACGCCGGTACAACCACCCGCACGAAGATCGCACCGTCCTTCGCACCCAGTACTCTTGCCGCGTTGATCAGGGTGCGGTCAACGCTGACCACGCCCTGATAGGTGGAGATGACGCAAGCCAGAAACGCTGCCAGGAAGATCACGAAGACCTTGGGCAGTTCACCGATTCCCATGAGCACCAATACCAGCGGGAGCAGCGCAAGCGGAGGGATGGTGCGGAAGAACTGGATCCACGGTTCAAACAGTCCCCGGGCAACCGAGTACCAACCCATCAGGAACCCCACTGGAACTGCTGCAGCGGATCCAATCAGGAAGCCCGCCAGCACTCGACCGAGACTTGCGAGGATGTCCTCCTGGAGTACGCCCTGTTGGGTGAGCTGAACCGCTTTCGCAACAACTTCCGGAGGAGTGGGGAACTGGAACCCATTCAGCGCAAGGATCCACCAGATTCCGATTCCCGCCACGATGGAAACGGCGTTGAGGATCAGCGGGTTGAGACGGCGGCGCCTGGCCGGCCGGGTACCGGCTCGTTGCGAGGACGGGGTAGTCACGTCATTGACTACAGTCATGTGGCACACCCCGTCACGCTTGATGGAATGAGGATCACGAAATGCTCCTAATTGTTTGGATTGTTGTGCGGATGGATGCCTTGGCGTGTACCGCCGTGCCGTAGTCAGCGAGCAGCGAGGAACGGTTGAGTAGGGTGGCGACTCCGCCGAGGGCTCCTGCCATGTCCGTGAGCTCGGCCGCGCGCAGCACAGGCATGGCTTCGGCAACCGATGAAAGCTCATATCTGAGTGAGCGGCGGGCGTATTCCACCAGCACTGGCGCGGCCTGCGTGATTTCTCCTCCTATCACCACAATTGAGGGGTTGAGCGTCATTGCGGCTGAGCCGAGCACGCGCCCGACGGCGGCCCCCGCCTCATGCAGGACGGCATCCACCGTTGGATGGCCACGGTCAACAGCGGCCCGGAGGTCTTCGAGGCTGTCCAGCCTTGCGCCGCGCGCTCGGCAGATGGCGAGGATCGCGGTCACTGATGCCACCGTTTCGAGGCAGCCGAGTTTGCCGCACCGGCAACGGTCACCCTCTGGCACCGCGGTGACATGGCCAAGCTCGCCCGCCAGGCCGGCGGACCCACCGATGAGTCGGCCCCCAATGACCAGCCCACCGCCGACACCGTCGGAAAGACGAACGTAGATGAGGTCCTGTACAGCTTCCGAAGCGGTGCCGAGGGCTTCGGCGAGCGCCGCAAATCGTGTGTTGTTGTCCACGATCGCAGGTGCACCGAAACGTTCTTTGAAGGCCTTGTCGATGCCGCGGGAGGGTTCGTGGTTACCCCAGCCTTCCCGGAGGCTGACCAGCGGAACAGTTGTGTAAGGGCCAGGGACGCCGATCGCAATTCCCTGCAGCGCCCCGAAGTGAATCCCCGAGCCGGCGGCTTCGCGTTCAATCAGTTCGAATGCGCAGGCCAGCCGGGTGTCCCAGCCATCGATGTCGGAATAATGGTGCGAGCCCGAGGCGATGATCTCGTGGGCGGCGTCGGCGATCACGATCTGCACTCTGCGGTGTCCGAAGTCCACGCCGAGGTACTGGCTCGACGCTGGGTCCAGTGCCAATCGCTCGGCCGGCCGTCCGCTGCCTGCACGAACCGAGGCATCAGTATCGACGATGCTCAGGGCGCCACGGGCGAGGAGACTCGATGTGATCTCAGAAAGGGTGGTCCTTGACAGGCCAAGGGCCTGGGCAAGGTCGGCCCTGCTCATGGCCCCGCGTTCCCGAAGGACGGCGAGGAGACGGTCTTCATGGGCCGGTCGGATGAGTGTTTGCACTCCAGTGGGCTTTGACACTCCGCAACCATAAGTAGCCCCGAATTTTTCCGTCAATGTTCCGACAGAATTAATTTCAATATTGTTCAGGTCGGTTCAGAATGGCCTCGCTCGATGTGGAGCAGTATTTCCGGTCCCAGTTTGAGAACCTTTTAGTCGGTCATTGAGTGTCAAAAAAGACGCGGCTAGCGTTCTGTTTCCGTGCGAGGCGAAGGAGTCTCGTGGACAAGGGAGGATAGACCGATGGCAACCGGTAGTGAGAGATTTCAGGTAGACCGACGTTCGCTTCTGATGGGTGCGGCGGGTGTCGCGGGTGCGGGCATAGTGGCATGGGGGCAACCCGCTTCTGCAGCCGAACTGAAGTCGGGAACAAAGACGTCCCGGCGGTACCCTTCGAACTGGCCCGACCCGGAACCATACGGCACGGCGGATATCCGACCGGACCTCTGGCCCCGAGAGGATAATTCGTTCATCCTTCCGCTGGAGCTTCGTCCCCGTGATGAGGAACTGGGGCGCGTGTGGATGCGGGATACCTACGTAAATATGTTCGTCGTAAACGGGCGTCCCATCTACGTGGCTACCGGTACTACCCGCGTACCGGGGCTGAACGCGGCAGGGCCCTGGAATGATGGGATCTTCGTGTGGCTGGCTCCGTCGCTCCACGGTCCGTGGAGACTGGTCGACACCACAGGCATCCGACCCGACGCTGAGAAGGGCAAAGTGTGGTCGCCCGAGTTCGTGGACGAGAACCGGCCTGGCAGAACGGTGGTGGCACAGTGGCAGGAGTACTGGACCGATTCACGGTTCGGCAAGCGGGGCCAGGCTTGGGCGCCGGAGGTTCATTACTTCGGCGGCAAGTGGTACATCCTTTCATGCATGGGTGACCACTCGCGCAAGGTCGGCTCCTTCATGCTAGTCAGCGAGGGAGGTCTTGAGGGACCATACCGCCTGATCGAGGGCAACATCGAGAAGCCGTTTGGCGATCCGTTCATCGGTGGTCCTGCATTTATCGAGCGCGGTGCATACCACCATATTGATGGAAGCTTGTACACGGAAGGTGACGACGCTTGGCTGGTGCTGCACAACGACCTCTACGCGAAGTTCCGCGATGACATGGAAGACATCGTGCCAGCGACGAACCTGGCCAGGTTCGAGCAGGTGCCCTATTCTCCAGAGCCATATCTGGAGGGCGCGTACATCTTCAAATTCGAGGAGAAGTACTACCTCATCCATGCGGTATGGGACAGGGCCTCGACCACTTCCGACGGCGGTACGCGCCATGCGTACGACCCACCGGGCACCGGCCGCGTTCAGTACCAGTATGATGCCATCGTCGCCGTTTCAGATCACTTCGAGGGACCCTATTCGGAGCGGTGGACGGCCGGTGTGGGAGCAGGCCACAATAACTTCTTCGTGGATCGCAGTGGCAAGGCCTATGCGACGTTCTTCCGCAATCCGAATGCCGGATACTGGTCGGACCCATCCCGTATAGGCGACGCCGCTGTAGCGGGCGTGGTGCGCCTTGAATGGACCGGTCCTGAAGGTAACCGCCTCTACGTCGAACGGCGCAATAAGGGGCGTTCGATCACCGGGTAACACCGGTAACGTCGGTGTCGCCAGGGCGGAAGGTGATGGAGTCCTTCCGTCCTGGCTGTACATCGTCGGCTTCGACGTCCTGCTGATAAAGTCAATGGCAAGTATGCCGTCCCGCCATTGCTGTATGTAGCGCGGGTTAGCGGCCCAGCAGGGCGTCCCCGCTTCGAAGCACCCTACCGCCGGTATTTGGGCTCCGGGCTTGCCGCCCGAGATAGAGATCGGATCCCATGACCAGGACAACACGTCACCACTCCTCAGCACGAGCAGGGCACACCCCTCCGCGGCTGGACAAAGGTGCCATGCGCATTGTTGCGCTTGGCGGGCTCGAGGAAATCGGCCGCAACATGACCGTGTTCGAGTACGCGGGCAAGCTACTCATCGTCGACTGCGGCGTTCTCTTCCCCGAAGAGCACCACCCGGGCGTGGACCTCATCCTCCCCGACTTCTCCTACCTACGGGACAGGCTGGACGACGTCGTCGGGCTGGTATTGACCCACGGCCACGAAGACCACATCGGCGCCGTTCCATACCTACTCCGCGAACGCGCTGACATCCCCGTGATCTCCGCGAAGCTCACCCTCGCCTTCATCAAGACCAAACTGCAGGAACACCGCATCACCGCCAAGACCGTACAGGTCAAGGAAGGCGACCGGAAGAAGTTCGGGCCGTTCGACCTCGAGTTCCTCGCCGTCAACCACTCCATCCCCGACGGGCTCGCCGTCGCCATCCGCACTCCGGCCGGGCTTGTCCTTGCCACCGGTGACTTCAAGATGGACCAGTTCCCCCTCGACGGCCGCATCACGGACCTTGCCGGATTCGCCCGGCTCGGCGAGGAAGGCGTGGACCTGTTCCTGCCCGACTCCACCAACGCCGACGTCCCCGGCTTCCAGATCTCCGAGCAGGACCTCGCGCCGGCCATCGACGAGGTGTTCCGCACCGCCCCGCGCCGCATCATCGTCTCGAGCTTCGCCAGCCACATCCACCGCATCCAGCAGGTCATCGACGCCGCCCACCTGTACCACCGGAAGGTGGCCTTCGTGGGCCGCTCCATGGTGCGGAACATGAAGACCGCCCGCGAACTCGGCTACCTGAAGGTGCCCCGCGGACTGCTGGTGGACTTCAAGGAACTCGACAAGATGGATCCGAAGAAGGCCGTCATCATCTGCACCGGCTCACAGGGCGAGCCGATGGCAGCGCTGGCGCGCATGGCCAGCCAGGATCACATGATTGACCTCACCCAGGGCGACACCGTGCTGCTGGCCAGCTCCCTCATTCCCGGCAATGAGACCTCCATCTACCGGCTCATTAACGACCTCACCAAGCTCGGCGCAAACGTGGTGCACAAGGGCAACGCGAAGGTCCACGTCTCCGGCCACGCCAGCGCCGGCGAACTGGTCTACTGCTACAACCTCGTCCGCCCCCGCAACGTCATGCCCGTTCACGGCGAACACCGCCACCTCAAGGCGAACGCCGAACTCGCGGTCAGGACCGGCGTGGACCCGAAGAGGGCCCTCGTGGTCGAGGACGGCACCACGATCGATCTGAAGGACGGCGTTGCCCGCGTCTCGGGAAAGGTCACCGCGGATTACGTGTACGTCGAGAACATGGTGGCCGGCGCTGCGACCGAGGAGTCGCTGCAGGACCGCATCCGCCTCGCCGAAGACGGCGCCATGACCGTTCTCGCCATCGTGGACCCGGACACCGGCAAACTCGAGGAGAATCCCGAGTTCTTCCCCGTGGGCTTTGCTCCGACGACCGCCGAACTTGAGAAGGCCACCGGCATCGTGGAGAAGACACTCGCCGGACTCAAGCGTGAAAAGACCGGGCCGGACGCGGAGAAGGCTATCGCTGATGACCTGATCCGTTGGTCGGACAGGTCACTGCGGCGCAAGCCCGTTGTCACCGTCATTATCGTGGACGCGTAAGGATTCTGAGGGATTTGATCCCTCAGTGAGGCTGGCCGCAAGAAGTAGTATGGGGCATGGCAATCGCTAAGGTCACGAGTCAGGGAAGAGTCACCATTCCTCTGGAAATTCGGCAGCAGCTCGCGCTCGAGACCGGGTCAAAGGTCGAGTTCGAGCTGGCAGGTACAGGCGCTGCCGTGATGAAGCCAGTTCGTTCGTCGTTGAAGTCTCGTCAAGGCGTCTTCCGCGAATCTCGGCGGAAGCCGATTTCCCTAAAAGAGCTGGAGGAAGCGATAGCGGCGGAGGCTGGAAGTGGCATGCCGGAGAAGCCGTTATCCGACGCCTCCACATGATCGGTGTCGATACCAACGTATTGGTTCGCTATCTCGTTGAGGATGATCCCCCGCAGTCCACTGCGGCAGCTGAATTGTTCGAGACGTTCTCGGCGGAGATTCCCGGATACCTCAGCCTGATTGTTCTCGTGGAAACTTTCTGGGTACTCCGACGTGCGTACAAAGTCGGCCATTCCGAAATTGCGAGTGCCCCCGGTAGCCCTTGCGTCGTCCGAAGAAATCGTGGTGGAACAGTCCGATCTCGTCCGACAGGCGGCCCGCCAAGCTGCCGAGGGCTACGATTTCGCCGACGCGCTGATATCCCTCGGTGCGAAAGAGCGGGGTTGCGAGTACACCGCCACCTTCGACGCCCGCGCCGTGCAGGGAAGAGGCTGATCAGCTGAACCTACTCGCCTCCGCCGCCATCCGGTGCGTCCGCGTCGATGGAGCCCGCGTCCTCGGACAGGCACCAATGGCGGTGTCATCCTCTTCGTAAAACATGTAGAGTGGTCATCCATACAGGTCAGACCACCTGATAAGCCTACCTCAGTATGTGATGTCAGTGTATCGACCTTCGGAGATTCTGACGACGATGTCTGGAGGATGCATGAAGAAGTTTATGAACCAGCCCGCCACAGTGGTGGACGACTATTTGCGCGGACTTGCTGGAGCGCACCGTTCCATCGTTGAGTGGGATTCCGAAAACCGGGTGCTTCAGCGTCGGGACGGCCCCTCAAAAGCGAAGGTGGGCCTCGTGGGAGGCGGAGGGTCGGGCTGTGAACCAACCCATACCGGTTTTGTAGGCTACGGAATGCTCGACGCCGCTGCCCCCGGTCAAATATTCACCTCACCCGGTCCAAACCAGATTGTCGCCGCGACGCGAAGGGCAAATCAGGGCAAAGGGGTGCTGCACGTCATCAAGAACTTCACGGGTGAGGTGATGAACTTCGGAATGGCCGAAGAGATCCTTTACTTCGAAGACATTGATGTGGCGCAGGTGATCGTCAATGATGACGTCTCCATTCCTGACGATGGCGAAACCGCCGGTAGGAGAGGGCTCGGCGCCACCGTATTCGTCGAGAAGATCGCCGGTGCAGCCGCCGAACAGGGGTACGACCTGGCTTCCGTTAAGGCGCTGGCGGAGCGCGTTATCGCCCGATCCGGAACGTTCAGTGTTGGGTTGTCGTCCTGCACCTCTCCGGCAAGGGGGAAGCCGGTCTACGAACTGGGGGATGCTGAGATGGACCTCGGGATTGGAATCAGCGGCGAACCCGGACGCGAGCGGGTACCTCTCGGGACGGCCCAAGAGACAGCCGACATCATGGCCAACGAGGTCCTTTCGGATCTCGCACCGCCGCAGGGTGCGGAGCTGCTCATGTTGGTGAATGGCATGGGTGGAACGCCACACCAGGAGCTGTATCTGCTTGCCGGGGAGCTCGCGGAGGCCGCGATTTCCCGCGGTTTCTCCGTTGAGCGCCAATTGGTGGGCAGCTTTGTCACTTCTCTTGACCAGGCTGGGGCAGCGGTGACCTTCCTTCAGCTTGATGACGAACTGAAGCGTCTTTGGGATGCACCTGTAGAAACTGTTGCGCTGCGATGGGGGAGATGATGGACATGACTGTGGAATACGGAGAAATCACGCGGGCAGACCTCGACCGCTGGATTCGGGAATTCGCCCGTCGAATCATCAGCGAGCACGAGTCCCTGAGCGACCTCGACGCGGCAAGCGGCGATGCCGACCACGGGTCCAACATGGAGCGTGGCATGACCTCGCTCCTGGAAGCGCTGGGCAACTGGGACCCCGGCCAGTTGCCTGGAACCTTCCTCAAAGAAGTGGGTCTGCATGTTGTCGAATCGGTGGGCGGTTCCAGTGGTGCACTCTATGGAACAATCTTCCTTCGGCTCGCGCGCGTTGTAGGGGATGCGCCCGCGGTTAATCAGCGTCTAATGGTCGAAGCCTTCGAGGCTGCTGCCCAAGGCATTGTGGATAGGGGGAAGGTCAAACGGGGGGACAAGACCATGTTCGATGCCCTGTCGCCTGCAGTTGAAGCATTGCGTAGTGAGCTGACTGGAGATCGTCAGTCGTGGAATGCGGCATTCCGTGCGGCAGCGACTGCAGCTGAGGGGGGCCGCGATGCGACTGCGGATATGGTGGCACGTCGCGGAAAATCCAGCTATGCCCGCCTGAAGTCACGAGGCGTGATTGATCCTGGTGCGGCGTCCGCCGCGATGCTGGTATGTGCTGCTGCGGCCACCCTGGGTGCTGACCGCGACCGATCCTCGCGGAGTGAGCAAGTCCTGAGGATGTCTTAGGTGAGCTCCGACATGGGTGCGTAGGAGTGGGTTCGGCCGTGAGGATGCCCTGTGGATGCCTTGACAGCACACTGAAAATGCGGAAGAGTTCAGACCACCTGATAACCCGGTGATTGTCCCACGACGTGCGGACGCAGAGGCCGGACGCACTCAGCACATTCTTGACACAACAAAAGCTAGAGAAAGGTACGGACCAATGAGCTTGAACGGATCACGCATTGCACTGTTGATTGAAGATGAATACCAAATCCTTGAAGGGTGGTATCCGTTGCTCCGCCTCCAGGAGGCCGGCGCGGAGGTCAAAGTAATTGGCAGTGGGACAAAGAATAGTTACACCAGCAAAGAGGGCTACCCCATGGAGGTTGATGCGGCAGCAGCCGATGTCAGCGCCAGCGACTTTGACGCAGTGGTGGTTCCCGGAGGGTTTGCGCCGGACAACATGCGTCTCCACCCGGAGATGATCAGCCTGGTTCGCGATATCAACCAGTCCGGCAAGCTGGTCAGCGCTATCTGCCACGGTGGATGGGTACTCGTCTCCGCCGGAGTTCTGAACGGCAAGAGGGCCACCGGTTACCTGCCCATTAAGGATGACGTCCAGAATGCCGGCGGCACCTGGGTTGATGAATCAGTGGTCGAGGACGGCAACGTAATCACTTCTCGAACTCCGGTGGATCTTCCCAACTTCACCCGGGCCATCATCGCGTACCTCTCCAAGAGCAACGCAGAATCCTCCGGCGGCCAGACCCGCAGCAACGCAACGGATCTCAGCGGGGATCCGGCTGGTGCGGAGTACGAGGTTGGCGCCAAGGTATCTTCCTAACCGCCCATAGCGGTTGAACCTTTGACCAGTGCCGGATCGGACGGAGAGCGGTCCGGCACTGGTCCAAGATAGGCAATCCCATCGAATGATGACGGAATCTATCAAAACCACAGCGTCGGCGTTATCGGCACGCCGGCGTCGCATTCCAAAAAGGAGAATTCAGTGGCTACAAAGAAGAAGCCTGATGCAGTCGACGCGGTGATCGTGGGACTGGGTGCTAATGGAGGCACGGCGGCGAAGGTCTTGAGCGAGGCCGGCCTGAAGGTCGTGGGATTCGACCGGGGACCATGGCTCCGCGCTCATGAGCACTTTTCGGGTGACGAGCTGAAGTTCGTCAACCGCAATTACATGTGGCCGGATCCGGCCCTGTTTCCCCGTACCCTCCGATATTCGGAGGATGAGGAAGCCCAGCGCTTTGCCTTTTCTCCCCTCCCCCAAATGGTAGGTGGAGGAACCAACCACTGGGCAGGCTGGGTACCCAGGCCTCGCGAGTCGGACTTCATGCTGCGTTCCCTCCATGGCGACGTCGATGGCATGTCCCTTGCCGACTGGCCGTTCCGCTACGAGCACCTCGAGCCGTACCTAACCAAGGTGGAGTGGGCCTTCGGAGTTTCGGGCATCGCGGGCGCCGACAAGTATGAACCGTACCGTTCCAAAGGATACCCAAGTCCGCCGCTGCGGCCAACCCGCTATGGCAAGCGGTTTTACGACGCCTGCAACAAGATGGGCATCAATGCGTTCCCGATCCCGCACGCCATGGTCACCAACAACCACAACGGCCGTGATCCATTCAACAAGACCAGTTTCTGGAACCAGTATGGCGATCCCTCTGGGGCCCGTTCCAACATCCTGACCACGTTCATCCCGGAAGCTGTCGCAACCGGCAACTTTGAAGTCCGCGCCGAGAGCTTCGTCAGCCGGGTCAAGATGGGCAAAAACGGGAAGGCTTCCGGTGTGGTGTACACCGATCCCGAAGGCAATGAGGTGGAACAGGACGCCAAGGTTGTCATTCTCGCTCTCGGCGCCATCGAATCGGCACGGTTGCTATTGCTCTCGCGCACTCCGGACCACCCGGACGGCCTTGCCAACTCATCAGGCCTGGTGGGCAAGAACGCCACCTTCCATGAGTACTTGTTCGCGGTGGGACTTTTCGATAATGAGATCGACGAGCCACTCAACGGCTTCGCCGGAAACTACATCTCCGGCGGCTCCCTCGAGTTCTACGAAACGGACGAGAATCGCGGCCACCTCGGAGGGTGCATTATCTCGGCATCCCAGACATGTCATCCGATCAACTGGGTGTTCCCGGGAAGGCCAACTTGGGGCGAAGCCCTGAAGGATGCGGACCGGAACTACTACAACTACGCGATGAAAATCGGCTTGATTCTGCATGATATGCCGGTTGAATCCAACCGCGTGGACCTTGACCCAACCGTCAAGGACGCGTGGGGACTGCCCGTTGCCCGGATCACCCACAAGCCGCATGCCAACGACATTGCGATGGGCAAGTGGCAGGTGGACAAAAACGCGGAGATCCTCGAGGCCGCCGGGGCACGCAAGACCGTCCCGGTTTACCTGGACAAAATGACCGGCAACACCTGCCACCAACACGGAACCGCCCGTATGGGCTTCGATGCTGCCAAGAGTGTGCTGAATGAGTGGGGACAGGCGCACGACGTCGAAAACCTCTTCGTGGTGGACGGCTCCGGCTTCCCGACCTCAACCGGTGTAAACCCGACGCTGACGATGATGGCCAACGCGTGGCGCTGCTCGGATTACATTGCGAATACGTACTCCAAGGGCCGCGTTGAGCGCCTCAAACCGCTGGTCGCATCCTAAGGAAAGGGAAAGGGACATGACTCTTAAATCAGATTGGGAGATTGCTGGCGAACCGGTGGATCCAGACTCGACCGAACGATTGTTCTTCACTCAACACGAGTGGGACACGGTTGAAGCGGCCACCGCAAGGATAATGCCCACCGATCACGATCCGGGCGCTAGGGAGGCTCGCGTGGTGGTGTTCATTGACCGCTACGTGTCAGGGATCGATTACGTGTTTGCCGCGGCGGACGGATCGGGCTTCCTCAAAATGTCGGGCAGGGCGGCTGATGCGTGGCGTGGACGGCAGTTCAGGATGCAGGCACTGTACCGCAGGGGAGTCACGGAGCTTGACGCTCTCGCGCGGGAAGTTGGTGGGAAGTCCTTCGTGGATCTCACTGACGATCAGCAGGATGAGGTGTTTATCCGGATGTCCGGGGCACCGAAGCCCGCCAAGGTCACCCACGGCACCAAGGAACCCGTTACCACCTTCCTGCAGGGCAGCTTCGACGAGGACCTGCCCTTCTTTGAGACGCTTTGCCTCCATACCAGGCAGGGCTTCTACAGCGATCCCGTCTATGGGGGAAACAAGGACCAGATGGGATGGAAGGTCATTGGCTTCCCTGGCCCGAAGTCCCTCAAAGACACCATGGATGGCACGTACGACACCACAGAGTACTTTCACCAGGACGATTACGACTGGTATGACCTCATTCCGCATCTGAGGGTCTCAATGCCCCGTGCGGAGTAACTGAAACACCCAGGGTTGGGCCGGTTCTTCACTTGAAGAACCGGCCCAACCCGCTAAAGCAACTATTTCGTGAAAGGACAGTGAGCGTGAAAATCACAGAGGTGAAGGCTTTCCCGGTGGGGGTGCCGCTTGATGAGCCACTCCGCTGGGGGGCCATGGAAGTCGGAGTCAAAGGCGGCATCCTCGTACAGGTCAAGACAGATGAAGGAACCGACGGAATCGGCGAGGCGGGATTTTCCGCGGAGTACTTCCCGACGGTGGGCCCCATCATAAATCAGCAGCTTGGGCCAATGCTGGTGGGACGCGATCCCATGGATATTGGCGCAATTTGGCAGGACATGCTGGAGGCTACACACATGTGGGGCCGTCGCGGAATCGAAACCTATGCTCTGAGTGGTATCGACATAGCCCTCTGGGACCTCCTCGGTAAGGTGAGCAACCAGCCCGTCTACCGCCTGCTTGGTGCCTCCAAATCAAGGGTAAAGGCATATTACGCGCCGTCTCTCAAGCCAACTGATGAGATCGTCGATGAGGCCATCGCCGCCGTCGAACTGGGATTCTGCGCCATGAAGCTGCGCAACGGTCCGAGCATCCGCAACGGTGTCGACATGGTCGCCAGGGTCCGAGAGGCGGTTGGTCCGGATATCGACATAATGGTGGATGCAAACATGGCATTCGACCGCCGTGAGGCCCTCACACTTGCCAAGGAACTCGAGCAACTGGACGTGCTTTGGCTGGAGGAACCCATCTTGGCGCGCAGCCTGACCCAGTATGTGGACGACCATTCATGGTTGGCGGACCGCGTTTCACTCAAACTCGCTGGCGGTGAATCACTGCTCACGCGCTTTGAGTATCTGGACCTGTTGAGTAAGCGGGTTTTCGATGTGCTCCAGCCGGATTGCACGAGCGTAGGCGGAATCTCAGAGTGCAAGCGGGTTGCCGACATGGCCAGCTCCTGGAATCTGTGGTGCGTGCCCCATATCGCCTGCAGTTCCGGCACCGGCGTAGCGCTCGCTGCTGGCCTGCACATGATTCTCAGTTGTGAGAATGCCCCGATGATCGAGTTCGATGCGTACGGCGGGCCCGGGTGGGACGGACTTTTGAACCAACCGCTCACCGCAACCGGAGGTTATGTGGAAGCGCGCGAGGTTCCGGGGCTGGGCATTGAGTTCCAGGACGGCGCCCTCGACAAGTACACGTTGACCGGAGCGCGGTTCGAATAAGCTGGCCTCAACCCCATAAAGGAAGTCCTCTGGCCAGACGGCCAGGGGACTTTCCTTATGTAGGCCAGCAAGGACATTTGCTTGGAGAACGACTTCGACGTACAGCCGGCCCGGTGTGCTCGCAACTTCTTCAGCGGTGGCGAGCGAGAGGCACGGAAAGAGGGAGGGACAGGATTGCTCCCATCCCTCCCTCAGAGGAATGCCGCTCTTAGTAGGTCCTGGGTGGGGACATAACTCCGTTGATGTACGCCTCATACGCGTCCACGTTGTCCTTGGTCACCAGATGGGTGGTGATGTTGGAAATCTTGGGTACGTTGTTGCCGAGCACTATGGACTGGAAGGCCACGTCGATCATACGCCGTCCGTTATCTACGGAATTGACGTCAACCGATGCGGTCAGTTTCCCATTCCGGATTGAGTCCATGCCGGAGAGCAGGCCGTCGGCACCTACAATCACGATGCCCTCGGTGCCGTCCCATTGCTTCAATCCTGCGGCGTCAACAGCCTGCGAGGCGCCAAGGGCCATGTCCTCATTTTCCCCGTAGATCGCGTCGATGTCGGGGAAGCGGGTGAGCAGGTCCTGCGCGGCCGAGAGGCCTTGGGCACGCAAGTAGCCGCCGTCGGCGGTTCCCACCACTTCAATGCCAGGGTTTTCCGCAAGTGCCTTGTCAATGCCGATCAGCCGAGAGCGGCGCCAGTCGGAGCCGGCCGGCCCGAGGATCTGGATAACGCGTCCGGTTCCACCGAGTGTGTCGGCGATGAATTTGAAGGCAGGGTAGCCCGACTGCCAACGGTTGTCGTACCCGATGTTTGAAACGGCTTGGAGTTCCTCCTCGGGGTAGAGCTCCACGGGCTGATTGAACTGGAAAATAGAGGTGCCGGCCGCCTGCGCGTCCTGATACACGCCTTGCATTGTGGCAAAATTGGCGCCCGTGCAAATGAAGACAACGTCAAGGCCGCGGGTGGCCCAACTTTGGACAGTGCTGATCTGCTGCTCCACTGCATTGAAGTTGCCGGTGGGTGAGGACTTTTCCCACCTCCACTTCACGCCGTACAGGTCCTCCAGCTCCGACATGCGGATAAAGGCGGAGTTTTCCATTTGCGTGTAGTACTCCGACAGCACCGGCGGTGTAAAGCCGACCTGCAGCTCCCGCCCGTTGACAAGGGCGCGGATGGCTTCGGTGTATTCAGGTGTTCCCTCCTGTCCACCTCCGGACACCGCGCCGTTTCCGCCATTCGCGGATTGACCTGGAGGGGTGGTGCACGCGCTGAGCAGGCCGATTGAACCGAGCAGCGCGCCGGCGCCCAGCATCTGCCTGCGGGTGGAGCCGGATTGGGTGTTCTCTTCCTGGGGGTTGCTTCCCATGTGACTTTCTCCTTTGAAATTCGAGGTGCGGATTGACGGTGTTAGGTGGTGCTTTGAACCGATGAAACGGGTTGTTCGCGCGGCGCACGTTCGAGCGCCGCATTATTCTGTCTTTGTTTGAAGATGCTGGTAAGGCGGTCAAGCAGCACAGCTAGCAAAAGGATGATTCCGGTGACAAACTGCTGCCATACAGAGCTGACGCCGATGATGTTCATGGCGTTGCTGGTAAGGGTGATTGTGAGCGCGCCTAGGACGGCGCCGATCATGCGCCCTCGTCCGCCGGTGAGGGCGGCCCCGCCGATAATGGCGGCGGTGATGGCGAGGATTTCGTAACCGTTGCCCATTGTGGGTGCAACGTTGGTGGCTCGCCCAGCAAGGATGACGCCGGCAATGCCCGCGAAACCGCCGCTGACCAGATAGGCGTAGGTTTTGACGCGGTTGACGGGTATGCCGGAGAGGCGGGCGGCTTCGGGGCTTCCACCCGTGGCGTAGAGGTGGCGTCCCAGCACAGATTTGCGGAGCACCAGGGAGATGACAATGCAGAACACCGCAGCCACCACAATGGGTACTCCCACAAAGTCCCACAGTTTCTCCTGGCCGCCCACCAACGCGTACTCCGGTGTCATGTACCGGGTGAAGGGTGTGCCTTCGGTCCAGAGGAATAGGACACCGCGGGCTACGCCCATCATGGCCAGGGTGGCCACGAAATCGGGCAGGCCCAGCTTGGTGATCATGAGGGCGTTCAGGAGCCCGCAGAAGACTCCGCAGCCTATCCCGGCCAGCAGCGACAGTGGGAAGATCAGCCCCTGAGTAATCAGGAACGCGCAGACGCCGGCAGAAAGGCCCATGACCGATCCCACGGAGAGGTCGATACCCCTGACTATCAGCACGATGGTCATACCGAGCGTCAACAGGAGCACGAACACCATCTGGTTGGCGATGTTGTCGAAGTTTCCGGGGCTAATGAACGACGGTGCAGTCACCGCCATCGCGACAATAAAGATGACCAGGAGAGCGGCCACGCCGGATCCGGGCTTCACAAAGAATCCCTCGAGGCGCCGGGGGATGGACGAAACTGTTGAAGTGGACATGTCATACCTCGCTGCGGGTGGGAACGGGGGAGCCTGACGGCGTGCTCGCGGGTCGAGTGAAGCGCGACTGCAGAAGCCGTTGGGCGCCTCGGTCGAACGCTACGGCCGCAACAATCGCGGCTCCTGTGACAATGGAGAACCAGAGCGGATCAACGCCAATGAGCTGAAGTCCCCTGCTGAGGACGGAAAGGAAGAAGGCTCCGACGGCGGCGCGCCAGATGCTGCCACGACCGCCGCTCAGCGCCACTCCGCCAACCACGCAGGCGGCGATTGCCTGTAGTTCGTACCCCGATCCAAGCCCCGGCTGCACGGAATTGAGGTGCGAGGCCAGCAGTACTCCAGCGAGTCCGCCAACTACTCCCGAGATGACGAATACATAGAACTTGATGCTTCGAACGCCCACGCCGGCGAGGTATGCGGCGTTTGAGTTCACGCCCGCCGCGTAGATGGATCGGCCAAACGGAGTCTTGACGAGCACAAGCTCCAAGAGGAGCAGCGCAGCGGCGGTGATTACCACGCCCATGGGTATGCCGAAAATCGAGGCATCCGTCAGCAGCGGGAACGCAGGGTCGCTGGTGCCGGTTAACTGTGTGCTCGCGGTGAACACCTGCAGCAGCCCTGCGCCAAGACTCAGTGTGGCGAGGGTGACAATGAAGTCACTTAGACCCACGCGGGCAATGAAATACCCATTGACGACGCCGAAAGCCAGTCCGGTGCCTATGCCCGCCAGGGCGGCGATAACTACGGGCGCGCCGTTCATGGACGTAAAGAGCGCAACGGCGGCGCTGAGGCCGATGTTCGAGCCCACGGATAGGTCAAAACCTCCGCTGATGATCACGTAGGTCATTCCCGCAGCCAGCATGACAATGAAGAGTGATTCCACCAGCGTGTTGTGAATGTTGTCGGGGGTCAGAAAGAACGGTGACACCACGGTGAAGTAGACACACATGATCAGGAAGGCGATCAGCACTGCCACCCCGTCGATTGAAAGCGCAGCGATTAGGCGCTTGAGATTGTTCATGCTGCCGCTCCTCCTCGGGTGGCGAGTGAGATAATGTGCTCTCCAAGTTCACTGGTTTCAGACGCCGCCTCGTCGCGGCCCGTTCCCTCCAAATGACCCACAATGGACCCCTCTCGCATGACTGCGACGCGGTCCGAGACCCGGATCAATTCAGGTAGGTCGGAGCTGATGACAATGGCCGCACCGCCCTGATCTACAAACTCATAGATGAGCCGGTACACCTCGGCTTTGGCGCCGACATCAATCCCCTGAGTGGGCTCATCGAAGATGATGAGGTCCGGCTGGGTGAAGAGACACCGGGCAATGACCACCTTCTGCTGGTTGCCGCCGCTCAAATTGCGGATCTTCTCGTGGACGGAACTGGTCTTGATACCCAGGTCTGCGACATACTCCTTTGCTGTGGTCGTTTCGCGGCGTCCGTTCAGGAGCAGCCCGGCGGACGCTGTCCGGTGGAGGTCGGAAATGGTGATGTTCCGCTTGATTGAGAAGTCGTCCAGGATGGCGTGGGTTTTGCGCTCTTCGGGCACGTAGGCGATCCCGTGTGCCCGCGCATCCTTGGGTGAGCGGATGGAGACCGCATTCGATTTGATGAGGATCTTTCCCGAGTCGAGGCGATCTGCGCCAAGAATCACCCGGGCGGTTTCGGTGCGGCCAGCTCCGGCAATGCCGGCCAGCCCCAGGATCTCACCGCGGTTGACGTGAAGGCTGATGTCGTGGAGCAACGGTTGGCGGGAGACCGATACGAGTCGAATGACCTCCTCCTCAGCGCCCCTGAACCTGCGCCCACGCTGGGATCTGCCGGCGTCGTCGTCGTTGGATGCTGAAAGAACGTTGCGGCCCACCATCATGCGCACCAACGAATCCGCTGATTCCGTTGCAGGATCCGCATTGGCGACCAGCTTTCCGTCGCGGAACACGGTGACAGTGTCCGCGAGACCGAACAGCTCGTCCAGCCGATGCGTGACCCACAGCAGTGAGATGCCGCGCTGGCGGAGTTGGCGCATATAGGAGAACAGTGTGCCGCGCTCGTGGTCGGCTAAGCCGGAGGTGGGCTCATCGAGAATCAGCACCTGGGTGTTGAAGGTGAGCGCCTTAAGGATCTGGACCACGTGCTGCTTCAACGCGCCCAAGGCCTCGACGGGAACGCCCAAATCCCGATCCGACAACCCGAACTCGTGAGCCAGGTCCAGAACCCGCTTACGCATACCCTTCTCGTTCAGCACGCCCGCGAACCTGCTCTTTCCAGAGATCATTTCGCGACCCAGGAAGATGTTCTCGATGCCGTTGAGATTGGGGGCCAGCGACTGTTCCTGGTGGACGGTTGCAATCCCCAACTCCTGTGACCTGCGCGGCGAGGTGATCCTCGCGGCAGTTCCCCCGACCGTGATGGTGCCCTCGGTGGGGGCGACCGTACCGGAGAGGATGTTGATCAGGGTGGATTTTCCGGCACCGTTTTCGCCAAGTAGGGCATGAATTTCACCTGGCCGGAGGTCTATGTCGATGCCGGAAAGGGCGACAACCCCTGGATAAATCTTCGTTACGCCGCGCACCGAAATTACGGGCTCCTTCGCCTGCGATAGTTCGGTTGTTTCCGCGTATCCGTTGTGCATTACCGCCACCTCATTGTGTACGTCACGTGGTCATTGGCATCTCACCCGATAAGCAGGTGGTCTGATGAGTTATAGCCCAAATTGCCTGTTTTGCTAAGACAAGCTGGCACCGGAATCGTGCCGTCATTGCGTGGTAGGTGCCCCGCCTCGCGTGGCGAGGCGGGGCCGGTTCTCCCGGAACCGGGGGAGGGGGTTATGCGCCGATCAGGTCGAGGTACTCGTGGCTGGTCCGCACATCGCCGTGGTTGGCCTGTATCTGGCGAAGAGCCTCCCAGTGCTGGCCGTAGCCTGGAGGATCATCCAATCCGGAGGGAATTGCCGCCGTAGTGTCGGCAAGCACGATGATTTTGTAATCCATGTTGGCGCCGTCTATAGCCGTGGCGAGCTGGCAGTTGCCTGTCGAAAGCCCGGCAACCACAAGAGTGTCCCGTCCTGCCCTGCGCATCAGTTCATTGAGGGCGGTGTTGTAGAAAGATGAAAAACGATGCTTACGGAATACAACTTCATCCTCTGCCGGCACTAAATCATCAACGAGCTCATCCCCGCCGTTCCCCCAGCTTCCCGGCCAATCAGCGAGCTGGCCTTCGATACCCCACTTCGTGTCAGCGAAGCCAGCGTCCTTTCCATCCCCTCGAAGTCCCCACAGGGACCACACCACGGGAATTCCCTTGGCACGACTGGCCTCCAGGACATTCTTTACGGGTTCTACAACATCCTTACCCTCTGGGGCTCCACCCACACTGGGAATATACATTGCTCCACCTGGCTCCGCGCAAGCCTTTTGCATGTCGAGAACAAGCAACATCGTCTTGTCTGGATCAATCTTTGGGGCCACGAACCGTGACCGGTCAATGACCTTATCGATGTTCTCGTAGGTGTAGTCGAGTGAAGACATCTATCCTCCTTGATATAAGTGCTGGCAACCTGGTCATTTACCCTGCTGTCCAAGCCCCGTCCGAACTGGAAGCGAATCCCTTGGGGAGGTGCAGGTTCCTGATTCATAATCAGGTGATCTGGTGGTCTGAACACTACCGACTTGATGTGAGATGTGTCAACGATGGATTTGAGATGGTCGGCCGGCGCTTATCACCCAAGCCAAAGACTGCGGGCACCGGTGAAACCGCTGACCGGAGGGCGGGGCCTCACGGTCTGGCGAGAGGCTCAGGTCGAAGGCTTGGCCATGCGCTTAGCGATGTCATGTTCGACGTCGCGGATATGAGCCAGTGCAGCCGCGCGGGCCTGCTTCATCTGACGCGCCACGATCGCGTCGACTATCTTAATGTGGCCTTTGTGGGCATGCTCCCGGCGGCCCGGAAGGGCGATCACACGGCGAGAGTACTCCTGCATGAGTGGCTCCAGACCTGCATAAAGCGTAGACAACAGCCCGTTCCCAGAGGCTTGGGCAATCTTTTGATGGAGCTCGACGTCCAGAGTGACAAACTCCTCATCAGTAAGGTCCGGGTCCGCACACTGCTCGATGATACTTTTCAGTTCCGTCCCGGTGGTCGGAGTCAGACGCTGGGCGGCCAGAGCGGCGGCCTCGCCTTCAAGCACACGACGGACTTCGAACAATTCGGGAACGGTGAAGTCCTCGAATACCAGCAGGTCGGGAGGGGACTGTGAATGGACTGTATTGCTTACCACGAAAACGCCCACGCCGTGGCTGCTGCTTACCAGTCCGCTTGCTTCGACCCCGCGGATGGCTTCGCGCATCGAGCTACGGCTCACACCGAATTGTTCGGCGAGGACACGCTCCGAGGGAAGCTTCTCGCCGACCGCGTAGGATTTCTTGGTTATCAGCTGTACCAGCTGTGCTGCTACCGAGTCGGAGACCCTTAAGCGCTCCACTCTTTCGATCTTGCCCACTGTATCCGTCATCAGTTCTTCCGCTTCCCGCTCTTAGCGTCCGGCTCTGCGTGGCCGCTGGTCTGTTGGCCTGAACTCTAAACGACTCACCTTCATTAGACCAGATCAATCGTCGGACCCTCGACACGTGATGCGGCTAGTCGTAAGATACGCGTTCATGTGTGCCTTCCCGGCCTCAGCGAACCTGCGGGGTCGAGCATGACACTCATAAAGGGAAAGGACTTGGTTCGGCAATGACAGATCCGTCCGTGGAAATCGCGTTGGATGCCAAGGCCGACTTGGCCGAGGGGCCGTGGTGGGACACTTCAAGCAGTGAATTGCTATGGGTAGATATTTTCGCTGGGGAGGTTCATCGTTTCGATCCGCTATCAGGTTTGGATCGGTTCATCATCGTGGACCAGCCTGTCGGAATGGTTGCGCGTCGGAGCCAGGGCGGACTCGTGTGCGCGGTCCGCGACGGAATCGGTTTCGTCGACTTCGATGCAGCCACAATTTCGCTCGTCGCTCCTGTGGAGGGTGACCGACAGCAGAATCGCATGAACGATGGTGCCTGTGATGCGGCCGGAAGGTTGTGGGCCGGCACCATGGGAACTGATCTCTCGCCCAAGGCCGGAGCGCTATATCGAATCGATTCGGACCTTCAGGCCACCGCGGTGCTCAGCGAAATCTCTATTTCCAACGGATTGGACTGGAGCCTCGACGGGCGCACAATGTACTACACCGATTCACCAACCAGGCAGATCGAAGCGTTCGACTTTGAACCCTCCAGCGGTGCGCTCAGCAATCGCAGGATGTTCGCAGATGTCTCTGGGTCGGCGGCTACGCCGGATGGTATGGCCGTGGATGCGGAGGATGCCCTGTGGGTAGCCATGTGGGACGGGGGATGCCTGCACCGCTTTGGCTCCGACGGTATTCTGCTGCAGACCGTCGGGCTCCCGGTCAGTCGGCCAACCAGCGTCGCCTTCGGTGGTAAAAACTTCGATCAACTCTTCATTACATCCGCTCGGCACGGGTTATCGAGAGGACAACTGGCGGAGCAGCCGCACGCGGGAGCTATATTCGTTCTGGAGAGCGATGTGCCCGGCCGCCCCCCTTACGAGTTCGGGGGATAGGCGAAGCGGAGCGCTTTGGTTGACACTGAGGCGATTGCCCGTTAGTGTTCAGACCACCAGATGACCTGATCTATTAACGAACTCGCACCGGAGGTCCGGAAGATGTACGACGACGCCGTGGCCACGTGCGCGCCCGCCCTCCCCGTGGGCGCTGGGGTCATTGCAGTGCTGCGCGCCACACATGCCTCTGAGTATGCCCCCGTGATTGACAGCCTGGTGGCCGGTGGAGTGGACGTCATTGAGTTGACCCTGAGCACTAGGGGAGTCTTCGAAGAATTGCCGCTCATTCGTGAACGCTTTGGCGATGCCGCCCACATCGGAGTCGGCACCGTTTTGACGACCAACGACGCGATGAACTCCCTCGACGCTGGAGCGGAGTTCCTCATCACTCCTGCGATGAACCTCGCAGTCGTGGAAGCTGCGGTGCAGCGTGGTGTACCAATAGCGCCCGGTGGCCTCACCCCGAGCGAACTTCACGCAGGCTGGGCTGCGGGGTCCTCTGCTGTCAAGCTCTTTCCGGCATCGACGGTTGGGACCGAATACCTGGCGCAGTTGCGCGGCCCGTTCCCTGACATGCAGATCATCCCCAGCGGCGGCGTTGGAATTGAGCAGGCCCCAGAGTGGATCGCTGCCGGCTCTCCCGCAGTGAGCGTGGGCGGACCACTGTTGAAAGATGCGTTCGACGGCGGCGATCCTGCCGCCCTCGCGGCGCGGGCTCGCCGGGTCTGCGCCCTGGTAGCTGAGGCCTTCGAGGCACGGGCACAGGCGGGCGTCTAGTGGCGGCGCGGGGAGCGGAGGACATCACCGACGTCGTCACCCTGGGCGAAACGATGGCCTTAATGAAGGCGGATACGCCCGGTCCGCTGGCGCATGTCTCGTCGATGTCGCTCGGCATAGGTGGCGCGGAAAGCAACGTGGCGATCGCCCTGAGCCGCCTTGGCTCGTCTGTTGCTTGGATTGGGCGCGTGGGAAAGGACAGCCTTGGGGATCTGGTGCTGCGGGAGCTTGCCGCTGAGGGGGTCCAGACGCTTGCGGTACGCGATAGTGAGGCGCCAACTGGCCTCATGGTCAAGGAGCGGCGGACACCGGATGCGCTCAAGGTCTGGTATTACCGCAAAGGTAGCGCAGGATCGCGCCTATGCCGTGACGACGTGCCAGTGACGCGGATCGAGCAGGCCCGTCTGCTGCACATCACCGGTATTACTCCCGCGCTTTCGCAGTCTGCGGGAGACGCTGTGCGCTATGCCATGGAATGCGCCCGTGACGCCGAGACGATCGTATCTTTTGACTTCAATTACCGCTCCGCCCTCTGGGGTGCGGAAGAAGCGGGAAGTGCGTTTCGGCGCCTTGCCGCTCTGGCCGACGTCGTGTTTGCCGGTGACTCGGAAGCTGAGCTCGTGTTGGGAGGCGGCAACAAGCCTGTGGAACTTGCACACGGTCTGTGTGAACTGGGACCGTCGCAGGCGGTCATCAAGCTGGGTGCTGCAGGTTGCGCGGCGGTTGTAAAAGGCATCGAATACCAGCAGGAAGCTGTGCCGGTAAACGCCGTGGACACGGTCGGCGCGGGGGACGCCTTCGTTGCGGGATACCTGGCGGAAGTGCTCGCGGGAGAAAGCGTGCCGCAGCGGCTGCTGACCGCTGTTCGAACCGGAGCCTTCGCCTGCCTGGTCCCAGGCGACTGGGAGGGCATGCCGCGGCGCTCCGAACTGGGCCTGCTTGAGTCCGCCGAACCCGTCTCCCGCTAATTGATCTCCGGTGATGTGGACGCCAGTTGCGCGCGCCGGCGTCGCTGTTCAGCCGGGTCCGGTACAGGCGCCGCCGCGAGAAGTTGGCGCGTATAGGGATGTTCCGGGTGACGAAGCACCTGATCGCGGCTGCCTTGCTCTACAACAACTCCGCGGTTCATCACCGCAATGCGGTCAGCCAGCAGTTCAACGACTGCGAGGTCATGGCTGATGAACAGGCAGGAGAACTGCAGTCTTGCCTGAAGGTCCATCAGCAGATCCAGCAGCCGCGCCTGCACTGACACATCGAGGGCACTCGTCGGCTCGTCCGCTACAAGGAGTTCAGGCTCAGCCGCCAAAGCCCTCGCGATTGCCACGCGTTGGCGCTGTCCACCGGAGAGTTCATGCGGGAACCGTTGCCGCCAGGAGGGCGGTAGTTCTACGTTCTCCAGCAACTCCATTACCCGCTCATCCAGGGCTTTGCGGCTGCGCACCAGCCGGTGGAGCCGCAGCGGTTCGCTGATGCAGTCCCCAATCGTATACCGCGGGTTCAGCGACGAAGCCGGATCCTGAAACACCATTCCCAACCGGCGGCGCAATGGGCGGAGTCGACTGCGCGACGCACTCGTGATGTCCAAGCCGGAGACAACAACCCGTCCCGAGGTCACCGGTTGAAGGCCGACCACCACGCGGCCAAGCGTTGACTTGCCCGACCCGGACTCGCCCACCAGACCCAGCACGCCACCGCGTTCCAGTTGCAGGCTGACAGAATCCACGGCACGGAACGCGGACCGTCCCATCCGCCCTGGGTAGTCGACTACAACGTCCTCCAGTTGCAGGATCGGGCCGCCGTCGCCGACTTTCGGCGCCGCGCCGCTCTCGGGCTCCGCCTGGGCAACGCTCTCCAACAGTCGGCCCGATGCAGGGCGGTGACCGAGGTGAGGAACCGCAGCGAGCAGTTGCTGCGTGTAGGGGTGTGCGGGCGCAGCGAACAACTGGTGAACCGGCGCCTCTTCGACAATTTCGCCGTCTTTCATGACGATTACCCGGTCGGCGATGTCTGCCACCACGCCCATGTCGTGCGTGATGAGGACCATGACCGAGGACACCCGGTGGCGCAGATCGCGCAGCAGGTCCAGGATCTCCGCCTGCACCGTGACGTCAAGGGCGGTGGTCGGTTCGTCAGCGATCAGCACCTTCGGGTCGCAGGAGATGGCCATCGCGATCATGGTCCGCTGGCGCTGGCCTCCGGAGAGCTGGTGCGGGTAGTAGTTCACCCGCGTCTTCGGATCGGGTATGCCTACCATGTCCAGCAGTTCCACTGCACGTGCCTTCGCTGCCTTGCGCGACAGGGAAGTGTGCAGCCGGAGAATTTCACTGATCTGCCAGCCGATGGTGAACACTGGATTCAGTGCGGTCATGGGCTCCTGGAAGATCATCGCGACATCGCCGCCGCGCATCTGCCGCAATTGCTTCTCGCTGAAACCGCTGGTGTCCATGCCGTTCAGCTCAATCGTTCCACGGCGGGTCGCGGTCCTGGGAAGAAGGTCAAGCACGGACATCGCGCTGACGCTTTTGCCCGAACCAGATTCCCCCACAATCGCCAGGATTTCTCCGGGGTAGACGGAGAAGTTGACGTTCCGGGTAGCGGCGACGTCCCGTCCGCCAACTGTGAAGGTGACTGACACATCCCGGACATCCAGCACGGGCCGGTCCTCGGGCACACTTGCTGCCGGTGCAGACGTCTCGGTCATGCGAGGGCTCCTTCCGGCAGAGCCGGCCGCTCGGTGAGCAGGTCCAGCGCTTTGGGGTTGAGTACGAAGGCCCGCTTCAGCGTTGCGAGTTCGAGGCCCGCTTCGGCACGGCGCAATCCGGGGAGCTCGCCGAGGACCTGCATATTGAACCGGTGCAGATCCTGCTGGTCGCGCAGCACCACCTCGACCGCGAGGTCGCTGTACCCGGCGGTTGCGGCAACGTAGCGCACATCCGGCTGTTGCGTCAGGATCCGCGCGGCTTCCTCCACATGGCGGAGTTCCATATGCAGCCAGTACATGGTCGGTGCCGTGTATCCGAAATGCTCCGGATCAACAATCGTGGAGAAATGGACGCGGCCTTCGCGCACCAACGCATCCAGCCGCCGTCGTACCCCTGATTCGCTGGTTCCCAGACGCTGTGCCATCGCTGCGAAGCTGGCTCGGGCGTCCTCGGTCAGCAGGTCCACCAGCGCACGCTCGCGTTCGTCCAGCGGGCGGGGGGAGCCGGGCTCCACCGCTCCCCGCTCGGACTCTAACTGTGCCACCGCATCGCGCGGTAGCGTGCCCTGAAGCCAGAGATTGGCCAGTTTGTAGTGCGCCACGACGCTTTCCGTGGTGGTTGACCAGACACCCGGGATGCGTTCAATTTCATTGAACAGCACGTAGCAGAGTTCCGTCTGGGACCGCACGATCAACTCGACCACAACGTCGAAGGAGCCAGTGACGAGGGCTGCGAAGCGGACGTCCGGCCGGATGGCAAGTTCTCTTGCCACTTCGGCGGTTGCTCCGGCCCTGCTGGTGATCTGCACAAGTACCGGATAACCCTCGTCGCACAGCAGCGGATCGGTTGCGGCGATGACCTGCACCAACCCGTCATCTAGCATCTGGTTCACCCTGCGGGACACCGTGGAGTCCGATGTGCCGGCGGCACGGGCGATCTGCTGCCAGCTGGCCCGGCCATGGATCTGCAGCGCGGAGAGGATGCATCGGTCAAGTTCGTCCAGCCGCGGAGCACTCGGTGTTGTCATGGCTTCAAGTATGGCTTTCGATTCAAACTATGTCTATGCAGATATCCGCCAAATCTATTGTCCTAAATGGGGATATATGGCAAGTTAAGAAAACCACATGAGTCATACCGGCGTCTTGCAGCCGATTTGAGAAGGCCAAGACCCCGGGAGTTATCCATCAGGAAGGCCGACGCCGTGCTCCATCCCGCCAAGCGTTACACCGGTTACCGTTCCTACAGCTACCTCGAGGAGGGGCGCGATTATCGCCCCTTCAACCTCGCACCGGAACTCGATCGCGTTCCGGCCTACGCAGGTTCCAACCTGTCCACGGATCAACAGGAACGGGTCCAGCGCCTGCTCACGGAGAGCATTGTGTTCTCCACTCATGACCATCCCACCCGGTTTCCGGACGAGATCGGGGAGACCATCGATTACAACCGGACAGGCAGGCACCGCACCGGTTACGCGGGCTTGGCCCGCTCCGGAATGACGGTTGTGATAGACAATTTCATGGACGGTACCGCCTGTGTCACCAGCCAGGCCGGGTGGAAGTGGACCGACGTCATTGCCGACCTCGGGCTCCGCTTCTCCGACCTCGCCCACCAGGACTACGTGATCAAGGCCGAAACCGTCGCAGACATCCACCACGCGAAGGACACAGGCCGCCTCGCCCTGATCGCCGGGTTGGAGGCTTCCACTCCGATAGAGAACGAGCTGGACCGGATCGACATTCTCTACGGTTTCGGTGTCCGCCAGCTCGGCATCGCCTATAGCGAGGCGAACACCCTTGGCAGCGGGCTGAAGGAAAAGTCCGACGGCGGCCTGACGGTGTTTGGCCGGCGAGCAGTGGAGCGGATGAACAAGCTGGGTATCGTCGTCGATGTCTCACACTCGGGCGATGTCACCTCGCTGGAGACCATTGAGCACTCCACCAAGCCGATCATGATCACCCATGCCGGGGCGCGCGGGGTGTGGGATACCAACCGGATGAAACCCGACTCGGTGATCAAGGCGTGCGCGGAGCGCGGGGGAGTGATCGGCCTCGAAGCGGCCCCCCACACCACCCTCTCCGCGGCGCACCCCCTGCATTCAATCGAGTCGGTCATGGACCACTTTGTGTACTGCGTCGATCTGGTGGGGATCGAGCATGTTGCCTTCGGACCGGACACCCTGTTCGGCGACCATGTTGGCCTGCACGACCTCTTCTCCAGCGCACTCTCACTGGGCGAGGCGCACGCAGGGGTGGAATACGAACGGGTCCCCTACGTGGACGGACTGGAGAACCCGGCCGAATGCTTCTGGAACATCGTCTCGTGGCTGGTCTCCCACGACTACTCGGACGACGAAATCCGCGCCGTCGTCGGAGGCAACGCCATGCGGGTCATCGAGGAGGTCTGGATCTAATGAATTCAACAGTGAGGAAACACCTGGCGCGGCTGGCTCTCCCGCTGGCCCTGATGCTGGGCTTGGCCGGCTGCGTGCCGTCCGACCCCAACGCGCAGGACACCGAGGGAGCCGGCGACGACGGCGCGAACCAGCTGGTGGTCGGCACCACCGCCGGGGTGGTGAACTTCAACCCCCTGGTCGGTAACAGCCGCACCGATACCTGGGTTACCAACCTGATGTATCCGTCGATGATGACGCTGAACGACAACGCCGAGAAGGTCCCCGCCGTGGCAACGGAGTGGGGATACTCCGAGGATGGATTGACTGCCTGGGTGGAGTTGCGCGATGACATGGAATGGACCGACGGGGAACCACTCAATGCCGAAGATGTCATCTTCACCATCAATGCGATCAAGGAGGAGCAGCTCGGGACCGTCGCGGGAATGATCGCAGCGTACGAAAGCGCCGAAGCCGTCTCCGACACCCGGATCGAGTTTTCCCTCAGCCGCCCGGACGGCGCGTTCCTGAACAGTGTGGGCTTCTGGATGCCGATCGTGCCAGAGCACATCTTCGGCGAAGCAGAGTCGGTCGGCGAGTTCGCCAATGACTCGGACTGGGTTTCCGCCGGTCCCTTTGTGCTCACGGAGGTCGAGGACGGACAGCGCTACGTACTGGAGGCAACCGAGAACTATCCGCTGGTGGAATCCGGCAGCGCGCAGGTGGAAGAAGTGGTCTTTAGGGTCTTCCCCGATGTGAACACCGAGGTGCTCGCGCTCCGCGCCGGTGAGCTGGACATGATCGGCAACGCACTGCCACCGGCGGTTGCCGAGGATCTGTCCGGCGACGAATCAGTGCAGCTGTTCACCGTCCCCTCGCTCGGCTGGGCGCACATGCAATACAACATGCGTAGGCCCCCGCTTGACCAGGTGGAGGTCCGGAGGGCGCTCGCCCACGCGGTCGACTATGAGGCGATCCGCCAGGTGGTGCTCGGCGGCAACGCCATCTCCGCCAACTCGAGCGTCCTGACCCCGGTGTACGAGCAGTGGCAGGACGGGCTGAACCTGGAGGAGTATGCCTACGATCCGGAGATGTCCCGCCAGCTGCTAGAGGATGCAGGCTTCACCGACGAGGACGGAGACGGCGCCTATGACGGTCTGAGCTTCGAAATGGTCTACGACCAGGGCGATCCGATGATCTCCACCTGGGCGGAACTGGTGCGCGATCAGAGCCTCGAGGCAGGTATCACCATTGAACTCTCGGGCCTTGACCGCAACACCTATCTCGCCCGCACCAACGAGAGGGATTTCGACATCTACGCTGGTTCCTGGGCCATCATCGACGAACCGCAGTCCAACTTTGCGCTGCTGTTCTCACCGGACGGCTTTATCAATTACGCCGGTGTTGACGACCCCGAGATCAACCGGTTGATGGAGGAAGCTGCCAGCGCTCTCACGCCCGAAGAAGCGCAGGAGCCCCTGCAGGAGATCGCCCGCATCGTCCACGATCAGGTGTACGACAACGTGATGTATGTGGAGACGTTCAACTTCGCCGCCTCATCGGAGTGGAGTGGATTTGTGCCCAAGCCCAGCGACCTCCTCTCGATCGTCAACCCTGAGTCCCTGGCAAGCGTGAGTCAGGAATAGCCCATGGCGTTCGCTCGATTCGCGTCCCTGCGGTTGCTGAGGGCCGTGCTGACCCTGTGGTTCGCCGTGACCGTGACCTTCTTCCTGGTCCGGCTACTGCCAGGGGATCCCGCCCTGGCAGTAGCCAGCCCGACGATGACCGCAGAGCAGCGGGAAGAGATGCTCGCCGATTTCGGGCTGGACCAGCCACTGCCCGTTCAGTACTTCACGTACCTCAGCCAGCTGGTACAGGGCAACCTGGGCATCTCCTTCCGGCAGAGCATCCCGGTGCTGGACGTGCTGCTGGAACGCCTTCCCTGGACCCTGATCCTGACCGGAAGCTCGCTGGTGGTCACGCTCATCGTCGGAGTTCCACTGGCGGTGGCAGCCGCACGACGGCGGGGTTCCCACATCGACCGCGCTGTGCAGGTTGGCGGAGTGATCGGTCAGTCACTCTTTGTGCCCACCGTCGGCATCTTCCTGCTGTACGTCTTTGGGCTGTGGCTCGGCTGGCTGCCCATCGGCGGCGCTATCGACAGGGACGTCTTCGGGATCGAAGCCTACGGCAGCATGCTGCGGCATCTGGTCCTGCCCTGCCTCAGCCTGGTGCTGTTACAGCTTGGGCCGTACGTTTTGTTCCTGCGCACCAGCCTGATCGATGCCCTCGGAGAGGACTACACAACCGTGGCCCGCTCCAAGGGAGTCTCAGAACGGACGGTGGTATGGAAGCATGCGCTGCGTAACGCTCTGCTACCCACCGTCACGTTGATCGGGCTGCAGTTGGGATTCCTGGTGGGCGGTGCAGTGCTCACCGAGACGATCTTCGCCTATCCCGGCATTGGGCGCGCGATCTATGAGGCAGTTGGTCAGCTGGACTTCGCTGTCCTGCAGGGCGCGTTCGTGCTGCTGGCGGCAACCGTCGTTATTGCCAATCTGCTCACCGATCTCCTCTATGGCGTCCTCGACCCGAGAGTCAGGCAGGCATGACCCACAACGCAACACCCACACCCACACCCACCGGTGACCTCACCGGCGTCGACCTGTTGCAGGTCTCCCCACGGCGGAAAACCTGGCGGGCGTTTGTCCGCAATCCACTGGGCCTCATTTCGCTGATAGTGCTGATCCTCATGGTCCTGGTTGCGCTCGCCGCGCCGCTGATCGCCGAGGAACCGAGCGGCTTCAGTCCCGCTGTGCTGGAGCCACCCTCGCCCGAACACTGGTTCGGTACCGACCATATAGGTCAGGACATCTTCGCGCAGGTTGTGTGGGGCGCGCGAACAAGCGTGGCGGTCGCCGTCGGCGCTTCGGTCCTCGCTATTGTCCTGGGCACGGTGGTGGGCGTTGCGGCTGCCTACTTCCCGAAGCTGAACACCCCGCTGGGCATGTTGATCGATGTGATGCTCTCCCTGCCGATCCTGCCGCTGATGATCCTCATCGCCGCGCTGGTAGGTCCCAGCATCTCCACGCTGGTTGTTGTCATCGCGGTATTCTCCTGGCCGGAGGTGGCGCGGGTAGTTCGCTCACAGGCGCTTCCCGCGGTGACCCTGACTTACGTCGATGCGGCGCACGTCATCGGCGCTTCCAACCTCTGGGTCCTCGCGCGGCATATCCTGCCTGCCGTCACACCGGTGGTGGTGGTCTCGGTGGTTCTGACCGCGTCCAAGGCGGTACTCAGCGAGGCCGGACTTTCCTTCCTGGGTCTGGGCGATCCGAATAGCTGGTCCTGGGGCACCATCCTCTACAACGCACAGCGCAGCGGCGTACTCGCCTCCGCGTGGTGGACGGCATTGTTCCCGTCACTGGCCATCCTGCTCTTTGTTGTCGCTGCGACCCTCTGCTCGCTCGCCTACAACGACGCCCGCAACCCCCGAATCCGAGGTGACTGACGCATCGTGAAATTCTCGCAAAGACTGCCCGCTACGTTTTATCAGGATGTCCACGGCCGTGTGCGGACCGAACTGGAACGTTACGGGCTGGACGCACTGATTGTCGATGACCCGCACGAGGTCGCCTACCTCAGCGGCTTCTTCCACCACCCCAACGAACGCCCGGCGGCGGTATGGATTTCTGCGGACCGTTCCGTGCTCCTCCTGCCCGAACTGGAGCGTGAGCACGCGATCGCGCAAAACGCCGCCGTCGACCAGATTGTGGCCTTCGCCGAGTACCCCGGCGTACACAGCCCCTTCGAGCCGCTTGCCCGTGAGATCGGCCGATCGGGCAACTGGGGCCATTCACCCATGCTCGCCACCGGCCGGCTGCACGAGCTGCAGTCTGTGTTCGACGGCGTCGCCTGGCGGATGTGCGGCATCGTTGACGCGCTGCGGCTGATCAAAAGTCCGGAGGAGATCGACCTGCACCGACAGGCCGCGGCTCTGGGCGACGTCATGTTGCACGCCGGCCGGAACCTGATCGAGGCGGCCATCGCCGACGGCGGCGCGTTGCCCACCGAAGCCGAGCTGGCCGGCCACGTGACCCGCTCCGGCACCGACTGGATGTACGCAACGCACGGCGACGTCGTGGTCGTTCCGATGCTTGCGGCGGGCCTGGTCTATGCCGGTGCCAACACGGCGTTTCCGCACGGACTGCCGTCGTCGTACAGGCTGCAACCGGGCGATACCGTCATCCTGTCCCTGGGCGGCGCGGTGGGCGGACGCTACGCCGAAAGTGAGCGGACCTTCTTCCTTGGCGATCCCACCGATGAGCAGCGGCGCTACTTCGAGGCAGACCACCGTGCACAGGAGGTCGGCACCAAGGAACTGCGGCCGGGCGCCGTCTGCCGCGACGTCAACCGGGCCTGCCTGGACGTCATTCGGGATGCCGGGCTCGGCGAGTATATCCGGCACCGGCAGGGCCACGGAATCGGGCTGAACTTCCATGAGCCACCGTGGCTTGAGGACGGTGACGCATCGGCGCTTGAAGCCGGGATGGTGGTGTCGAGCGAACCGGGAATCTACGTTCCCGGGCACGCCGGCTACCGGATCTCGGACACCGTCCTGATTACCGACGACGGCGCCGAACGCCTCACCTGCTACCCGCGCGACCTCGACGACGTCATTATCAAACTGTGAAAGGCACCCCATGATCCTGACCATCAACGGCAACCCGCTCGACGTCGAACTGTTGGGCGACGATCCCGACGCACCATTGCTCATTGCACACCACGGCGCTCCCGGCCTGGGTTCGAAGAGCGAGCCGCGCATGGCCTTCGGGCCGCTTTCGGACCTGTTCCGGGTACTCGTCTTCGACGCGCGCGGAAGCGGCAAGAGCGGCGACACCGGGCCGTTCACACATGAGCAATGGGTGGCCGACGTCGATGCGCTCCGCGAGTGGGCCGGCGCCGAAACGTTTGTGATGGCTGGCGGATCCTACGGCGGATTCATCGCCATGGAGTACGCCATTGCGCATCCGGAGCGGCTGCGGGCCCTGGTGCTGCGGGACACCTCTGCAGACCACGAGCACAACGACCTCGCGATCGCCAACGCCCGCTCATCTGACCGGGTTGATATCGATGAGGACATGCTGATGCGCATGATGGAGGGCCGGATCCGCGACAATCAGGACTTCAAGGACTCCTGGCGTGAACTGCTGCCGCTGTACGGATTCACGTTCGACCCCGCGGTGGTGGAGGAACGGGTCAACAGCACCGACTACCACTACGCCACCCACAACGCGGCCTTCTCGCAGAACCTGAACCATTACGACGTGAAGCCGATGCTTCCCAGCGTCAGCTGTCCCGCGCTGGTGACTGTCGGGCGGACAGACTGGATCACGCCGGTCTCCTGCAGCGAGCGGATCGCCGAACTGATTCCGGATTCACAACTTGCCATCTTCGAGGAGTCCGGGCACTCACCGCCATCAGACGAACCGGAGCTTTTCCAGCAGACAGTGCGCGATTTCCTGAAAACCCACGCACTGTACTGATTGTCCTCCCATGGACGCGTAAGTAAACCCAACGGTCGACGGCACCTACTCGCCGCCTGCTCCGCCATCCGCTGCGCCGGCGTCGAAGGACCCGGCGTAGTCGGCCTCAGGTCCGGCTTCGGCAACCTCCGCGTAGGTCTCGCCCGAGCCGCCGGCACGCAAAGCTGACGGATCGGCGTAGGGTGAGGCGCCGTCGTCGGGTGCGAAGAACGCAAGCGCCGCGCTCGGTGCAATCGCTGCAGCCGCGACCGCACCCGGGATGCGCAATGCGGGGTCAACGGAATCTGGGACCAGCTCGACCTGGATCGGGAGGTTGGTGCCGTCGTCGTCGTTCGCTGCCATGGTGTCCCCTTGATCGGTGTGTACCTCTGATCGTCCTCGATTGGGAGCCACTGTCAATGCCTTGAAGTCAGATTGTGATGACGCGGACCAGATCCTCAAGCCCCACGAAGTCATCTCCGTTGCGCGTGTAGAGGTCGAGGCCGTTTGCGCGGGCAGTCGCTGCAATCAGCAGATCCGCGACTCGGCTACGCGGCTTCCGTCCTTCCCCGGCGACGGCAGCGACAATCAGCCCGTAACTGCGGGCGGCCGCACCATCGAAGGGGATCGGGTCAAACATCGCCACGGCCTCCTGAAGTCGCGCTTGCC